>DBZZ01000061.1:47291-47995 GCA_002311315.1 Methylococcaceae bacterium UBA1147 | reverse complement strand
CAGCGTGGATCGAAATGCGTGGCTCGGTACTGCCACCAGTACAATGTCCTGGTTTTGAACGCATTCTTCAAGGGCTGAGCTGAACTGGAGGTTTTCCGGAAGCTCAATGTTGGGCAGGTAGCGCGCATTACAGCGGTTTGCCTTGAGGTCGGCAAGGTGTTCCCTGTTTCTTCCCCATAAGCAGGTCTGGTGACCATTGCGGGCAATGAGTATGGCCATGGCAGTCCCCCATGAGCCCGCTCCTAGCACACAGACCGAGGCCACGCTGTAACTCCCGTCAGTTGATGCTGATGTTTGAGGGTGATTGCTTTTCCTTCATTTGCTTAAGGTGCTGCGCGTAGACCGCATCGAAGTTGACCGGCGCCATGAGCATCGGGGGAAAGCCGCCCTTGATGACCAGATCGGATACGACTTCCCGTGCGTAAGGAAACAGCAGGTTGGGGCAGAAGCTTCCAAGCATCGGGCCCATTTCGTTTTCGCTCAAGCCAGAGATGGAAAAGATTCCGGCCTGGCAGACTTCAACCAGGTAAGCTGTTTTGTCCTGGATCTTGACGGTGATGGTTGCTGTCAGGGAGACCTCGAACAGGTTGTTCTGCAAGGGCTGGGCATTGCTTGAAAGGTTTACTTCCACCTTGGGATCCCACTTCTCGGTGAAGATGGATGGAGAATTCGGGGTTTCCAGGGAGACATCTTTAAGATGAATT
>DBZZ01000061.1:28051-47131 GCA_002311315.1 Methylococcaceae bacterium UBA1147 | reverse complement strand
GTGGCTAGTCTAAAGTCAGCCAGCGGCCAGATCAAACAATTGCCAAGGTGACCCCCGGACTAGGCTCGATGCTTGGGTTTTGACTTGCGAATGGGCAGGTTCAGATCTTCCCACGCCTGTATCCCTCCCTTTAGCAAGTGAACATTGGTGAAACCGTTCTTGATCAGTTTGCTGCAGGCTGCCGGAGAACGGGTTCCGGTTTGACAGGCAACGATGACCAGATCGTTCTTGTACTTGTCCAGTTCATTGATCTTTTTGTCGAGTTTGGTCGATGCCATGTTGACCGAATCTTCAATGTGCGACTTGATGAATTCGGACGCTTCCCGAACATCGATGACTGTGACCTCGTCCTTGTTCATCAGTTCGACCGCGCCAATGGCAGAAACAGTTTTGTGCTTGCCCATCAGGGTTTCAACAAGGTCCTGTAGTAACAGGTAAACCATGAGTCCTAGTGCAGAGAAAAGAATCCAGTGGTTACTGGCAAATTCAATCATTCGATCCATTAAAAAATCTCGTCTTTAATTTGGTGGTGGTTACAGAATCAGTAACAAGAAACGGTTCTGTGAATCGCAAGTTTGCGGTTTTTGTGGTTGGAGGCTGTAGCAAAAAGGCAAACCCTTGGGTTAAGACCACAGATTATAAATGATTTTGTGGATCGGGGCGTGCCCCAATAAAGAATTGCCCAGGTTGACGAATGGCGTAGCGGCGTCTGATCCAGGTCCGACTGTTGATGAAAAAAGTCGGGTGGGTGGTCGGTTCCTGTTTCGAATTCACGGCTTCTGAAGCAGCGTATTTGCTTGCAATCCGGGTCGTTGACGAGTGCAATGTGGCGGTAATAATGGCAGTGGCGTATAGCATTTTCGAAAGCTACATTCAAAACGGGGAGTTTTTGTGGCAGAAACAATAATTCTTTAAAGACCTTTGCCTGAAATCGATATAGAATGTAATTGCGCCGTTTGGGCGGCTCAGCGCGGACAGAAACAGAGTGTCGATGCGCTGGATTGGACAGGACAGGTGGGAGTGAGCGAAGATTCGATGTTGCGACCGGGTTCGATAAGATCCACGGTTTTGCTGATCCTCGACGGCTTCGGCTGTAACGGATCAGATGAGAACAATGCGGTTGCCCTGGCCAATACGCCGATCTGGGACTCCCTGCTGGAGCGGCATTCTCATACCCAGCTGGGCTGTTCGGGCCCGGTTGTCGGGTTGCCGGCCCACCAGATGGGAAATTCTGAGGTTGGCCATCTCCACATCGGTGCCGGCCGTCTGTTGCCCCAGGACTTTGCCAGGATCAACGCTGACCTGGACAATGGCCGCTTCCAGACCAATCCCGTTTTCTGCAACGCTGTCGATCTCGCGATCACCAAACGCAAGGCGGTGCACATCATCGGACTATTGTCCTCCGGAGGCGTACACAGCCATGAAGAACATATTCATGCCCTGACCGAACTTGCTGTCAACAGGGGGTGTGATCGGGTTTATGTCCATGCCTTCCTGGATGGTCGGGATACCCTGCCCATCTGTGCCCGACGTTCCATCGTCGCAATGGAATCGGTGTTTGAAAAAGTCGGAAAAGGTCGGTTCGGGTCACTGATCGGACGGTTTTATGCGATGGATCGCGATACCCGATGGAAGAGGGTTAGCAAAGCCTACGACCTGATTGTACAGGGCAAGGCCGAGCGCTATTGCGCGACGGCCGAGGAAGCTTTGCTGCAGGCTTACGACCGTGGCGAATCGGATGAATTTGTGCGGGCGACCGCAATTGTTCCTGAGGGCGAGGAACCGGTTCGGATCGAGGATGGTGACGTCCTTGTATTCATGAATTTCAGGGCAGATCGGGTGAGGCAGTTCGTCCGTGCCTTAACGAGCCCTGATTTTTCAGATTTCGAGCGCGAGCGGGTTCCGGAGCTGGGCCAGCTGGTGACGTTGACCCCCTATTACTACGAATTCGATTTTCCTATCGCCTTCCCGCGTGAAAGGATTCCGAACTGCCTGGGTGAATACTTGTCGCGCCACGGGATCAAGCAACTCCGGCTGGCCGAGACTGAGAAATATGCTCATGTGACCTATTTCTTCAACGGGGGTATCGACAAGCCCTACCCCGGGGAATCCAGGCTTCTGGTGCCATCGCCACGGGTTCGGACTTACGATCAGATGCCGGAGATGAGCGCCAATGAGATTACCGATCATCTGGTTTCGGCATTGGAAGAAGGTCGTTACGACGTTATCGTTTGCAACTATGCCAATTGTGACATGGTCGGGCATACTGGGATGATGACGGCCGCCATTTCAGCTGTTGAAACCATTGATGAATGCCTGGGACGGATTACAGAGGCGGTTGAAAAGACAGGCGCGCAGCTGTTGATTACAGCCGATCATGGCAATGTGGAACAGATGGTTGATTCGGTCAGTGGGCAATCCTCGACTTCGCATACCTTGAATCCCGTTCCTCTGGTCTATCTCGGAGGCACCGTTGAACTAAAGGACGGCGGTAGCCTTGCCGATGTGGCGCCTACGCTTCTGGAATTGATGGGGTTGGAGGTACCACCGGAAATGACCGGACGTTCTCTCCTGCGGTCAGATAAAAATGCGGGCAATCTCGCAGTCAGTTCTTTATAGCCTGTTTTTCGCTTTTGCTTTGTGTCCGCATTCGGTGTGGGCTGGGCCTGATGCAAACCGGAAACAACTTCAGCAGTTGCAGCAGCGCATTCATGCCCTTCAGCAAGAGCTTGGCGGCATCCGGGGCAAGAAGGATTCGGCACGGTCGGCATTGAGAGAGAACGAGCGTCGCCAAGGGCAGATGGCCAATGCACTCAAAGGTCTGAATGACCAGATCAGGCAGCAGCAGAACAAGCTGGAACAGATTCGCCTGGAACGCAACAGGAACCAGGAGCGCATCAGCCATTACAAGAAATCGCTGGCCCGGCAGGTTCGTTCAGCCCATGCGATGGGGCGTCAGGAGCGCCTGAAACTGCTGTTGAACCAGAAAGACCCCGTCAAGGCTGGTCGCCTGTTGACCTATTACGATTACTTCAACAATTCCCGCGTTAAGCAGATCAAGGTGTTCGATGAATTGAGGCAGGGACTGCAGCTGAAGGAACAAAAGGCTCTGGCCGGAAGTCAGAATTTGCGCCGTTTGCAGAAGCAGAAGCAAACCGAGGTAGAGTCGCTCACTAGGTCACGAAAGGCGCGCAAGGTTTTGCTGTCTGGGCTGGACAGTCAATTTCAAAGCCGGAACAATGAACTTCAACAGCTGAGAGATGACGAACGTTCGGTTCAGCAACTGATCCGTTCCGTCGAACAGGCGGCCCTTGATCTTCCTTTTGACGACGGTGAAACGAAATCCTTTGCTGTTCTTCGGGGTCGTTTGCCCTGGCCAGTCAAGGGAAAGCTGAGCGAGCGCTTCGGTAGTCAGACGGCGGCCGGGCAACTCAACGGTGTATTGATCACCGCGAGTGAGGGTGACTCGGTACGAGTAGTTTCCTATGGGCGTGTGGTTTATGCGGACTGGCTTCCGCGTTACGGGTTGTTGATGATCGTTGATCACGGAAAGGGGTACATGACGCTGTATGCTTTCAACCAGAGCCTTTACAAGGTGGTGGGCGATCGAGTGAAAGCCGGGGACCAGGTCGCTACGGTAGGCCGAAGCGGCGGCCGTTCGGTTCCGGCCCTGTATTTCGAGGTGCGCAAGGGCGGAAAACCGTTGAATCCTCTGAAATGGTGTAGGAAAGGCCGCAAGGGTCACGTTGGGTGACAATGTTATTCGAGAAATCCAGCCTGGAAAGTGATGGCTAGACGAGTGTGGGCCAGCGAAAGGAGGAATCTGGACGCCAGTCAGACGTCAAAGATGGCCGGGGAGCATGTGGGTGATGACTAGAAAGAAGATTTTCGTGTTCCTGACAGGAGCCCTGTTTGGAATGTTTGCCAGTGCTGCGGGTGTCGTGTTTGCCGACGACAGTGCCTTGAGCGTTCCGTTTGACCAGCTGAGAACTTTCAGCGAAGTGTTCGGGCGCATCCAGAAGGATTATGTCGAGCCAGTTTCCGACCAGAAAATTCTCGAAGACGCGATTCGGGGCATGCTGGCTGGCCTCGACCCGCATTCGACGTACCTCGATCCGGAACAATACAATGATTTGCGGGTGGGGACCACTGGCCAGTTCGGCGGACTCGGTATAGAAGTTGGCATGGAGAACGGTTTCATCAAGGTAATTTCACCCATTGACGATACCCCGGCCCAGCGTGCGGGCGTGGAAGCGGGCGACCTGATCATTCGTCTGGATGGGAAACCGGTGAAAGGAATGACACTGGAAAAAGCGGTAAAGACCATGCGCGGTGAACCTGGGAGTGAAATTACGCTGACCGTGGTGCGTGGAAAGGAGGAACGGCCGTTCACCATAAAGATTGTGCGGAATGTCATCAAGATCAGGAGCGTCCGCAGCAGGATGGTCGAAGACGGTTACGGTTATGTCCGTATCAGCAGCTTCCAGTCACGCACTGGAGAAGGTCTCAGGAAGAATCTCCGTGACCTGGAGGAAGCCAACAACGGGAAACTGAAGGGGCTGGTACTGGATCTTCGAAATAACCCCGGCGGTGTGTTGAACGCAGCGGTTACGGTCAGCGATGCATTCCTGACCAGTGGCCTGATAGTTTATACCGAAGGACGGATGGAAGACTCCGAATTCAAGTACCAGGCGACACCGAACGAAATCCTGGCCGGAGCTCCGATCGTTGTACTGATCAATGCCGGGTCGGCCTCAGCCTCAGAAATCGTTGCTGGCGCCTTGCAGGATCACAAGCGAGCGGTGATCATGGGAGAAAAGTCCTTTGGCAAAGGGTCGGTTCAGACGGTCGTTCCGACCAGCAATGGCGGCGCTGTCAAATTGACGACGGCCAGGTATTACACACCTGCGGGCCGCTCAATCCAGGCAGAAGGGATTGTTCCCGATATCCTGCTTTCCAGGGTCCGGCTGGAGGAACTGGAAAACCCGGGAATCCGACCGATCAGCGAGTCGGACCTTTCCAACCACCTGACGAACGGGAATGAAGATTCAGAGAAGTCGAAAAAGGAGGTTGCCGATAACCAGACGATTGCCCGCGATTACCCCTTGATCCAGGCAATCAACGTGCTCAAGGGGATCAATATCTCCCGGTCGATTTCGGGGGGTTAAGGGACTGAAGAGCCGAGCGATGTCCGATCAGTTACCGACCATCGCTCGAAACCTGGTAATTCACTGAGAAGTCATCAAGCGCGGAGAGGGCTCCGTGAAGGTCGGAACCTTCTTCCATCTCAAAACTGTTCACGCCGACTCGGGAAAGGAAGAATATCTGGTCGCGTATGAAACCGCCCATGGCACGGATTTCACCCTGGTACCCGTACTGGTCTCTCAAGGTTCTTGCGACGGAAAACAATCGTCCATCGGTGAATACCGGGAAATCCAGTCCGATCATCTGGAATCGATCCAGATCATCGGCGACTTCTTCAATGGGGTCTTCCGATGAAACCCTGAGCCCCAGGGCATCAACCCTTGAAAGCAGCTCCGTTCTTTGGTCTTTCCATCGGGCGAAGGAGACGCTGATACATCCCTCCGACGGGATCGGCCCATCGGCCACATGGGTCCAGTGATCGCTGACGATCTTGGCGTGTTTAATGATTTGCATAGACTCGTTCTTTGAATGGCTGGATTCCAATTCGATTCATCGTATCCAGGAAGGGTTCATCTGTGGTTCGGTTTTCCGTGTAAACATGGAGAATTTTGGAAAGCGTATCGACAAGCTTTGCTTTTGAAACAGCTGGACCCAGCCGCTTGCCAATGGCTGCCTCGTTGTGCGAGGAACCGCCCAGTGTGATTTGGTACCATTCGACACCTTTCTTGTCGACCCCGAGGATGCCGATGTGCCCAACGCTCTGATGCCCACAGCCGTTCATGCAGCCGGAGATATTGATCTTGATGTCTCCCAAGTCCTGCAGGTAGTCGATATCGTCAAAGACCTTGTTGATTTCCGCTGCGATCTCGATGGAACCGGCATTGGCTAGACTGCAGAAATCCAGCCCTGGGCAGCAGATTATGTCAGTCAGGGTGCCGATGTTCGGGGTTGCGAGATTCAGCGAAACCAGTTTTTGCCAAAGGTCGAACAGTTCCGATTGCCTGACATCGGCCAGAACAAGATTTTGCCGGTGGGTGGTTCGGACCTGTCCAAAGCTGTATCGATCTGCGAGTGTGGCCACCGTATCCAGTTGTGATTCGGTGATGTCGCCCGGAGGCACATCGGGAGCCTTCAGTGAAAGGTATACCGCCGAATAGCCGGGCACCTTGTGTTCGGTCGTGTTGTACCTGAGCCAGGTTGCAAATCCGGCATCCTGGTTTTGATTTCTCTGCAGGGCTTGATGTGGCTCAACTGCCTCCTTGTAGGCGGGCATGGAAAAATAAGCCTGCATCTCTTCATAACGTTCGACCTCGACTTCCATGCTTCCACGAATTCGAGTCCATTCTGCCTCGACCAGTTCCCTGAATTTGTCTAGACCGGTTTCCCTGACCGTAATCTTGATCCGGGCACGGTACTTGTTGTCCCTGCGGCCAAGCCGGTTGTATACGCGCAAGATGGCTTCCAGATAGGAAAGAAGGTGTTTTTTCTCGAGGAATGGGCGAATGACCTGCCCGATGACGGGTGTTCTGCCAAGCCCTCCACCGACCAGGACTTCAAAGCCTGTTTCACCCTGTGAGGATTGAACCAGGTGAAGACCGATATCGTGAACCTGGGTTGCTGCGCGGTCACTAGAGGCTCCGCTTACTGCGATCTTGAACTTCCTCGGAAGAAAGGCAAATTCAGGATGCAGGGTCGACCATTGACGGATGATTTCACAATAAGGGCGCGGATCTTCAAGCTCGTCCGCAGCGATTCCGGCTAATGGGTCGCTGGTCACGTTGCGGATGCAGTTGCCACTGGTCTGGATCGCGTGCATCTGTACGCTGGCTAGGTCGGCCAGAATATCTGGAACCCGTTCCAGCGCCGGCCAGTTTAACTGGATATTCTGCCGGGTAGTGAAATGCGCATAACCCTTGTCGTATTCACGGGTAATTTGCGCTAGCATCCGCAGTTGCTCTGAAGACAGCAGTCCGTAGGGGATGGCGATCCTGAGCATTGGTGCATGTGTTTGCAGGTAGAGACCGTTCATCAGGCGCAGGGGGCGGAACTGATCTTCAGTCAGTTTGCCGTCAAGAAAACGCCGTGTCTGGTCGCGGAACTGGGCAACTCTTTGCTTGACAAGCGCCTGGTCTACTTCGTTGTACTGGTACATGTTCTTGTTCAGTTAGGTAAATAACGCCAGTGGACGTCTGAAAAGCCCACAAGCAGGCGGAGATTGGTTAGTCACCGAAAAGCACTCCATTCTAATACATAATGATGTTGGAGGAAAAAGTAAACGGACAAATCGATCTGCTATCATTGATCAAATGCGAATGGTCGGAGTCTGATCATCATTGCTTGTTGTCCGTTTGGTGAAAAAGAGAAGCGGTCAATGTACGGGCCTGTCAGCGAATTCGGATGCACCTTTTGGATGGAACAATGATTTGTTACCGAGACCCTCTTAGGGCCAGATGATGATTTCATTCGATGTCTGAATTATCCGTGTCATCGGCTGATGGTCAAAGACGGAATATGCGCGAGGCCTTGAGGGCCTTTGTACATCCGCGCGTTCTCACCATGCTTTTTCTGGGTTTCTCGGCGGGAATTCCGATCCTGCTGATCTTTTCCTCGCTGTCCTTGTGGCTGAGGGAGGCCGGAGTAGACCGAGCTGCGGTGACATTTTTTAGCTGGGCAGCGCTTTCCTATTCCTTCAAATTCCTTTGGGCCCCGCTGGTCGATCGTCTTCCGGTTCCCTTGCTAAGTAAATGGTTGGGACGCAGACGAGGCTGGCTTTTGCTTTCCCAGCTTTGCGTCGTGGCTGCGATATGCTGGATGTCGGCAACCGACCCGGCCCAAGGCCTTCATAGCCTGATCCTGATTGCACTGGCTGCGATGTTCCTGGGGTTTTCATCGGCAACGCAGGATATCGTCATCGATGCCTACCGGATTGAATCGGCCGGGCAAGAACTGCAGGCCGTGATGGCCTCCTCGTACATGGCAGGATATCGCCTCGGCATGATCGTTGCGGGAGCCGGGCCGTTGTTGCTGGCCAGTTATTTTGGCGCTGACCCGGAGGTCTATAACTATGCTGCCTGGAGATCGACTTACCTGGTCATGGCGTGCACTATGCTGGTCGGGTTGGTGACAACGCTGGTCATTGACGAACCGTCTCACGAAACCCGCCAACAGGACCAACATTCCGTTTCGGATTACCTTCGGTTCTTGCTTCTTTTCTTAGCAGCTGTCGCCGTTTTCATCTCTGTATTCTTTGTTACATCCGGAATCGGGGCTGAACTGAAAGCCGGGTTTTCGGATGGACTTGTGTCGGGCTATCTCGCCGGCTTTCTTGTCGAGGCACTGCGGTTTGGCCTTGCACTGGTGGCCGCTGCCCTGATCGGAGGGTTCGTCATACGGAGAGGATGGGTCAATCGGGAAATGGCCCGGGACAGTTATGTTTCTCCGGTGGAGGATTTCTTTGTCCGTTATGGATTCAGGACCTCGGTCTTGTTGCTCGGGCTGATCGGTTTCTACCGGGTTTCGGATATCGTGCTGGGTGTGATTGCCAACCTGTTTTATCAGGATCTCGGATTTTCGAAGCTCGAGATCGCGGGCGTGGTCAAGACATTCGGGGTATGCATGACCATTGCCGGAGGATTTCTCGGTGGTTTCCTGTCGATGCGCTTCGGTGTGATGCGGATCCTGTTCCTGGGCGCCTTGCTGACGGTACTGACCAACCTGCTGTTCATGTACCAGGCCCATGCTGGCCATGATCTGACGGTTCTTTATTTCGTGGTGTCGGCCGATAATCTTTCGGCGGGGATAGCCAGTGCGGCCTTTGTCGCTTTCATGTCGAGCCTGACCAACGTCTCCTTTACAGCCACCCAATACGCACTGTTCAGTTCACTCATGACCCTGTTTCCAAAACTCATGGGAGGATATTCCGGGACCATCGTAGAAGCGGTTGGTTATTCGAATTTTTTTCTGGTTGCGAGCCTGATCGGGCTTCCGGTATTGTTGCTGGTGTCCATGGCGGCAAAACGGCTTTCCTTTTCAGGCCACTGATTCAAGGCTGCGGACGCTGAACCGGGGGTCTGGGAGAGACGGTGACGGGGTTTATTGCTGAACATTGTAATCGTAGCCGATGATCAGCGGTGCGTGACCAGAGAACCGCTCGCTGGAATAGATCTCGACCGACCGGATGAGATCGGCCATTGAAGGGGTCACGACCTAGTAGTCGATTCTCCAGCCCACGTTTTTCGCCCACGCCTGGCCGCGGCTGGACCACCATGTATACTGGTCAGGTTGCTGGTTGATGTGAGGAAAGGCCGATCCAGTCGGCTTCTCTGAAAAGGTGTCCCATCCAGGCTCTTTCTTCTGGCAGGAATCCGGAATGGATTTGATTCGACCGCCAGTTTTTCAGGTCGATTCTGCGGTGGGCAATATTCCAGTCGCCACAGACGATGTAATCTCTCCCGCTGTTCCGGAACTGGGAAAGTAGGGCAGCGAAGCGCTCGGGGAATTCGAACTTCAGTGTCTGCCTTTCCGAGCTGGAAGTGCCTGAGAGAGCGTAAATCGAGAGGATGCTGAGATTGGCGATCTGGATCTCGATCAGGAGTCCTTCCGAGTCAACCAGCGGCCAGTCAAACTGGTCGACGACCCGATCAGGCCGGGTGCGCGAATAGATTGCAACCCAGCTATAACCTTTCTTTTCTGTTTTGCGGTAGAAACAATGATAGCCGTCAGGCCAGAATGTCCTGTTTTCGAGTTGTACTGTCTGGGCCCTGGATTCCTGCAAACACAGAAATCTACTTTCTGCGTTTTTAACCACTCGAAAAAACCTTTTCGTTTGGCTGCCCTGATCCCATTGACATTGACTGAAATGACCCGCATCGAGGCCAGCCTGAGGGCATTGAACCGGGATTGGAAACCTCGATCTCGATTAAAAAATCGGGCCATTTCTTGCGATTCGGCCGTTCCTGAAATAGAATGCCCCGTTCATTATTGAGAATCTTCAGTTTGGAATTAAAAAGGTTTACCGAATCATGAGACCGGATATCCATCCACAGTACGAGATGATTAACGTGACGTGCAGTTGCGGAAACAAGTTTGAAACAAGATCGACCCTATGCAAGGATTTGCATGTGGACGTTTGTTCATCATGCCATCCTTTCTATACGGGAAAACAAAAGATTGTTGACACTGCTGGTCGTGTCGACAAGTTCCGTCGTAAATACGGCGGAGCTTGATTGCGGGTCGGTTTTCTGCATCCTGTCGAGACTCGCCGTACGGTGTGTTCGAGGCGGTCATCCAAAACAAGGGTAGTATTAAGGGCTAATCTGTGGCTAACAAAACATTAAAAATTTCCGACGAAGAGCTCGGAAAAACAGTTTCTTTCCCGCTCTATGAAGGGACTCTAGGTCATCCGACGCTTGATATCCAGGCGCTGAACAAGGAGTATGGATGCTTTACCTTTGATCCGGGCTTTGCGTCAACCGCCAGCTGTAAGAGTAGCATTACGTTTATCGATGGCGATGAGGGCGTTCTCCTCTATCGCGGGTACCCGATCGACCAACTTGCAGAACACAGCAGTTTCCTCGAGGTCGCTTATCTGCTGATGCATGGTGAGTTGCCAAGCAGCGACCAATTCGCAGAGTTTGAAGCCGAGATCAAGGGTTACTCCAACATTCACGAGAACCTTCGCGGCTTTATTGAAGGATTTCACTACGATGCTCATCCCATGGCCATGATGGTCGGTGTGGTTGGATCTCTGTCGGCTTTCTATCACAGCCAGTTGGACATTGATGATCCCGAGCATCGTCGGATTTCGTCGATGCGGATGTTGGCGAAAATGCCGATCATCGCAGCGGCGTGTTTCCGCCACACTACCGGTGAAGCATTCATCTATCCGCGGACCGATCTGGACTACTGCGAGAACTTCCTAAACATGATGTTTTCGAGCCCTTCGGAGCAGTTTTTCATCAACGAAGCGGATTACCTTGATCCCCTGGCGGTCAAGGCACTCAACCTTCTGTTCATTCTGCACGCGGACCATGAACAGAATGCCAGTACCTCGACCGTACGTCTGGCGAGTAGTACGGGTGCGAATCCTTATGCCTGTATCGCAGCCGGTATTGCTGCATTGTGGGGGCCTGCTCACGGTGGCGCTAACGAAGCTGTGTTGAGCATGTTGGCAGAAATTGGTGATGTGTCGCGGATTCCCGAGTTCATCGCCCGGGCAAAAGACAAGAATGACAGTTTCAGGTTGATGGGCTTTGGACACCGTGTGTACAAGAACCACGACCCGAGAGCCACGATCATTCGCAAGACCTGTCATGAAATCCTGGCCAAGCAGGAAAATCCGGACCCGTTGTTCGCGTTGGCTCTTGGCCTCGAAGAAATCGCCTTGAAAGACGAATATTTCATTGACCGAAAACTCTATCCGAACGTGGATTTCTATTCCGGAATCATCTACAAGGCTCTGAATATCCCGGTTGAAATGTTTACGGTGATGTTCACGATTGCCCGTACAGCGGGATGGGTATCCCACTGGCAGGAATTGATGGCTGACCCGGCAAAGAGAATCGGTAGACCGCGTCAGCTTTATACCGGCAAAGGTGTTAGGGATTACAAGTCCTTCGAGCAACGCTAGCCCCGATTTCTCGCCGGTTTCCGGCCCCACAGAGCTTACTAAGCCATTCAGGTGCAACATAGCACATCTGAATGGCTTTTTTCTTTTGGTTCAGAGTGAACCAGATCGTGTGAATACAAGGGATTGGTGCTGCCCGGGTGGCCCGGCTTTGAACGCTAGGTGTTCTGTGATCAGAAGGCTTGTGGCCAAGAAAACTTTGGATGGCCAACTGCCAGTGTGGATGTTGTCGCTTTGGCGGTTCCACTGTTGATCACCGGACCCTCGCTGACCGGACAGGTCACTTCTCGGTCCAACGCAGATCAACTGGTTGTTATCGTTGTTCCTAACGATCAAATTCAGAAAAGCGATTCCAGTTGATCATTTTCCGTTTCATCGGAAAGGCGATTTGCGTCAACAGTTTCGCTGTTTCGCTGTCCTGGGACGAATCCTTCCCGGAACAGTTCCGGGACCGCCTCTGGATCCGAGGCTGATGTCAGAAATCCGCTGGATTGGTTGATGTACAGGGTCTCTATGCCTTTGGGCACCCGGCTTTTTTCTTCCGGAAAGCCCTCCAGGGCCTTCTCCATGTAGTAAATCCACATCGGCAGTGCTGCACGTGAACCTGTTTCGCCTTTTCCGAGCGGTTTTGGCAAGTCAAAACCAAGCCAGGTAATCGCGGTCAGCGCAGGTGAAAACCCGTTGAACCAGGCATCCCGCTGTTCGTTGGTCGTTCCGGTTTTGCCGGCTAGGTCCTTTCGTCCCAGGCGATTTGCCCGTACGGCGGTGCCTCTTCTTATTACATCCTGCAACAAGGAAGTCATCAGGTAATTGACCCTTGGAGAAACCACTCGTGGTGCAAACATATTGTTTCCGGAGCTCAAATCTCCGCAATGCGGACAGGCAATTTTCGGGAAAGCCTCTTCTACCAGTTCGCCGCCCAGGGTTTCGACCCTCGATACCAAATAAGGCTCGATCAGGAAACCGCCGTTTGCGAACACGGTGTAAGCCCGTGCCATCTGGAGAGGTGTTGCGCTTCCGCTGCCGAGTGCCATCGAGAGTGTTCGAGGGATCTGATCTGTCGGCAACCCGAAACTGATGGCGGTCTGAGCCACCTTTTCAATTCCGATTTGCCGTAGCAGTCGTATGGAGACCAAGTTTCTGGACTTTCTCAGTGCAATCCTAAGACGCGTAGGCCCATAGTATTTTCCACTGTAATTCTGGGGGCGCCATTCTTCATCTGTCCATGGGTTCATATAAACGATAGGCGCGTCATTGATCATGGTCGATAGCGTAAAACCCTCCTCGAGAGCCTTGGTAAACAGGATTGGTTTGAAGCCCGAGCCCGGTTGGCGTCTGGCTTGGGTGGCACGATTGTATTTGCTTCTGTAGAAATCGTAGCCTCCAACAAGGGCGACCATTGCTCCATCGACTGGATTCAGCGAAATCAGTGCACCAGAAACCTCGGGAATTTGGGCAAGTCTCCAGTTGCTGGTTCGACCTTTCCTGACCCGGATGATATCGCCAATGGAGAGCACTTGGTCGGGGGATCTGGCCAACGCTTCTCTCTCGTTCTGATTGATATATTTCCTTGCCCATGTCATTTTATCCCAGGCTAAATGGGTTCGTTCCTTACCCAACACCCTCACATCAATGGAATCTTTGTTGACCGCTCTGACCAGGGCTGGCAACGTATCGCCCACCTTTCTAAAACCTTTCAGCCTTTCCAGTATGTCGCCTTCGGAAGCTGTTGCCGCAAGGCCGGACTGAGCTTCGATACCACGGAAACCGTGCCGTTCATCGTATTCGTGAAGTGCCCGGCGCAATGCACTTCTGGCCGCAATCTGCAGCTCGCTTTTAACCGTGGTGTAAACCTTGTAGCCGCTGGTCAGCGAGTGTGGGCCGAACTTTTTCACCATCTTTTGTCGGACCAACTCGGCGATATACGGGGCATGAAGCTCGATTGAATCGGAGTGAATTCGCGCTATTACCGGTTGTTCCAGCGCCTGATCAAGCTCTTTCTGATCCAAGTACTGGAGGTTGTGCATGCGGGTTAGGATATAGTTTCTTCGTTTCAGTGCGCGCTCCGGATTGGTGACCGGGTTGAACCGGGAGGGTGCCTTGGGAAGGCCGGCCATCATTGCGCTTTCCTCTATGGTCAACTGGTCGACCGTTTTCCCGTAATAGATTTGCGCGGCGGCCCCGATTCCGTACGCTCGATGGCCCAGGTATATTTTGTTGAGATACAGACTAAGGATTTCCTGCTTGCTCAGCTGGGATTCGATCTCAAGTGCCAGGATGATTTCCTTGATCTTACGAAGATAGGTTTTTTCCGGGCTCAGAAAGAAATTGCGGGCGACCTGCATCGTAATGGTACTGCCGCCTTGGTGTTTTTTTCCGGTTCGGATCAATTGAACACCTGCCCGAATCAGGCCTTTGTAGTCTATTCCGGGGTGACTGAAAAACCGGTGATCTTCGGCTGCTATGAAGGCTTCTGCCAGTTTTTTAGGGATTCTGTTTCCAGGGATCGGAATGCGTTTCTTTTTGCCAAACTGGGCAATTAGTTGCTCGTCTTCACTGTAAACTGCAAGAGGTACTTGCAGTTTAACCTCGCGCAGCTGGCTGATATCAGGCAAGTCGGACGCGATTGTCTGATACAGCAGGTAGGCGCCTGTTACTGCGATGGTGGTGCAAAGTATGGAAGCAATCGTCAGAAACCTCAGGCAGGTCTTGAGGAACGATCTTTTTTTAGGTTCTGGGTTGATCACTTCGTGAAAAAGGAGGGGTCGGTCACAAAATTCTTCGTTGATCGCAGCTCAGAGGCAACAAAATGTTTGCTCGGAAGTTGGTATCTGCTTGCTATCTATACTACAGGAAACATGAATTCCACCGGGAGAATTCTGGGTATTTGCAGCGCTCGCATGCCTTGATCCGGGTTCAGTAAATTTCGCAATCAATCGAGTTGTCCATGTTTTTTTCAGGAGGACGAAACCGGCCTTGGTGGGGGTTGATATCGGGTCGGTATCAGTGAAACTTCTTGCACTTTCCCCCACCGTGACTTCTTGCCGCGTTGAGGCTTACGCTGTCGAAGCTTTGCCCCGTGGATCAGGTGGGCCAAACAATCCGGCCGATTTCGAGATTGTCGGACATCGACCAGCATGCGGCCAGTATCGAGGAAGGGGTGGAAATTCCCTTCGAAACCCAGAGCAAACTGAGTGGTACCAATTACCCAATTCAAGAAAACTGTACTGAAACTTGAAGTAACACCGCACATTGCGCCCAACAATGTCATTCTGCTGGATGTACTGGTTCAAAAGGATGATGAGGGTGTTCGGAATTCAGGTGGTCTGGCGATCGATCGAAGGGCCTTGCAGACCCGGGTGCAGGTCGAAAGTGGAGAAACAATTGTTCTGGGTGGGGTGTATACCGGGACCAACACAGACAACCGGGACAGTGTACCGTTTTTCAGCGATATACCGGTATTGGGGTACATGTTTCGACGCACAGCAGTGGAAGCTAAAAAGAAGGAATTGCTGATATTCATTACACCGAAGATCCTCGAACAGCGAATCAGTGTGCCCTGATGGCAGGATAGAAATACTGTACGGAGAAGCGGGGTTTTGCCCCGTTTTTCTATTGTGTGGTCATGCGGCTGCAAACGCTGTTCCTACAAATCAAACTAAGGGCTGGCAACAGCCTGTATCCGTCAGTCGCCGGCTTTGAACTGTGGGAACGATGTCTGGACTTGTATCGTGATAAAATCCATTGGCTTTGCCGGATGGTAATGAGGTCGATGAAGGATTCCCGTAATATATATCTGATTGGTCCTATGGGCGCTGGCAAGACCACGGTGGGTCGCCAGATCGCCAAGCACCTTTCGCTCGATTTCTATGACAGCGATCTGGAAATAGAATCCAGAACTGGCGTTGATATTCCAATGATCTTCGAATACGAAGGAGAAGATGGATTCAGAAAGCGGGAAAGTACCATGATCGCTGAACTGATCCGGTTATCTCCGATTGTCATGGCAACAGGGGGTGGTGCTGTTCTGGACAAGGAAAACAGGCAATTCCTGAGTGAAAATGGCTTTGTCGTTTATCTGCAGTGTCCGATTAATCGCCTGCTTCAACGCACGGCATGGGATAACCACCGCCCGTTGCTGAACGAGGGCAGCCCCCGGGCCAAGATTGAGGGCCTCATGGAGGTCCGGAGTCCGCTTTACGACTCCTGTGCAGACTTCATTGTGAATACGGGCAACCTGTCGACCCGGCTAGTGGTCAAACAGATTATCGAAGTTTTTCAATCTTCCAGTAACAACCATTGATGAAACAAACCCTGACGGTGAATCTGGGTGATCGCAGTTACCCAATTTATATAGGGCTGGACCTTTTCAGCCAGCCAGGCCTGATCAAATCTCATGTCAAATCCGCCCAGGTCATGGTGGTCACCAACGTGACGGTCGGCCCGTTGTACCTGGAAAGAGTGGTACAGCAACTGGGCGGATTGAAGGTACGGACACTTGTGCTTCCGGATGGCGAACAGTTCAAGAACCTGGCCACCGAGGAGCGAATCTTCGATGCCCTGATGGAATACCGCTTTGGCCGAAATTCGACCCTGATTGCACTGGGCGGTGGAGTGATAGGAGATCTTGTTGGCTTTGCAGCGGCGTGTTTCCAAAGGGGAATCGATTACATACAGATTCCAACGACCCTTCTGGCCCAGGTCGATTCATCAGTCGGGGGAAAGACCGGGGTAAACCATCCGGGCGGAAAGAACATGATCGGTGCCTTTTACCAGCCAAACTGCGTGATTGCGGATACCTCGGTGCTCAATACTCTTGAACAGAGGGAACTCTCAGCGGGTATCGCAGAAGTCGTGAAATACGGTTTGATTCGGGACCGGGAGTTTTTCGACTGGCTAGAAAAAAACATGGAACTGTTGCTGACAAGGGATCCGCAAGCCCTTGCTTTCGCTATTCACCGTTGCTGTTTGAATAAGGCACGTGTGGTCTCCGAAGATGAACTCGAATCCGGTGTGCGGGCAACTCTCAATCTGGGTCATACGTTTGGTCACGCCATCGAAGCGGGAATGGGATACGGCCGTTATCTGCACGGCGAGGCAGTAGCGATCGGCATGTGCCAGGCTGCTCACTTGTCGTACGCTACGGGACGGCTTGAACAGGCGGAGGTTGATCGAATCATCCGTCTCTTGCAAAGCGCGAAATTGCCGGTGAAGCCTCCCGCGGAGATGGATGCGGACCGGTTTCTTGAAATCATGACCGTAGACAAGAAAAATATCGATGGTGCTATCCGGCTGATTCTTCTGGACGAAATCGGAACAGCGACACTGCCCTGCGGGGTTGACCAGCCGCAACTGGAAGCGACCCTGAATGATTACGGGCGAAGCTGAGAAGCAGGATTATAGCCTCAGTGATCCATCGCCGATTCCTCTGACGACTTAGGTGTATGTTTTGATGTATCTGTCACTATTCGTTGTTTCCCGGTTGCCGGACCGGTAAGATTCTCAGCCCAAACCTCCGAACCCTGCCTTTTTCGAACCAATGCTGGCTACGAAATCTCATTGTTTTATCGACGCTCTGCTGCGTCGCCCCGTTCAGCGAACACCGGTCTGGATGATGCGTCAGGCAGGCCGCTATTTGCCGGAATATCGTGCTCTACGCGCGAAAGCAGGCAGTTTCATGAACTTGTGTACCAACCCGGAACTTGCCTGTGAAGTGACTTTGCAGCCCTTGCGGCGTTTCAGCTTCGATGCCGCCATTCTGTTTTCAGACATCTTGACCATTCCCGATGCGATGGGGCTCGGGCTTCATTTTGTGGAAAATGAAGGGCCGAAGTTTGAACGTCCGCTGAATACGGCAGCCGAAGTGAATTCTCTGCCTGTCCCTGATCCGGAGATCGAATTGCGTTATGTCATGGACGCGGTGCGGTTAATCAGGAGGAACTTGAACGGAGAGGTGCCGTTGATCGGTTTTTCAGGCAGTCCGTGGACTCTTGCAACCTACATGATCGAGGGAGGCAGTAGTCGGAGTTTCGAGAAAATAAAGCGCTGGATGTACAGCGATCCTCGGAGCATGCATGCCCTGTTGGAGAAACTGGCCGACGCGGTTGCTTTGTACCTCAACGCCCAGATTGCCGCGGGAGCCGAGGCGGTGATGATCTTTGATACCTGGGGTGGAAACCTGTCTACGGAAGATTACCTGATGTTTTCGTTGGCCTATGCGCGTAGTGTTCGCGAACGCCTGAGTCTTGATCCGGAAGAAGGCAATCAGATCCCTACGATCTTTTTCACCAAGGGGGGAGGTCAGTGGCTGGAGACGATGGCGGATAGCGGGTATTCTGCTCTGGGCCTTGACTGGACTACGGACCTTGGCCTGGCAAGGAGCCGAGTCGGAAACCGGGTCGCCTTGCAGGGAAACATGGACCCCATGGTGCTGTTTGCTGAGCCGGCGGTGATCCGGGAGAAGGTCAGAACGGTCCTGGAGCGATACGGAAAGGGTTCCGGCCATGTATTCAACCTGGGGCACGGGATTGTTCCCGGGATTGATCCGGAGAATGTGCAGGCCATGGTAGAGGCTGTCCATGAGTTCAGCCCTGCAAATCACCGGTAGCTGGAAACCATGGTCGGCCGACAGGTTTCGGTAAAGCACCAACCATGAGAAAATTGGCCTTGTTGCTCGCGCTTCTTCTGCCAGTGGGTATCCTGGGCTTCGCCGACTTCGGTGGTCAGCCGGTTGTTGCGCGCATGGCAGCGGTTGCGGTCTTGATGGCGGTTCTGTGGATCACCGAAGCCGTACCTCTCGCGGCCACCGCCCTTTTGCCCCTGGCATTGTTCCCGCTGCTTGGTATCTCTTCAACGAAGTCCGTGGCCAGCCAATACATGAATTCCGTGGTTTTCCTCCTGATCGGTGGTTTCATGATCGCCTTGGCCATGGAACGCTGGGGTTTACACAGGAGGATCGCATTGAACGTGCTGGCAGTGTTCGGAAACCAACCTACCAGGCTCATGGCGGGCTTTATCGTTGCGACCAGTGGCTTGTCTATGTGGATTTCGAATACGGCAACGACCCTCATGATGCTGCCGATCGCACTGGCCATCATTGAACGATTTGATTCGGGACTAACACCTGAACAGAAAAAAAGGTTTTCGGTCGGCCTGCTGTTGGCGATTGCTTATGCGGCATCGATCGGGGGCATGATGACGCCGATTGGTACTGCTCCGAACATGGTTTTCCTGCAGCTTTTCGAAGCGACCAGTGAAACGGGGACTTCGATCGGCTTTGCTCAGTGGATGATGATGACGGTTCCGATCGG
>DBZZ01000061.1:17023-27813 GCA_002311315.1 Methylococcaceae bacterium UBA1147 | reverse complement strand
GACGATGCCGCGGTAGTGATCTTGATGTCTTTCCTGCTATTTTTGATACCGGCACGATCCGGCAACGGCAACAAGACCGGTATCCTAGATTCGGGGGTTTTTTTAAGATTACCGTGGCCGGTAGTGATCCTTTTTGGCGGCGGATTCGCCCTGGCTTCGGGTTTTGTCGAAAGTGGTCTGTCGGCCCATATTGCTTCTCAGCTTGCCTCGCTGGAAAAGGGAGACATTACCTCGACCATCGGCTTGGTGTGTACGGTAATGACATTCCTCACCGAACTGACATCCAATACGGCGACCACTCAATTGGTCTTGCCGATACTGGATGCAACCGCCGATGCGATGCAGGTGCCGGCAATTTGGCTGATGCTTCCGGCGACCCTATCTGCATCCTGTGCTTTCATGCTTCCTGTGGCCACACCACCCAATGCGATCATTTTTGGCAGTGGAAAACTACGGGTAGTTGACATGGTCAAGTGCGGTTTCATTCTTAATCTGATCGGTATCGTTGTGATCGTGGTTGTCAGCCGTTCCCTGATTCCCCATTTGATCGTTGGCGGGTAACAGAACTTGAGTTCTGGGCCTGAACTTCCGTATCAGCTCGGGTCTGCAGTCCGTTTTCACTCAGCGATGCCTTGAACGCTGAGCCCGGAGGTTCTGTTTTGTTGCTGGCTTGCGGCCTTGCCTTGTACAGCGTTTCACCAGACCAAAGGGAAACCCTTGTCAGTGCAGGGAAAGGGAGTGATCATGATAGGGACGTTGATTAACCTGATTTTCAGGGTCAGGTGCGGTGGATTGTTTTTTTAAGGAGCTATTATGAGCGTTGAGAAAAGCGTGCTTGAGCGATATTCGAAGGGTGCGGAGTCGGTCCAGTCATCCCTTTGTTGTCCGGTTGACTACGACAGTGAACTGATGAGCATCCTGCCACAGGAAGTGGTCGATAAGGATTACGGCTGCGGCGATCCTTCGCGTTATGTTCAGAAGGGTGACGTGGTTCTGGATCTGGGTTCCGGTTCAGGAAAGATCTGTTACATCGCGGCCCAATTGGTTGGCGAAGAGGGTGCAGTGATCGGGGTGGACATGAACGACGATATGCTGTCGCTTGCCCGCAGTTATCAATCCGAAATGGCCAGCCGGATCGGCTCCGATCGCGTTTCATTCCGCAAGGCACATATCCAGGATCTCAAATTGGACCTCGAAGTCGTGGACCGGTATCTGACGGATCATCCAGTGATCAATTCCGTTGATCTTTCCAGATTCGACACATGGAAATTTGAACAGAGAAACAAGGCTCCGCTTGTTGCTGACTCCTCGGTCGACCTGGTTGTGTCGAACTGCGTTCTGAACCTTGTCGAGGAAAGTGACAAGCGGATCCTGCTGGAAGAAATTTTCCGCGTTGTCCGACCTGGTGGCCGGGTGGCCATTTCGGATATTGTCAGTGATGCGCCGGTCCCTCAGCGCTTGAAAGCAGACCCGGCTCTGTGGAGCGGTTGTATTTCCGGAGCACTCCAAGAGGAATCTTTTGTCAATGCTTTTACAGAGGTTGGATTTCAGGGAGTTTCTCTGGCCAAGTGGGATGCCAAGCCATGGCAGACGGTGGAGGGACTCGAGTTTCGTTCGGTTACGGTAACGGCCTACAAGGGCAAAGGGACCGAGTGTATTGATCGCGGACATGCCGTCATCTACCGAGGGCCTTTTTCACAGGTCAATGATGACGATGGGCATTACTACCCGCGGGGACAAAGGATTGCCGTTTGTGAACGTACCTTTGAGGCTCTGCTGGATCGGTACCCCGAAAATTTTATCGGCATAAGGCCACACGGCGAGGTTGAGCCAAAAATGTGGTGCGCGTCTGCGGGTACCAGGCGTCCGGCTAGCGAAACCAGGGGTGGCGAGCATCGTTCCAGGGAATCGTCCGGAGGTTGTTGTTAGGAACCCTTGGTTTTCCATTTTATCAGGTAAGGCGGGCCAGGCTTGGCAGTGGATTTGTGGCCATGGCCGTTTGAAATCGCTTCACCCGGTATCGGATGTCACAGCCTGATTTGTGGAGACCGATGCCTCTGTTGAATGTTGGCACGGGTGAATTTGGCGGGAATCTTTTATAGAGGGGTGCCGGGGTGTCTTCATGGCTGTTTCCTGATGCCCGCCTGATCGTTTTTGCCAAAGCACCATGGCCGGGCCAAGTCAAGACTCGGCTGCTGTCTGTGCTCAATTCTCGCCAGGCCGCTGAACTGCAACGTCATTTGATCTTGAGAACCCTGGCGATGGTTCATTCAAAGTCCATCTGTCCGGTTCAGCTCTGGTGTACGCCAGACTGTACTCACCCTGCATTCACTGACGCACGGGATGTTTACGGACTCAGCCTTCATGGCCAGTTCGGATACGACCTCGGTGACCGAATGCACCATGCGATTTCTGCTTGCCTGGAACAGGCTCATTCAGTGCTATTGATGGGTTGTGACTGTGTTTCGCTGACCTGCAGGGATCTGGTCGAATGCCTTGAGGCTCTGAACAACGGCCATCAACTGACGTTGGGGCCCGCCGAGGATGGAGGCTATGTTCTGATCGGGATGAGTCGGGTTCATGCGGATCTCTTCTTCGACATGCAATGGGGAACGAACGCTGTGCTGGAGGAAACCCGTTGCCGGGCCAGACAGCTTGGGCTTCACTGGTTTGAAACAACCGAGCAGTGGGACATTGACAGACCAGCTGATCTGCATCGACTTCTGTCGCATGGCAACAGGCGAAGCGAAATACAGGCGATCCTGAACGTTGAATAACAGGATATTCCCTATTAGCAGAGATCAGGAATAGCGACCACGGATGGTCGTGTTTTGCCTTCTCGGGGTGTGTATCGGTTGCTGTTTTGTCAACCAGGCATGTTTCATGCGTCGGGTATTTAACCCCTGCCGACTTTCCTCGGTTGAGGCTGGTCTTCCGGAAGCAGGATATTCAGTTCCAGGATTTCATGCCGGTCATCCTTTTCCACGTTTATGGTGATGGCGTTCTGATCGACATCGACATATTTCTGTACCACTTCCAGCAATTCTTTCTGCATCATGGGCAGATAGGACGGTCTGTTGCGTTCTGCACGTTCATGGGCTACAAGAATCTGCAGGCGCTCCTTAGCAATCGCGGCACTGTTACGCCGGGAAACTCTAAAATAATCCAGTAGACTCATCGTCTAGCCTCCAAATAAACGTCCAAACAGACTTCGCTTCTTGAGTTCGATAAAACGTTGCGGCAGATCGTCACCGAGATAACGGGAAACCACGTCAAGATAAGCCTGGCCGGCATCGCTGGACTGATCCATGATGATCGGGGTTCCAGCGTTCGATGCGTTGAGTACTGATTGAGATTCCGGAATGACGCCAAGCAGGTTCGTTGACAGAATTTCCTGCACGTCGTCCACGCTCAGCATGTCACCGTTGTGAACTCGTTTTGGCGAATAGCGGCTCAACAGCAGGTATTCCCTGATCGGTTCATCGTTTTCCTCGGCCCGCCTGGACTTGCTCGCCAGAATGCCCAGCATCCGGTCAGAATCCCTGACCGATGATATTTCCGGGTTGGTTACGACAATGGCGTCATCAGCGTAATACATGGCCAGGGTTGCTCCACGTTCAATTCCTGCGGGTGAATCGCAGACGATGTAATCGAAGTTTTTAGACAAGTCTTCAAGCACACGGCCAACGCCGTCCTGGGTCAGAGAATCCTTGTCTCTTGTCTGCGACGCGGGAAGAATGAACAGGTTTTCAGATCTCTTGTCCCGAATCAGTGCCTGGTTGATTTTTGCCTCACCGTTGATTACGTTCACGAAGTCATAAACCACGCGGCGTTCACAGCCCATTAGCAAGTCCAGGTTGCGCAGACCCACGTCGAAATCGATCACGGCGGTCCGGTGTCCTTTCTGGGCAAGGCCCATTGCGATTGATGCGGCGGTCGTGGTTTTTCCGACCCCGCCCTTACCCGAAGTGATTACAATAGTTCTAGCCAAGGTTTGATCCTCCAGTGGCAATTTGATCAGGCCGGTTCAAAGTTCTTCGATGACGAGGGATTCGCCGGAAAGATAGATCTGCACTGGTTTTCCGCTGAGGGCATTGTCAATTCCATCGCTGACTTGATATTGACCGGAAATTGATACCAGTTCGGCTTGCAGATCACTACAGAAAATTCGGGTCTTGAGGTTGCCCTTGACCCCCGCCAAGGCTCTTCCCCGCAGGGTGCCGTACACGTGAATGTTGCCGTCTGCCATGATTTCGGCACCGGCACTGACCGTGGAGAGTATGATCAGGTCTGCGTCCCGGGCGTAGATGCGCTGGCCGGAACGGACCGGCAGCGCGACCAGTCTTGACGCCACGGCTTCAGTTGATACGGATGGCGAAGGCGTTGCTGCGGGTTGTTCGACCGCTGTGGCTTTGACTGTTTCCAGATCGACGGCAGGTTTCGGTTCTGGCCGGCTTTCGGACAAGACCGCAAGGCCGGCATGGCGGGCCGAACGTTGCTGATCCGCTGTTCCGCCGCGGACGCCGATGGGCTTGATTCCCATGCTGGCGATCTGCTTGACAAGGGCACTTAGATCGGATGGCTGGACATCGTTCGGAAGCGAACTGATGTCAAGCGCCAGCGGCGCATTCTGGAACATGCCAGGTGCTTGGTCAACCTTCTCCTGAAGTTCTCTTAAAATTCCTTCAGGCTGATTTTTCAGGAGTCTGAGAACAGGTAGTGTAAAGGCCCCCGCTTTCAACTCGATTACGTGAGTAGACTTGAGCTGCTCGTTCGGCTTTACGGGCATCCTGTATTCGTAGTCATGAAGCGCAGAGGCATGGACGGAAGAATGGGCGGAAGTCTAGCATTACTGGTTGCAAAAGTTAAAGCATCTCCGCGGGCCAAAGAGGGTTGATTGCAACCGATTTGGCTGGAGTTTTGGGTTTCAATGTGTTCTCTTCAATACGGATCGTATGGCTAGAGGTGCAGGAAAAGAATATCAAGGTATACTTTGCCATTATTTCAGCTTTCTCCACAAGCATTAAACCCAGATGGATATGTAGGAATGATGGTATTCGATCATGAATTGGATGCGAGCGGTTTGAACTGCCCGCTTCCACTGTTAAGACTGAAAAAAGCGCTCGCCGCAATGCAGAGCGGCGAAGTCGTGCGGATGCTTGCCACCGATCCTGCTGCATATCTCGATATCGGAGTTTACGCCGAGCAGACGGGGCACCAGATTCTGGAACACTGTGAACAGGAAGGAACCCAGACTTTCTTTGTCCGAAAAAAATGAATGGCGGATGCCCTGGAATAGAGTAGTTTGGAGGCAATGCCCATGTTATTCCGGTAGGTGCTCCGGCAGTGTTTGCGAAAGTCAAAGGAAACTGATTTGAAGGCCGCGCGGTTCTGGGAAGACAATCCGGGTGTTACGAAGGAGATTCGATTGGCGCCCGGTGTGTCTGCCGGCTAGTTCGTCGGCTGATCGCGTAGCGAAATGACCGGCCAGTCATGTTTAGCTGCGATTTGACGCAGTTTGTCATCTGGGTCAACGGCGACCGGGTGATCAACCTGCTCGAGCAGCAGTAGATCATTGTGGGAATCGGTGTAGAACCAACTGTTTTCCAGCGTGTGTCCGGTTTTCTCCAGCCATCGATCCAGGTTGCTTACCTTGCCCTCCTGAAAGCAGGGGGTTCCTGTCACCCGGCCTGTAAATTGCCCGTTGACCTGTTGCGGGACGGTGGCAAGGATATTGGGGATTCCGTAAAGGGCAATAATGGGCTCGGTGACGAAGCTGTTGGTGGCGGTAATGCACAGCAGGGTATCGCCAGCATCAAAATGCCGCCTGATCAGACCATGAGCACTGGGAAGCATGATGGGTTTTATCTTCTCGTCAATGAAACGGTTACGCCATTCATGGAGCCTTTTCCTGGAATGGGTTGCCAGCGGCGCCAGGGAAAAAGCCAGAAAGGCCCGGATGTCGAGTGTTCCTGCTTTGTATGCTTGGTAAAAGCGGGCGTTTTCGGATTCGTAGTAAGTTTTGTCGACGATACCTTGTTCGACCAGAAACTGACCCCACAGGTAATCGCTGTCACCGTTGATCAGAGTATTGTCCAGATCGAATATGGCGAGGCTCACTGGCGTCAGGTTCCGATTCATCAAAAGCCCAATAGGATAGTGTGCTGATTGAAAATGTAAACGCTTTTCTATTTAATAGGGGTTCGGGGTTAGAGGATACCGGCTATGGCAACAGGGTGACTTGGCCTGCATCATGAAGAGCGTAGAATTCCGTTAAAGGAGCGTGGCCATCCAAGGCAACCAAATAAAAAAACACCTGTTTCTGGATGAAAGAGTGATTGATTCAAAGGGTTATAGGCAGAACGTAGGTATAGTTCTTTGTCATTCGGACGGTCGTTTGTTCTGGGCTCGCCGAACAGGAATGGATTCCTGGCAATTTCCCCAGGGTGGCATCAGGGAACATGAAGACCCGGAAGACGCCATGTTTCGTGAAATGTACGAGGAAATCGGCCTGACAGCGGATCACGTTGAAGTGATTGGCCGAACCCAAGACTGGCTTCACTACGACCTTCCCGAACGCTATATCCGCAAACATTCCTATCCGGTCTGTATTGGCCAGAAACAGATCTGGTTTATTCTGAAGATGAAGTCCAGTGAATGCTGTGTTCGCTTTGACTGTTCAGATAAACCCGAGTTTGATGGCTGGTGTTGGGTCGATTACTGGTTGCCGGTGGATGAAGTCGTGTTCTTTAAGCGTGATGTTTATCGCAAGGCACTTTCTGAACTTGGCGAGATGTTGTTGTCGGATACGGTTCCGGTGAGTCCGGAGGGATACCTGTCTCAGGCATTCGTGCCTGTTTTACGCTAGGTCGGGTTGCAACATTTAGTAACCTGCGGCTGACTGGTCAAGCCCGCGGGGTTTCCCTGGCAGCCGATAGACCTCGCTTTCGATTCGCCCATCGGGAAAAAGACTCAGACGTCTGTATCCTGGCCCCAGTTCGTCCAGGGCAAATTTCTCGCTGTCGGGCATGAACTGGAAACAAGTGGACGGCGTTCCGAATATCTCGAGGCCTCTGTCGCGTAAATGAAGAGCCTGATGGATGTGGCCGCAGACGATAGCACGTGATTGCGGACGGGAACGCACCAGCTCAAGCAGTTTGTCGCCATTGTCCACGATCATTGTATCTAGCCAGCTGCAACCGACTGAAACCGGCGGATGATGGATGCCAATAAGGGCAAACCTGTCGGGTTGTTCGTCCAGCAGGGTTTCCAACTGACTTAAGCTTTCTTCGGAAACGTGCCCGCCTTCTTTTTCCGGTAGCGAAGTGTTCAGACAGATGATTTGCCAATGGTCGGTGAGTACCCGGCTGAGGCACCGTACGTTGTCACCCCTAAGTTGTTCGGACATGGTGCTCGGATCGTCGTGGTTACCCGGCAGGCAAACACAGGGTGTCTTCAGGCTCCGGAGAAGTTCGTTGAGCCGCCGGTAGGTTTCTGGCAAGGGTTCCTGGGCTAGGTCTCCGGTCAGCAGTACCAGGTCCGGAGGCCAGTCCTTTGACTGGGCGAACTTGAAGACCTCGCGGGCTGTGTCGTCGGTGCTGACTCCCAGCAGCAAGCCTTGGGGATCAGCGAGCAGGTGCAAGTCCGTTATCTGAACCAACTCCACTGTTTGATCTCGGCGGCTACTGTCCGTTTTGAGTGTGAGGGTGGCGGCCAGGGTCATCGAGTTTTTGTCATCCGTGTCAGCTTCAATGCGTCACCGCGACAGGCAACCAGAGCGGCAATATCCTGCCAAGTGATTTTGGCATTAGCCAGGCACCTGGAAAACAATCGAGCTTGTTATTGTGGAGTATTGGCGATGCTGTGCCAAGTTATGATAAAAGTATAGCCGTTTCTATTTGTTGCGAAAATACCGTTTGAAACCGAGGTTGTATGCGGTTCTTGTCCCTGTAGAATGCTACTGGCCCGAGTTGTTAGTCAGGGGTCGTGCCACCCCTTCTGGCATCATACCTTCTTGCAGAGTACCTTTGAATTCCGGCTGAAATTGTACAGCCCCTGTTTTTCCGTCGGCAGTGAGTCAATCCCCGCCAGTTCGAAACCGCGTTCCCTGAACCAGTGAGTGGCCTGGGTCGTGAGGACAAACATCTGATTTAGGGCAAGGCTTCGGGCAGATTTTTCGACATATTCCAGCAGGCTGGTCCCACGCGCCGCGCCGGCATATTCGTCATGAATGGCGATACACCCCAGTTCGCCGGCCTGGTCGGTGTTGAATGGATAGAGGGCGGCACAGCCGATGATTAGACCGTCCCTGTCAATGACCGTAAAACGGCCAATTTCGGTTTCCAGTACTTCCCGGCCGCGTTTCACCAGCACCCCTTGTTTCTCCAGCGGGGTGATCAAGTCCAGAATGCCGGCTAAATCCTGGAGTGTAGCGGTTCGCATGACTTCGAAGGGGGTGGAACTGACCAGGGTACCAACCCCGTCGCGGGAGAACAGTTCCTCAAAGATTGCACCGTCCGATGCCCGATTGATGAGATGGACGCGCCCGACTTCAGCTTCGCAGGCTTCGACCGCCAGTTCGAGGTGTCGTTGTGTGATTTCGTCAAAACCATGATCCCGGCAAAAGATTCCCTTGGCTTCGATGGTCGTTAACTGGCGGATCGGTTTGTCAGGTTGTCCCAGTGGCATTGCCTCCTCGGTGAGGAAGATCAGTTTGTCAGCGACCAGTTCCACTGCAATACGGACGGAAAGTGATTCTGCTGAAAGATTGAAAACCTCGCCTGTTGGCGAATTACCAATGGGCGAGACCACAATGATATTATTGTGGTCCAGTTTCTCGCCAATCGACTGGCAATCGATTCTGCGAATCTCGCCGGTGTGGCAAAAATCGATACCATCCCTCACCCCGAGCGGTTTGGCGGTTATAAAGTTCCCCGTACAGACCCTTGTTCTGATGCCAGTCAAGGGCGAATTGGATAACCCCATGGACAGTAGGGCCTCGATTTCAACACGGATCGTACCGGCAGCCTCCTTGACGCATTGCAACGATGCAGAGTCCGTGACGCGGATCCCTTTGTGGTAACTGGACTCAAGCCCGGCTGCTTCGAGACGCTGTTTTATCTGCGGGCGCATGCCGTGAACCAGCACAAGCCGGATGCCCAGACTATTGAGTACCGCGAAATCATGAATGGTCTGGCTGAAGTTGGTATCCGCAACGGCTTCACCGCTGAAGTAAATGACAAATGTGCGGCCTCGATGAGCTTGGATATAGGGCGCCGCATCCCTGAACCAGTTGACAAATCGTGTTTCGCCGTCCATGTGTCCTCAGTGTATCTGGCAGTAAGTTTTGATCAGTTTGCGCAGGAGCATGATTGCCGGTTCAATCTGGTTCAGCGCAAGGTATTCGTCAGGCTGGTGAGCCTGATTGATGGAACCCGGTCCCATGACAACGGTTTCCATTCCCAGGCGGGAATAGAACGGGGCCTCGGTTCCGAACGCAACGGCCTGCGCCGGGTGCCCTGTCATCGAGACGCAGGTTTCAACAAGGGCCGAATCGGCTGGGGTCTCGAATGCGGGCGTACCCTGGAACAGGGGGGTCATCTCAAGTGACAGCAGCGGATGCTTTTCAAGCACCCGCTGCAGACGCTTTTTCAGGGATTCACGCAATTCGTCGAGTTCCATTCCTGGAAGCGGGCGTATATCGATGAGGGTTTCGCAATGCGCGCAGATTCTGTTCGGACTGTCGCCGCCACGAATTGAACCCAGGTTCAGGGTGGGTACATCAACCTCGAACATCGGGTTGATATTCCCGAGCTGTAATTCCCTGCGCCATTCGAGCAGTTCCGACAACACTGCGTGCATGCCCTCCAAAGCGCTGGCTCCCAGTGCGGGGTTGCTCGAATGCCCCGATTTGCCCAGCACCCGGATGCATTCCATCATAACGCCCTTGTGCATCCGTACCGGTTTCAGGGAAGTGGGTTCCCCGATCACGGCATATTCCCCCAGTTTTATTCCGCGTTCCAGCAACTGCCTAGCCCCCGACATCGTGCTTTCTTCGTCTGCGGTTGCCACTATGACCAACGGTGCTTCGAATTGCCTGGGGTCGAAGATTCTGGCCGCTTCAAGGGCCAGACCGAAGAATGACTTCATGTCAGTGCTGCCCAGTCCGTAAAGACGGTCATTCTTTTCGGTAAGTCGAAACGGATTCGAAGCCCAGCTACCTTCGTCGTAGGGTACCGTGTCGGTATGTCCGGAAAGTACCAGCCCCTTGCCGGGATTAGGGCTTCCCAGGGTTGCTACCAGATTGTATTTCGACCCCGGTAACGGAATGATTTCAATCTTGAACCCCAGTCCGTCCAGCCAGTTAGCGAGAACGTTGACGACTGGCTGGTTGCTCTGGTCGACCGTTGGATCAGCGCTGCTGACAGACGGCAGGCTGATCAGTGTCTCCAGCATCTGAATCAGCTTTGGTAAACGTCCATTCATGACATGGGGTGCGAAGAAAATGGCATCTGATTACACTTTCGGAAATCGTGAAAATGAGGGGGTTTTGGTTTCTGGCCGGAGTCCTTGTGACGCGCTCAGTCGAGGTTGTTGTCGGTTACCGCTCCTTCCGAAGCCGAACCAACGAGCCTTGCGTACTTGGCCAGTACTCCGCGGGTGGCGCTGGGTTCCGGTTTTCTCCACGCCGCCAGTCTGTGGCTGATGACAGGGTCTTCGAGATGCAGTCTCAGTTCCCTGTTTTCCGCGTCGATGGTGATGGTGTCCCCATCTTCGACGATGGCCAGAGG
>DBZZ01000061.1:0-16821 GCA_002311315.1 Methylococcaceae bacterium UBA1147 | reverse complement strand
CCCTCGAAACGGATCACGATGATGTCGCCGGATTCGATCGTGTCGTTCAGGATACTCTGCAATGCGTCCTCTTCACAGTCGAAAACCCGAGCCTTCCCGGTGAAACAGAGTCCTTCCTTTCCGGTAATCTTGGCCACGGCCCCTTCGGCAGCGAGGTTTCCGCGCAGGATGACCAGGTGACTGTCCTTCTTGATCGGATCGGACAGTGGCCGGATTATATCTTGCCCTTCCGGGTAGGGTTTCGTGTTCGCAAGGTTTTCGGCCAGCGTTTTTCCGGTAACGGTCAGGCAATCCCCGTGCAGTAGTCCCTGGTCGAGAAGGCTTTTCATCAGAGGCTGGATTCCGCCAATGTCGATGAGTTCAGCCATCGAATATTTCCCGCTCGGCTTCAGGTCGGCAAGCACAGGAACGCTCTGACCGATTTCGGAAAAATCGTCCAATGCAAGCTCCACGCCAGCAGCATTCGCCATTGCAAGCAGATGAAGTACGGCATTGGTCGATCCGCCCAGACTGATGACAACCGTAACGGCATTCTCGAAGGCCTTGCGCGTCATGATATCCAGTGGCTTGATGTCTTTGTCGATCAATTCCAGCACCACTTTTCCTGCCAGCCTGCTGTCCAGGTTTTTGTCGTTTGAAACAGCCGCCTGGGCGGAGCTGTTGGGCAAACTCATTCCCAGAGCCTCGATTGCCGACGCCATGGTGTTGGCGGTGTACATGCCTCCGCAAGAGCCGGGACCAGGGATGGCCTTGGCTTCGATATTTTTCAGTTCGCTGTCGTCGATTCGGTTGTTGGCCCTGGCGCCAACCGCTTCGAACACGGAAATAATGTCCAGATTCTTGCCATTGTGACATCCCGGAAGAATGGTTCCGCCGTAGACGAAAATCGCCGGCCTGTTCAGGCGGGCCAGTGCGATCAAGCAGCCCGGCATGTTCTTATCGCAGCCACCAATGGCCACCACCCCGTCGTATCCCTGGCAGCCGACGACCGTTTCGATAGAATCGGCGATGACTTCGCGGGAAACCAGCGAATATTTCATTCCCTGGGTTCCCATGGAGATTCCATCCGAAATGGTAATCGTATTGAAAACGATTGCTTTGCCCCCGTTTTGGTTAACTCCTTCGGCTGCATGGTCCGCGAGCTTGTTGATGTGCATGTTGCAGGGGGTGACCATGCTCCAGGTTGATGCGATTCCGATCTGCGGTTTTGTGAAATCTGAATCCTCGAATCCGACAGCATGAAGCATGGCTCGACTGGGTGCTCGTTCCATCCCATCAACAACCTTGGAGGAAAATTTGCGCTTCGATTGATCGTCTTTGTTGGTCATGATTCGTGGTGTTGCCTTAACAGGTGAATAAATCTTCGGGGGAAAAGCTAAAATGAGTCCCAGCTGCTGGTTTTTCTTCTCGATCTGATCCTGGGCAGGATCAGGCCGAGAATGATGCCTCCCAAAAGAACCCCGGCACCGATCAGAAACCAGTCTTGCGAGGTGCTCTCTTCCAAGGTCTGTTTTTCATGGCTGACGGTTTGCATGTCCCGTTCAAGGTTGATGATCCTTTCCTGTAACTGGTTGCGTTCCTTCTGAATCTGTATGGCTTTCGATGAAGCGTGACGGATCGAGGTTAGTTCCCGGATCAGGTGGGTTTTTTCCGTTTTCAGAGCCTCGGTTTCAGAGGCCATTGTTTGGTGATCGCTTTGCAGGTTTTTGAGTGATGCCTTCAGCGCGGTGACCTCGGTTGCCGCGGATGCCAGTTTGCTGGTTGTCGTAGCCAGTTGCAGGCGCGCAACTGGCGTACTGGTCAGAAGACGCGAGAGCACCCACCCGGTTGTGCCTTTCGGTGTTCTGATGCGGCTCCAGCCGCTGGCATCGTCCTCTTCTAGCAGTGTTAAAGTCGCTCCGGTCTTTGCACTAGTCAGGATCCTGAATTTCGTGCCTTGTCCGGAGCGGATCTGTAGCTTGACTTCATCCGTGACGTACACGGTTTCTTCCGCCTGTGCGGAGAACGTCGCAAGGATCAGAAAAACGGAAATGATGGTTTTCACATGGACTCCTTCTGAATGCGCTGTTGTCTGCGTTGTGCAGCATCAGGGTCTCCCCGGCACCTTGCCGGCGGGTGTTTTTGGTCTTAGCCAGGCGCACAGGGTTTGCGTGGTTTGTCCGTGTTCTGGAAAGACCTGAAAATCGTCGCTTGCATCCAGTTGATCAGCTGGGCTGAGCGCTGGACCTGTTGAGCTGCTTTTTCGCCTGCTTCAGCGGATCGATTCTACCCAATTAGGAACCCTTCCGGAATAGCCTTTGGGTCACGGGTACCCGATAATGCTGGATTAGGAGAGCAGGAATTCCAGCAGGGCCTTCTGCGCGTGCAACCTGTTTTCAGCCTCGTCCCATACCACGCTGCGAGGCCCATCGATAACATCGCCGGTCACCTCTTCTCCGCGATGAGCGGGGAGACAGTGCATGAAAAGACAATCCTTGTTGCCCTGTGCCATGACTGCATCGTTGACCTTGAATTCCCTGAAAGCCGAGTGACGATTTTGTTTCTCGGTTTCCTGCCCCATACTGGTCCACACGTCGGTGACGATCAAATCTGATTCTTCTGCTGCCTCCAGCGCAGATGAATGGAAGGAAATACGATGGCCACCCTTGGCGATGATTTCAGGGTTGGGTTCGTATCCTCTAGGACAGGCAATCCTCAGCTTGAAATCGAGCAAGCGGGACGCATTGATGTAGGAATGACACATGTTGTTGCCATCGCCAATCCAGGTCACGGTTTTACCACAGATATTGCCTCGGTGTTCAAAGTAGGTCTGCATGTCTGCCAGCAGCTGACACGGGTGGTAGTGGTCGCAGAGCCCGTTGATCACGGGAACGGCAGAGTACTTCGCAAAACGGGTAATCGTATCGTGGCTATGGGTTCTCAGCATCACGCAATCGACCATACTCGATATGACCCTGGCGCTGTCCTCGATGGGTTCCCCGCGTCCGAGCTGGGTATCCCTGGGTGATAGGAAGATGGCACTTCCACCAAAATGCACCATCGCGGTTTCAAATGAAATCCTGGTGCGGGTGGATGATTTTTCAAAGATCATCGCCAGCACCTTGTTCTTCAGCGAAGCGGTTCTGCTCGCGGGGTTTCTTTTGAGTTCTGAGGCCCGTGAAATCAGACCGCGAAGTTCATTCGGTGTCAGATCGATCAGTGTAATGAAATGACGAGGTTTCATGGTTGTAGTACTTATCTGGGTCCGGTCCCGGTGAATTGATCAATCACCAGGCAGGTGGTTGAAATCATCAGTTCGGTTTGTTCATCGTCGATGGTCAATGGAGGTAACAGACGAATCGTGTTTTCCGCCTGGACACTGATAAGCAGCCTTTGTTCCAGTGCCAGCATTACGATCTCCTTGCAGGGTCGATTCAGTTCGATCCCGATCATCAGTCCCTGTCCTCGAATGTCCTTGACGGCAGGATTTGCATCGAGTTTTTTCGAGAATTGGTTTAAAAGATAGTTGCCGGTCCGGGTGGCTCTGGACAATAGGTTCTCGCTTTCAAGCGTTTCGATGACTGCAAGCGCTGCACTGCAGGCCAGCGGATTGCCGCCGAAGGTTGATCCATGGGTGCCGGGAGTCAGTACTTCCGCGGCCTTGTTCCGAGCCAGGCAGGCGCCGATGGGCAATCCGTTGGCCATTGCCTTGGCCAGGGTGCAAACGTCGGGCAGGATTCCCGAGTGTTGGTAGGCCAGGAACTTCCCTGTTCTGCCCATGCCTGTTTGGACCTCATCCAGCATCAACAGCCAGTTGTTCTGGTCGCAGATTTCCCGGACCTGTGACAGATATTGGGTCGATGGAATCCGTATACCCCCTTCGCCAAGGATGGGTTCGGCAAGTACGGCGACGACGTCTTCATGTTCGGTCGCGACCTGGTGCAGGGCGTCGATATCGTCGAACGGGATGGTCAGAAACCCTTCGACCAGTGGCGCAAAGCCTTCCCTGACGGCAGGGTTACCGGTAGCGCTGAGAGAGCCCATGGTTCTGCCGTGGAAACTGTTTTGCATGACAACGATTTGCGGCAGAGCGATATCCCGCCGATGTCCGTAAAGCCGTGCTATTTTTATCGCGGCTTCGTTGGCCTCGGTTCCAGAGTTGCAGAAGAATACGGAGTCGAGACTACTCAGCCGTGACAAGGTCTTCGCCAGTTCTTCCTGTTTCGGTATCGAGTAAAGGTTAGATGTATGGACTAGTATCCGGGCTTGGTCGGCGATCGCGCGGCTGACTGCCGGATGGCAATGTCCCAAGCCGCAAACGGCAATTCCTGACAACGCGTCCAGGTATCGGTCGCCTCGGCTATCCCACAGCCATACCCCCTCACCACGTTCAAAGGTGACCGGAAGCCGGGCATATGTCGGCATGATGTGACTGGTCATTCAGACTTCCCAAAAAACAAAAAGGCAGTCTGATAGGACTGCCTGACAAAATTTAAGAGCGGAATTATAGGCTAACTTTGAACGACTTGACAAGCACGGCGGTGTTCTGTTCTCCACCTTCGATTGAACGGTTCGGGTGCGGATGCTTCGGCGAACGGGATTGGATGCCTTGGACTGGCATTGGGCAGGTACGCTGGTTTCTGGAGTGATTCTGGACTTTGCGCTCATGTGATCATTCGCATGGCCGGGTTCAATTTGGCCGGTTGTTGACGATGGGCAGGTGACGGGCAGCGCTTCCTGCCCTATTCGTTTTGTCGCTGAAGCCTGATAAAATGGGCCACTTAACATTACGATTGAAGGTATTTGAATGGAAGTCCTCGACAGAATCAAGCAACAGGTCAGCGAAAACCCGGTCCTACTTTACATGAAGGGAACCCCGGATTTTCCCCAGTGCGGTTTTTCGGGTCGTGCGGTGCAGGTGTTGCAGTCGTGTGGCACCGAGTTCGGATTCGTCAATATTTTTGAAGATCCGGAGGTTCGGGAAAATCTGAAACTGTATTCCAACTGGCCAACATTTCCGCAGTTGTTCATCAATGGCGAACTGGTCGGAGGCAGCGACATCATCCTAGAACTGTACGAGCAGGGCGAATTACAGAAAATGTTGCCACAGACTGGCAACGGGTAAATCCGCAGTCAGGTCACCGCTCCGGAATGATGGTTATCTTGCGTTAATGCCGCTGCCGATTGCGGCTCGCAGATCCAGATTTGGCAAAGTGTATAGCCTCTGCTTCAGGGCAGGGGCTGTTTTGTGTCAGCGTGTCTGGCGGTTAGATGTGGACCGAGTACATGGCTGTCGCCAGGCATTCACTCTGGCCGCTGTTTCACGATGGTGGTTTTCGGGCTGGACCGTTTCTGCCAGACTTTTTCCCAACCAAGGGTCGCAGGAAAACCGAGGAGGTCCTTGTTCATCGGTGGCCCGGGCCTGCTGTTATTCATCCGGCGGACTGGCAACCTTTGCTGCAGCGCTCAAGTCTTCCCACCGATTAACGATTTTGCAAAAGAGTTCCGCAGTCATCATTGCATCGTATTTCGCCGAATGTGCCTGTTCGGAATCCCAAGGTAGTCCGGCCGCCTTTACGGCCCGGGCCAGTACCGTCTGGCCATAGGCAAGGCCGCCCAGGGTTGCCGTGTCAAAGGTACTGAAGGGGTGGAACGGGTTTCTCTTGATCCGGGTTCTTTCGACCGCAGCGTTGAGGAAAGCAATATCGAATGCTGGGTTGTGTCCAACCAGAATGGCCCGCGTGCACTGGGTGGATTTCACTGCGAATCGGATCGGTTCGAAAATGGTTTTCAGCGCTTTTTTCTCGTCGACCGAGAGTCTGAATGGGTGGTACGGATCGATGCCGTTGAAATCTAGTGCCGATTGGTCCAGTTTGGAGCCTTCGAAAGGGGTGACATGGCAGGCCACCATTTCTCCTGGCTGGATTCTCCCTGAGTCATCCATGTCCAGAACAACGGCGGCGATTTCCAGCAAGGCGTTGCTCTTCGCATCGAAGCCCGCGGTTTCAACGTCGACAACGACCGGGAGATAACCGCGGAAACGTTGGGCGAATAGTGTCTTTTCCAATAACCTGCCTCGGCTATGTTTGTGATTTTAGGTTAAAAGGATTTTATTTTCGAAAGCCTGTATTGCGCTTCTGTAGATCAATCCATTTCTAATAACGATAATTTCTGTGGTATGTTACGCACTTTATCAAGGGTATCAAGGGTATCAATGGGGGCAGCCATTCTGGCCTGCTTGGGAAATGAATGATGAGATTCAACACAGTGAAAATGTTCAGGGGTTTTTTCTTGCTGGTGGTCATGGCGTGGCTTGGCGGCTGTGCGACCATCGCAACTGACCCTCGGGATCCCTGGGAAGGTTGGAACCGCAATGTTCAGTCGTTCAACGATGGCGCTGACGAGTATTTTCTGACGCCGGTGGCCGAGGGCTATGACTGGCTTATGCCGTCCTTTGCGAGTCAGGGGGTATCCAATTTTTTTAATAATCTTGGCGCTATCCGCGTTACGCTAAATGATTTTCTGCAGTTCAAGTTTGCCCAGGGAGGCGAAGATTTCACCCGTTTCTTGATTAACACGACTCTTGGCGTTGGCGGTTTGTTTGACGTTGCTACCGAACTTGACTTCGAAAAACACGAAGAAGACTTTGGCCAGACGCTAGGTGCCTGGGGGATGCCATCGGGGCCATACATAGTATTGCCGATTCTCGGACCCAGTACTGCGCGAGGATCACTCGGTCTCGTCGGTGATGCTGCGACCTATCCGGTTGCTTATGTCAATGCTCTTGCAATCGCTTTGGGTCTTACGGGTAGCACAATTATCGATAAGAAGGCCAGTGATCTCAGTTCATCGAGGATTGTTAATGAAGCAGCCCTCGACCGCTACGAATTTCTGCGAAATGCTTACCTGCAACGCCGTGCTTACCTGATCCGTGATGGAAGCCCGTCCCTTGAGGACGATGAACTTCTTGACGAGGATCTGGATCTCGGGGAAGACATCTAGCAGGGTAGGGGAGGCTGTTCGGAGAATCATGTTGTTTCCCTGGTCCGGTACTCCGTAAGCTAGGATTCCCTGCCGCTGAATGTCCATCTTAGTTGCTGGCCCGCCCCAAGCGGTACGATTGACTCGTTACCCAGTGGATAGCTTTCTGGAATCGTCCAGTTTTTCTGTTGTAGTGTCACCCGATCGGTGTTGCGCGGCAGCCGGTAGAAGTCGGGCCCGTAAAAACTGGCAAAGCCCTCCAGATATTCAATAGCCCCGACTCTTTCGAAAGCCTCTGCATAAAGTTCGAGTGCCGCGTGGGCTGTGAAACATCCGGCGCATCCGCAGGCGGACTCCTTCTGGCTAATTGAGTGGGGCGCACTGTCCGTTCCGAGAAAAAACTTGGGGTTACCGCTGGTTGCTGCTCGCAGCAGTGCTTTTCGGTGACGTTCCCGTTTTAGAACCGGTAGGCAATAGTGATGTGGCCTGATCCCTCCCGAGAAGAGAATGTTCCTGTTGTATAACAGGTGCTGAGGGGTCAGGGTCGCCGCTACTCTTGGAGAGCAATCTTCCACGAACTGTACCGCATCTTCTGTTGTTGCGTGTTCCAGCACGATGCGCAATTTTGGAAAATTCCGCACGATCTCTGCGAGGTGCCGGCTGATGAAGGCCTTTTCCCGGTCAAAGATATCGATTTGCGGGTCGGTGACCTCGGCGTGGATCAGTAATGGAACATCCAGCTTTTCGAGCGCTTCATAGAGATAGTAAATGCGGTCGGGATCCGAAACCCCGGAGCTGGAATTGGTTGTAGCCCCCGCAGGATAAAGCTTGAAGCCGATGATACAATCTGTTTTGGAGGCCTCTTTAACCAGCTCGGGTGTTGTCGCGTCGGTCAGGTAGAGAGTCATCAACGGCTGGAATTCACGGCCTGGCTGAATCCGTTGGATAATGCGTTCACGGTAGCAGAGGGCGTCCGCGATGCTGGTTACTGGGCGTGGGAGGTTGGGCATAACCACTGCGCGTCTGAACTGATTGACGGTGTGGGGTAGAACGGCGGACAGGATGGCTCCGTCCCGAAGATGCAGGTGCCAGTCATCCGGGGAAGTCATGGAAATGGATTGCATGGTTTACTCGTCGGTTCAGGTTAAGAGGGTATTTTATCGGCAGGTAGCCTTCATCTGGAAGCCCCCGGGGCTTGAATTTTTGGAAGCCGTCCCCATTGACGGTTATTTGGCAATGTAGAGTTTTTTGTTTCCTGGAGGGAATCAGTGCCCATTTACGAATACGAGTGTAAAGGCTGCGGCCACAAGTTCGAAGCAATTCAGCGAATCAGCGATGATGCGCTGCAAGATTGTCCTGAGTGTGAACAGGCAGAACTGAAAAAGCTGATCTCTGCCGCCGGCTTCCGCTTGAAGGGCGGCGGATGGTACGAGACCGATTTCAAGGGCAGCGGCAAGAAAAGAAACCTGGCTGGCGACAAGTCTTCGTCGGGGAAGTCTGAGGCGAAAGCAGTGTCTTCAGCCAAAACCGAAAAAACTGGATCCTGAGCCTGACGTTCGTACAGGCTGTTTCATCGCTAACCCATGTGACCTACAAGGGTTCAGCGCCAGGTACCTCCAATCCCCATCCTAAGCCCAGCCTGTGTTGACTTGCCTAACCGGAGGGCAGTCCGTAAGATTCCTGGCTTTTTGAATGAATGTTGAGAAAAAGATATGCGTACCCATACTTGTGGAGAGTTAACCAAGTCAAACTTGGGTCAGGAAGTTGACCTGTGCGGGTGGGTACACCGCCGGCGGGATCATGGCGGAGTGATCTTCATCGACCTTCGCGACCGTAGCGGTCTGATGCAGGTGGTCTTTGATCCCGATACTCCAGATACCTTCAGTCTTGCCGAGTCGGTGCGTGCCGAATACGTGCTGAAAGTGCACGGAAAGGTGCGTGAACGCCCAGAGGGAACGGTCAACCCAGGCCTGCCAACAGGGCAGATCGAAGTGCTGGTGAGTGAACTCGATGTCCTCAACCGTTCCGAAACGCCTCCCTTTCCGCTCGAGGGCGACATCGATGTCAAGGAAGAAATACGTCTGCGTTATCGTTACATCGATCTGCGTCGTCCGGAAATGCTTGAGCGGTTGAAGTTGCGCACGAAAATCACCCGCAATCTCCGCAGTTTCCTCGATCAGAAAGGTTTCTATGACATCGAAACGCCGTATCTGACCAAGGCGACTCCGGAAGGAGCGCGGGATTACTTGGTTCCGAGTCGTACTCATGAAGGTGCGTTCTTTGCCTTGCCGCAATCGCCGCAGTTGTACAAGCAGTTGCTGATGATCGCAGGCATGGATCGTTATTACCAAATCGCTCGCTGTTTTCGCGACGAAGATCTGCGCGCTGATCGCCAGCCGGAATTTACCCAGCTCGATATTGAAACCTCGTTCATGGATGAGGAAGGAATCATGGACCTGATGGAAGACATGGTTCGCAAGCTGTTCGGCGAAGTGCTGGAGCAGGAACTGCCTGATCCGTTTCCGCGCATGACTTATGCAGAGGCCATGCGCCGATACGGGAGTGATCGACCGGACCTGCGTATTGAGCTTGAACTTGTCGACATTGCCGACCTGATGAAAGGCGTGGAATTCAAGGTTTTCTCGGGTCCAGCGAATGATCCGGACGGACGTGTTGCCGCGCTCCGGGTTCCGAACGGAAGCAAGCTGAGCCGTAAGGAGATCAATGAACTGACTGCTTTCGTGGCGATTTACGGAGCAAAAGGTCTTGCTTACATCAAGGTCAACGACCGCCAGGCAGGAAAGGCGGGGCTGCAGTCACCGATTCTCAAATTCATTCCGGATGAGATTGTTGAAGCCATCCTGGATCGCTGCGCTGTCGAGACCGGGGACCTGATCTTTTTCGGTGCCGACAAGCAGACGATTGTCAACGAGTCGTTGGGCGCATTGAGGGTCAAGCTGGGTTGTGACCTGGGCATGGCCAAGAGCAGCTGGCAACCTCTCTGGGTTGTGGACTTTCCGATGTTCGAACGGGATCCAGGAAGGAAACGGTGGAATGCCTTGCATCATCCGTTCACTGCGCCCAGCGGAAGCCGTGAAGAATTGCAGGCTGACCCTGGAAACATGATTTCTAGGGCCTATGACCTGGTCGTGAACGGCATGGAGCTTGGGGGCGGTTCCATCCGTATCCATGATGCGCAGATGCAGGAAACGGTATTCGAGTTGCTTGGAATCGGAGAAGAAGAGTCCAGAACCAAGTTCGGCTTTCTGCTGGATGCGTTGAAATACGGTTGCCCGCCGCACGGAGGAATCGCCTTCGGACTGGATCGCTTGGTGATGCTGATGGCTGGAGCTAGCACCATCCGTGATGTGATGGCTTTCCCGAAAACGCAGACTGCAGCCTGTCCGATGATTGATGCGCCGGCCAGGGTTTCTGATGCTCAGCTCAAGGAACTCGGAATCCGTTTGCGGACCCGGCCAGGCGCCGAGGCTGCGGAAACTTAGTCCTGATCCAGCCGGTTTTCCTGTGTCAACCCTGTGTTAATATGGGGGAATGGCGGGTCAAACCCGTCGGCTTGATCGCAATTTCACTGGAAGAAGCAGTTTTATGGCAGCATCTGCATTATCGATCCAGAACTACGCTTTGCTGGACGACAACGATTGTGAACAGCGTATCGTTGCGGCAAAACAGAAACTGGCAGACCGCTGTATCATCCTCGGACATCATTACCAGCGTGACGAGGTCTTTCGGCATGCCGATGTCTCGGGGGATTCCCTGAAGCTGTCAAGATATGCGGCGGAATCCGGCGCCGAGACCATCGTGTTTTGTGGTGTTCATTTCATGGCCGAGGTCGCCGATATCCTGTCCCGCCCGGAACAGAAGGTTCTATTGCCGGATCTGGCAGCCGGTTGTTCAATGGCCGATATGGCCAACCTGGCAAATGTGGAGCGTTGCTGGCAGGAACTGGCGCAGGTCATCGATGCCGAAAGCCAGGTAACTCCGGTCACCTATATCAACTCGGCGGCCGATCTGAAGGCGTTTTGCGGACAGCATGGCGGAATCGTTTGCACCTCGACCAATGCCAGAGATATTCTCGAATGGAGTTTTGAAAAGCGCGAAAAAGTTCTGTTTTTCCCTGATCAGCATCTTGGGCGCAACACCGGGTATGGAATGGGGATTCCGCTTGACCAGATGGTTGTTTGGGATTTTTCCAGGCCCATGGGAGGCCTGGACCAGGAATCAATCGAACGAGCCAGGATCATCCTCTGGAAAGGCTTTTGCTCGGTACACCAGATGTTTCAGCCGCACCAGATTGATGATTTTCTTCAGAAGCATCCCGAAACGAAGGTTATCGCTCATCCGGAAGCCAGTTTCGAAGTCTGCCAGAAAGCCGATTTCATTGGTTCTACCGAATACATCCTGAAAAAGGTTCGCGAGGCCGATGCGGGATCACGTTGGCTTGTGGCAACGGAACTCAATCTGGTTAACCGTCTGCATGAAGAATGCAAACACGAAGGGAAGAATATCCACTTCATGTCGCCGACGGTTTGCATGTGTTCAACGATGTTCCGGAACGACCCCCAACATCTGGCCTGGGTACTGGAAAATCTCTCGGAAGGGACAATCGTGAACCAGATCCAGGTACCAGAAGCCGAAGCCGTTCTGGCCCGTAAGGCCCTGGAAAACATGTTGAGCCTGGCCTAGCTGGCTTTCTTCACAGTCCGGAGTTAATTCCCCCTGCGGGTTGTCCGTCCGCGGACCACGATCCCCTGCAGTTGTCCTTTTGCAGGCGGGAAGCTCTTCCCAACCAATCCCAGGATTGCATTACGGTCTGCTGTTGACTTTAACTCCGGAAGTCCTGTTGCCCGGGGTACATAGTCGGTAGAATGGCCCATTTTTCCAATTTCCCTGTTCATCTGATGGCTACAGTAACCAGCAGGTTTTCGTTCGATAGCGGCATTTCAACACAGGCTTTTCGCATCATTGCTTGCCTGACCCTGATTCGCCTTGTCTACATCGCCTTTGCCCCGGTTACCGGACAGGAAGTGTATTACTGGCTTTATGCCAAGAATCCGGCTCTGGCCTACGTAGATCACCCACCGATGATTGCCTACTCGATTTATTTGGGGACCCTGATCTTTGGTGATAACGGCTTCGGTATCAAGTTCATGGGCGTGGTTGCATCGTCGCTGACCAACCTGTTTATTTACTGGACGGTGGTTCGAGCCGGCGCAGATTCGCCATCGGATTCTGCTGAGAAGTCCGGGGTTCTGGCTGTTGTCATTTATAACCTGACCCTCTTTGCGCATGCTTTTGCCATCATTCAGCAGCCTGACAATCCGCTTTTGCTGTTCTGGATCCTGGTTCTATTTTTTATCCAGGAATTTCAGCTGACCGGCAAGGCGCGCAACCTGATTTATGCCGGCATTTCCCTGGGTTTGGCCATGCTGTGTAAATATACCGCCGTAGCGCTGCTGCCCGGTATCGCGGTTGCGCTGTTGCTCACGCCCGATGGCCGAAAATGTCTCCTGACACCCTATCCCTGGCTTGCCATGCTTGCGGCCTGCCTGGTTTTCAGCCCGGTCGTTTATTGGAATTGGACGCATGACTGGGCATCCTTCCAGATGCAGTTCAGCAGTCGTGGACAGGAAATCACCTCCCAGCGTTCTATCCAGTTGAAGTATTTTTTCCAGTTGTTGGGAACCCAGCTCGCGATGCTCATGCCGTTGGGTTTCGTGCTGCTTGCCCGGTTCTATTTCAGGATGGTGACGAAGTGGCGGGAATCGGCGAAGGCGCATTTTTATTTCCTTAGCGGAGTTTTCCTGATTGTGGGCTTTTTGCTGATCAGTTTTACCAGTAAGGTGAAGGTTCACTGGTTGTTGCCGGGGTATCTCGGCGTCATCCTGGGAATTGTGGTTGTATTCGGACCTTCGATCGTTTCCGGTTCTCCCTGGTTCAAGCGCGGCGCATGGTTTTCAGCTGCACTGATCGGACTTTGTCACCTGCTTTTCCTGATTCCGGGCTTCCAGATTTTCCAGGTTAACAGCTGGAGCGGCTGGGACAAACTGACCGACCAGGTCGTTCACATTCAGGAGCAGTATGGAGGCCAGGAAAAAGTATTCATCTTTGCCGAGTCCCACAAGACTGCGGCTTACTTGACTTTTTATTCCGAAGATCACCAGCGGACTTATGCAAAGAACATTTTCGGGGAATTTGCCAAGCAGTTCACCGCATGGGGGATCCCCGAAAACCTGAACGGCAAGAACGGGCTGTTTGTTTCCCGCAGGGCCGAACTGCCGGAATGGGAAACCAGTCGCATTGGGCAGTATTTTGACAACGTGTCCAGGGTTGGCGTTTTCAGTTATCCGTTGATCAGCGTGGGGAACAAGCCAAGTCGGGATTTGTACGTCTACCTGGCGACCAATTACCAGCCGAAGGGAAGCTAGGAGCTCGGCAGGAGAATGGTCTTCGGATCATCCATCGCCGGACCCGAGAATGATCAACAAGATCTTATGAGCATCGAATGAAACAGACAGTTGACCCGGGGTGGAATGCGCCATGCCTGGTGCTGTGGAATATTACCGCCTTGTTGCTTCTCGCCAGTTGGTTCGTGGAACCCGCCCATTCCTTGTGGTTGGCGGCCGACGAGGGTTTCTTTCGCTTCTTTAACGACAGCCTCAAGAACGGCAGTGATGCCTGGCGGATCTTCTGGGCGCTGACCAATCACCGGCTGTTCGATGCAATATCGGCCGGGACCCTGATCATGGTATTCGTGACCTCGGCCCTTCGCAACGGCAGGGAAACCTGGATTGCTCATGGTGCCCTGGTTACTGCGATCGTGATTGCGGCATTCGCTGGAACCCGGATCGGCCATCTGTTGCCCGTTGAAAGAGCCAGCGGAACCTTGCTCTACAGCGATGTTTTCCGCCTTAACAGCTGGGCCACATGGTTTGAAACCAAGGATTCGTCCGGTAATACCTTTCCAGGCGATCATGGCATGGTGGCATTGATCGGGGCCGGTTACGCGTTTCGCTATCTCAGCCGGGCATACGCTTTTCCGGCTTTCATTGCCGGAATGATCATCGTGATGCCCCGACTGGTGAGTGGGGCACACTGGTTGTCCGATGAACTGGTGGGCGCAGGATTCGTGGGTTTTCTGGTGCTTTCCTGGTCGTTCTGCAGCCCTCTGGGCTACATTCTCATCGAAAAATCCCAACAATTCCTGCGTCGACTATTTCACGGCTGAGGCGGTTGTGGGGGCTGCGTTGTCGATCAGCAGCCTTCCACGGGCGACCGCCCAATGTTGTATACTGGCGATCATTGAATGGCTGACAAAACCGTTCATCATTTTCTTCCTTTGCCGCAAGCTGCAGGGTAACGCGCCAGGTCTTTGGTTGGCGGCGTCACTCAGGGTATTGATGGTCGGCAGGGAGAACGGTTTTTTTCAGGCGATATCAAAGGGACCGCGGTTCCATCTGTTTCGGGGGTATTCTCATGAGTGTGATTCCAGAAGAGGCGTTATCAGAAAACTCGGTCGGGAACGAAACCAAAATTCCACAATTTTCGGCATCGGAAAAGGTCTATGTTCAGGGTTCGCGGCCTGACCTGCGGGTACCAATGAGGAAGATTACTCTTTCCCAGACCCGAACGTCGTCTGGTTTTGAAGACAATGAACCGGTGTTTGTCTACGATACATCGGGACCGTATACCGATCAGAATATCTCAGTTGATCTGCTGGAAGGGCTGGACCCGGTCAGAGAGCAGTGGACCCGGGAGCGGCAGGATACGGACCAACTGGGTGGACCCACATCGGATTATGGTCAACGGCGTCTCGATGATCGAAAACTGGATGACCTGCGGTTTCAGCACATCCGAAAGCCGCGGCGTGCCCGAAACGGCTGCAATGTGTCGCAGATGCATTACGCCCGCAAGGGAATCATCACCTCGGAGATGGAATACGTGGCGATCCGGGAAAACCAGAACCTACAGGAAAAGAAGGCGCTGACTGCGACTCAGCATCCCGGACAGGCCTTTGGTGCACTGATTCCGGAAACGATTACAGCTGAATTCGTGCGCGACGAAGTTGCCCGGGGACGGGCGATTATCCCGGCGAACATCAATCACGTCGAACTTGAACCGATGATCATTGGTCGGAATTTCCTGGTCAAGATCAACGGCAACCTGGGTAATTCTGCGGTGACCTCGTCGATCGATGACGAAGTAGAGAAAATGCTCTGGGCGATCCGCTGGGGTGCCGACACCATCATGGATCTGTCGACTGGCAAGAACATTCACGAGACCCGCGAATGGATCATCCGCAACTCTCCTGTTCCGGTGGGTACGGTTCCGATTTACCAAGCCCTTGAGAAGGTCGATGGGAAAGCCGAAGAACTGACCTGGGAGATTTTCCGGGATACCCTGATCGAGCAGGCCGAGCAGGGTGTTGATTATTTCACCATCCATGCCGGCGTTCGGCTGGAACATGTCCCGCTAACTGCCAAACGACTGACCGGAATTGTCTCACGCGGCGGTTCGATCATGGCCAAATGGTGCCTTTCGCACCACCGGGAAAGCTTTCTATATACGCATTTCGAAGAGACCTGCGAAATCATGAAGGCCTATGATATATCGTTTTCTCTGGGGGACGGATTACGTCCAGGCTCGATTGCCGATGCCAACGATGCGGCGCAGTTTGCCGAGTTGGAAACGCTGGGCGAACTCACCAAGGTTGCCTGGCGGCATGATGTCCAGACTATGATCGAAGGTCCGGGTCATGTACCGCTGCATTTGATCAAGGAAAACATGGACAAGCAGCTCAGGGATTGCTTTGAAGCTCCGTTTTACACGCTGGGCCCCCTGACAACCGATATTGCGCCGGGTTATGACCACATCACTTCAGTCATCGGGGCGGCCAACATCGGCTGGTACGGCTGCGCGATGCTCTGCTACGTCACGCCGAAGGAACACCTCGGCCTGCCGAAACGTGACGACGTCAAGCAGGGCTGCATCGCCTACAAGATCGCCGCCAACGCCGCCGACATCGCGCTGGGCATCCCCAAGTCACGTGACCGTGACGACGATCTGACCCGGGCGCGGGCGGCGCTGAACTGGGAAAAGCACTTCGAGCTGTCGTTCGACCCCGATACCGCCCGGGCACTGCACGACGAAGACCTCGACGTCGACACCGACTTCTGTGCCATGTGCGGGCACGACTGGTGCAGCGTGCGCATCTCGAAGGAAATCGTCGAGTTCGTCTCGGGCAAGGATGAGGACTACGCCTGGGACCGCGCCAAGGTCTCCGAGGCGCTGACTCCCGACCAGCAGGAAATCCTCGAGAAACGCGGCGTCCTGTCGCCCGAGGAGGTCCATCGCCTGGCGGCGAAGACCCGCGGCGTGATGGACGCCGACGCCGGGCCGGCAGCCTGCCACAGCGACGTCGTCGACAGCGAGTCGGCTCGCCAGCTGCAAGAAGACCAGTTGCAGGTGGTCGAACTCGAGACCGGGTCCGACGACTCGTAGAGCCGGTCATCGCAGACCGGGTCGTGTCGCGTCGTCCCCCCCCAATGAATGCACCGGGGGGCGGACGGGGACGCGCGTGCCACACGTCACCGAATCCGGACCATCCACCTTGGTGGGCATTCCCGGTCGCTGCCACAACGCCTGGTCCACCGCGTCTTGACGGGGCTGAATGCCCTCGGTCGACCGTCGGGCGTCTGAAGTCTCACGACCCCGCCTACAGGGCCTCGTCGGTCGTCGGTGGCCGAAACAGGAACGCCACCGGCAGCACGAACAACGCCAGGACCGCGAAGGACCAGCTGGCTTTCAGTTCCATCCACCCGAGCAGGCTGTGGAACGCAAGGA
>DBZZ01000047.1:31778-42607 GCA_002311315.1 Methylococcaceae bacterium UBA1147 | reverse complement strand
GGTCGATGTCGGCCGCTGGACAGGTTCGTCCAATATCCCCGTTGATTCCCATTCAAAAAGCGACGGTGTGCTGATACTGGCCGTGAATCGTGTCGCAGACCTGATGCGAGGCTGCGGTGGTTGACCGCGTATGCGCCGAGTGAATGGACAACTTGCAGTGAGGTGATTCCTCAAGGCAACAGTCCCGGATAGCCCGGGTAAATTGTGTTGCACCTTCTAGTCAGTGATTAAGAATTCCCCCGTTGTGCGCGATTTCGTGAGGGATCTTTTGATGCGTGTTTTAATCGTATAGTTGACCTTGGTCAACGGTCGAAATCCGGTCTGCCTTCCACTGTTGACTGTTTCTATACCGGTCCCTGTGATAGAGCGTTTGCACTAAAAGCGTGCACCCGGAGTCCGGAATCGGCGAGTGACTACCGCAAATGATTGATTTGTCTTTATGGCATCGAAATTGCGTAATGGATGCGGTTTGATGTAGGGTGCGCCAGTTGTCATTCTTTGACAAGATAAAGAAAAGTAAAATGAAGTACACAAATAAGCCGCCGTTTCAATCCGATCCAGATTTTGGGGTTTTGTCGAATCTTCGCTACGATATCCCGGCCGGCGTGGTGGTGTTCTTGGTGGCCGTCCCTCTTTGCTTGGGCATTGCGATGGCTTCGGGGGCGCCGTTGTTCTCGGGGTTAATCGCCGGCATTATCGGGGGCATCCTCGTTCCTCTCGTGAGCCATTCCGCTCTAGGGGTAAGCGGTCCGGCCGCGGGTCTTACGGTCATCGTGCTGATGGCTATTCAGGATCTCGGTTTCGAGGCTTTTCTACTGGCCCTGGTGGTGGCGGGCATCTTTCAGGCCGCTATGGGCTTCTGCAAAGCCGGTATCATCGCCTATTTTTTCCCCTCCTCAGTGATTAACGGCATGTTGTCCGGCATCGGCATTATCATCTTTCTCAAGCAGATTCCTCATGCCTTGGGATACGATCGGGACTACGAGGGTGATATTTCCTTTTTTCAGGGCGATGATTACAACACCTTCTCCGAATTGTCCCACATGCTGAGTTATATCACGCCCGGCGCGCTGATTATCGCGAGTGTATCGCTTGTAATCCTTGGTCTGTGGGAACAGCTTTCGATGAAAAAGCAGCGGATTTTCCAGCTACTGCCGGGATCACTGATCGTGGTGATTGCTGGCATACTGATCAGTCAGATATTACAGGCATTTTCTCCCGGGCTGGCGTTGGGTGCAGAACACCTGGTCAATATTCCAGTCGTTCAAAGCGGCGCCGATCTGCTGAAGCAGTTCACCTTTCCCGACTTTTCCCAGCTTACCAATCCACAGGTTTATCTGACCGCATTGACCCTGGCGGTTGTTGCCAGCCTGGAAACCCTGCTCTGCGTGGAAGCCACCGACAAGCTGGATTCCGAGACCAGAGTGACACCCACCAACCGCGAACTGGTTGCTCAAGGGTTGGCCAACAGTGTATCAGGCCTGATCGGCGGACTGCCGGTCACTCAGGTGATCGTGCGCAGTTCGGCCAACATTCAGGCCGGTGCTAGAACCAAAGCCGCTGCGTTTGTCCACGGACTGTTGTTGCTCATTACTGTCCTGTTGATCCCTACGCTGCTCAATCTGATTCCGCTGGCTAGCCTGGCCGCCATTCTGTTCGTGGTTGGCTACAAACTGGCCAAGCCCGAACTGTTTAAAAAAATGTATCAAATGGGCATGTACCATTTCGTTCCATACATTGCCACCATTCTCGGATTGGTCTTCACTGACCTTCTGGTCGGCATCGGTATCGGCTTGGGGATTGCACTGCTGTGCATATTGCTGGAGAACTACAAAAACGCCGGTTATTACCACGAGGAACATGAAAACGATGTAACCATCATCCGCCTGTCGGAACATGTTTCTTTCCTCAATAAGGCGAATATTTTACAGACCCTGGATCATTTGCCCGATCACTCCGAAGTCGTTATTGACGCATCGGATTCAAGATATATCGATTACGATGTCTACGAGATCATCATCAATTTCAAGGTGGAGGCCAAGCGCAAGGGGATCCGGTTGAAGATCATCAATCTCAAGGGATGGGGAAGGAGAACGGAAAAGTTTTGTTGAGCAAGTGTTGACCCTCTCCCGCAGCGCTGGAAATCCGGCAAGAGAGCGACGCAGAAGCCAAGCCTGAACAGGAAAGACGCCCCGCGGGGTGAAAGAGGTGCCGACAAACTCGCTGCTTTCGCAATTTCTGCAGGATTCATTGTAGTGGTTCGGGGCTTTTAGCTGTCCAATTTAAATTCATCGAATCGCGCGGTACTCGACGATCTTCCATGTGCATCCGCATCCGCATCTGCATCCGGCGGAGGCTGGCGGGTATCGGTTTCGATTCGGCGGCTATCCAACTGTTAGAAACTGTGGTTCGCTGTACCTCCTGAAAGGCGAGTGACATGGCCAAGGTTCCCATGATGGGCCGAGCTCAGTTGCGGAATGATTCAGGATACTGGGTGACGTAAAGCCGGTCTGGATTCCCTGTGTGCCGGTTCTTACCAGCCCGAAAATTCCGGTTACAGACGAGCTTTGTATCGGGCGCTCTGCGTTCGAGAAACAGAACACCCCGTGACCATTTTCCGTCCATGTCCACGATCTGGTTCGCCTGCGTTCAGTCGCACCCGGAACGTGTTGCATCGGCCCTGGTTGGTTTCTTCTGACAAAGAGATGTAATCAAGGCGCGAATGCGAATCATTTGCATTAAGAGTTAATCGTGTAATAAAATGACCACTTTTTAGCCATTTAACCATGATCTATAAGAGAGCAGACGTGAATCCATTGTTTTCTGGAGTATTTGGCAGCGCCATACTGGCTCTGTTTTTATCCGGACATACCGTCGGGCATGCCGCGGAAAAACCTCACGATATCGATCAACTGTGGCAAATCATTCAGCAGCAGCAGCAGCAGATCGATGCCTTGAACAGAAAACTGGACGCCCAGGCGCAACAGACGGCGACGTCGAACCAGAGTTCGGCGAGTGCCGCACTGGGCAGGAAGCTGGATTCTGGGCCGGAATCCCCAGATATCAGGGAGGTTGCCCGCAAGACCAATATCCTGGGGCAGGAAGTGGAAAAACTGCGTACCGCGCTGGTGATTCCGGAGGAAAAAGCCCTGAAAAGCCAGTATGGACTGGGACCTGCGGCGTCCAAGGTTTACCAGACCGACAAGGGACTTTCGATCGGCGGATACGGAGAGGCTTATTATACGAACTATGTTTCGGACCAGGGAAGCACAAGTGATACGGCCGACTTTCTGAGGGCGGTGATGTATCTGGGATACCGGTTTAGTGACAATATCCTGTTTAACAGTGAACTGGAATTCGAGCACGCGTCAACCGGTAAGGAAGGATCCGTATCGGTCGAATTTGCAAACATCGATTTCCTGATGGACCGCCGACTGAATGTACGGGCAGGCCTGGTGCTGACTCCGATGGGCTTTGTTAACCTGATTCACGAGTCGCCTTATTTCTTCGGTACCCAGAGGCCTCAGGTGGAACGAAGCATTATTCCATCGACCTGGCGTGAAATGGGGGTTGGTTTGTTCGGTGAAATACTGCCGGGACTGACCTACACGACATATGCAATGAATGGATTGAATGCCCGGAACTTTACTTCATCCGGCATACGGGGAGGGCGGCAGTCCGGCAGCAAGGTGAAAGCAGAGGACCTGGCCTGGGTCGGCCGTGTAGATTATTCGCCGCCGGTTTATCCGGGATTGTCGTTCGGAGCCTCGGCCTATCTTGGGGATTCCGCGCAGAGCCAGACCTATTCAGGGCAAAGGGTCGATGCCTTTACCCAGCTTTACGAGGCACACCTGCAATGGAAATACCGCGGGCTGGAATTCCGTGCACTGGGAGCCTGGGGTCATATCGATGACGCGGCCGCCCTGAGTGCCGAGAAGGGTGAGACGATTGGCAGTTCCAACTACGGCTGGTATACCGAAGCCGGTTACAATGTTCTGCCGCTGGTATTTCCAGATACCCTGCAATACCTGGCACCATTTTTCCGTTATGAGCAATACGACACGATTGCTAGCGTACCTAATGGTTACGCGGATGATGGAAACCTGAATCGGCAGATTTTCCAGTTCGGCCTGAACTATAAACCGATTCCAAACATTGTCATCAAGGCGGACTACAGGAATTTTTCGGCCAGTACGGGAAGCGTACCGGACGAGTTCAATCTGGGTCTTGGCTATGTATTCTAGACTGAATGCCGTCATCGCCTTGGTTCCAAGGCTTAATTCAATCCGCACGACCAACGACTGAAACATGCCTTTCCCCAGAACCGTCGTCGGTTGGTGCATCGTGACGTTTTTGCTTGGAGCCAGTCCAGAAGGCTTCAGTACGATTTATTACAGCAAAACAGAAGCGATGGAACTTGCTTTTGGCGACGACCCTCAAACCGAGATGATGCCGCTGTTCCTGACCGAGCATCAGGTCGAGCAGGTTGAAAAAACGGCGCGGATAAAACTGGAGTCTGCGTTTTTCACCTTTTACCGGGGAACGCGGAGCGGGAAGGTTCTGGGTTACGCAGCCATCGAAAGTCATACGGTCAGGACCAAGCCAGAAACCCTGTTGATCATTCTGTCTCCGAACGGTGAACTTCGGCAGATCGAGGTGCTGGCGTTCCATGAACCTCCCGAGTACCAACCAACCAGATTGTGGTTTTCCCAGTTTTACCGGAGGGCGCTTGCCCAACTGGGTTTCAATGCCGAGGTTCAGGGCATCACGGGTGCGACGCTGAGTGCGCAAAGCGCCCTGAACAGCGTACGCAAGGTTCTGGCAATCTATAACATCGTCGTCAAAGGGAACTAAAATATGCGTTACTTCGTGACCGGCGAACAGCAAAGGCAACTTCTGTTGAACGCCCTGATTCTGATGTTCCTGGGTTACATCGCCCTGTTATGGCTGACCAACGGAATGATGTATTTTCACAAGATGGGACTGACTCCGGAGTCGGTGATCGCCTATTACCTTGGCTCCGAGGAACACTTTACTCAGCCCCGAAGTTACCAGGGGTTGCTGGAAGTGGCGCATTTCCACCTGTTCGCGATGGGAATTCTGGTGCTGACCCTGACTCACCTGATGCTGATGACTCGACTACCGGTGGCGCTGAAAATATGGCTGAGTGGCTTGACCTACGTGTCGGCGATTGCAAACGAAGCTGCCGGTTGGCTGGTCCGCTTTGTCCACCCGAACTTTGCCTATTTCAAGATTGGCTCGTTCCTGGTGCTGGAACTGACGCTGCTTATTCTGATAATCGCGGTCAGCGGCTCATTGTTTAAGGCCCGTCATTCCATGGGCAAAGAGAACAAGCCCCGCGACACCGGCCGTTCAAAAGAGATCCCGGAGTTTTATCCCGGCGATTGAAGACTTAACACTGCTTTTGTGCTGGGTAGACCAACGGGGTGGACATGAAAGCAAGATCCACTTCCTTGCGGGCCTTGCCCGAGAATGCCGGTCGTGGCCTGGAAAGGTGGAATCTGAACGGTCGTTGATTTCCTGATGAAGATGGAAAACCGCCCCAGATCGAGCGGTTTGATCGTAAGGTGCGTTCCTGCGCCAGACACAATCCTTCGCTTTCAGTCGGACTGAATCAGAATTAGATAATGGCGGAAACAGTAATGGTGAACTGATCCGATTTTTAGTTGCCAGTGCCGTCACGACTTGCCACCCGATCAGGGGTTGATTCATCCACTCGCCGTGGCGGCGAGGCGGACCGCTCGTTCAAGGGTGGTTTTCGACGTGTAGAAATGCGGTGAGAAACGGATTCCTCCACCGCGTAGTGCACAAACGACCCCGTTTTTTCGAAGATGCTGGAACAGCGGTTCGTTTTTGACATTTCGGTGTTTGAACACCACGATTCCTGAAACGAGTTCAGGATTAGTGGCCGTGATGAGTTGCAACTTAGGCTCGGACCGGATTAAGTCCTTGAGGCTTTGGGCGTTTTCAATGACGTGTGCTTCGACTGTTTCAAGGCCGATTTCCAGCAGAAGTGAGAGGCTGGAAGAAAGCGCATGAATGCCCAGCATGTTTGTACTACCGCATTCGAATCGGCGGGAATCTGCAGCGATTTCCCACGGCCGATTGGCATAATTGTTCGGGTCTTCGATCATGTGCCAGCCGAACTGGGTCACGGCCAGCAGATCTCTTGCCCGGGGGCTTGTATAAAAAACGCCGAGTCCCTCGGGGCCCAGCATCCATTTGTGTCCATCGGCCATTGCAAAGTCTGCGAAACAGGCCTGTACGTCAAATTCTAACGCTCCAATGCTCTGGATCGCGTCCACGCAAAAAAGGACATTCCTTTGATGACAAAACTGGCCAATCTTTTCGATATTGAGGCGGAATCCGCTGGCAAACTGGATGGAACTAATGGTAAGAAGCCGCGTTCGTGAGTCGACCCGTTCAAAAAGGGATTCTTCGGCAGATTTCTGTTTTGTCAGGTCAGCTTGTCTTAGTTCGACACCTTTTTGTTCAAGTGATTGCCACGGGATCCGGTTGGACGGAAATTCTTCATTGCTGGAAACAATATTGTCACCGCTTTCCCAGGGCAAACCCATGGCGACGAAGGACAATGCTTCGGAAGTGTTTTTCACCAGGGCAATATCGCCGCTACCTGGGGCATTGATAAGCCTTTGCAGCTGGCAGCGTAACTCGGTTTCTTTTCTGACCCAGCAGAGGTATTCGCGGGCCCCGATCCGGCAATTCTCTTCTGCGAAGCGTTTGATTTCCTCGGATGTTCGATATGGCCAGGGCGAAACGGCAGCGTGGTTCAGGTAGAGAAGGCCTTCAACCTGGGGAAATTCACGGGCAATGAGTTCTTTGGAAAGCATTGGTGCCTCGGCGAGTGTGGATTCCGGGGTTTGATGGACCAGTTTGCTGTTGAAAAAGACCAGGGCAGCGATGGGTCGGTCCTGATGGTCCAGCAGACTGGAAGCCAGGTTTTCCGAACTTCCTTGAGTCCACTGGCAATGCAAGGTGCAATATAGATTAAACTCCCGGGACAGGCCAGCGAATCATTAAAACGGTGGGGTCCGGAACAACTGCTTGTATGGGCTAAGGGCATTGCCGAATCCGAGTGAAATCGCGATCAGAAGAAAGACAGTGACGACCAACACAATGATCAGCCGAGCCAGTCTAGCCGGAATGGTCAACATTCGTTTGAATCATCCAAGGTGAGACCCGATTGGGTTGGTCCGATACGGGCCGCAACCAGGCCACACCATATCGACACATTTGCGGGTTGAAGCCAGGGGGAGCATATGCTTGCCGCCTGTTGTATTCAACGCAGGTTGATGGGGTGATTCGTTCAAACCGAAACTTGGCAGTTCGTGAATTTTTGAAAGGACAGAAGCGAAAAACCGGTCGGGTAGAGTGGATGGCATTATATTGAGTTACCCGGTGCCTGGCAGGTTAAACTGGGGTCTCTGCGGGTTCTTTTGTGAAGGGGCGAACTGGAAAGTGGGGTGGTGCCTTGACGCCGGAGATGGAATTCTCGGCAGGGAATCCCCGGAGCCATTCTGAATGGCCCAGGCCGGTTTTTTTGTTCGTCGGCTGATTCTCCCAGGTTCAACATCCAGATTTCCTTGTGCAGATCCTATATGAAAAATCATTGCGAAAAGGCCGGTATCAAAGCGAAGTGGCTTTTGATCGGAATGATCATCCTGATGGTGGATTTACCGGCAACGGCAAAGACTGTTGAATACAACCTGGTGATTTCGGAAAAGACAGTGAACATAACCGGAGAACCCGTTCAGGCAATGGCGATCAATGGCAGTCTTCCCGGGCCGACGCTTTATTTCACGCAGGGTGACAGAGCCAGAATCAGGCTTGAAAACCGCATGGACGTAGAAACTTCCCTGCACTGGCACGGAATTCTTCTGCCAGAGAAGAATGACGGAGTACCCTATCTGACCACGCCGCCGGTCAAGCCGGGGGGAAGCCACCTTTTCGAATTCCCCATCATCCAGTCCGGAACTTACTGGTACCATTCGCACACCAAATTCCAGGAACAGAGAGGTGTCTACGGCTCGATTGTGATTCGGCCTCCAAGCCCACGGATCAAGACTGATCATGATTACGTCCTGGTTCTTTCCGACTGGACCAACAGTGATCCGGTGGAAATCATGAGGACCCTGAAACGCGGCTTCGACTGGAATGCCCTCCGCAAGGGGCAACTGCAGAGTCTTGCAGGCGCGATTGAGAAGGGCGGTGTGACGGACTGGCTGTATCGCAATGTTTCGATGTCCCTGCCCGGTAGTGACATCTCCGATATCTATTACGATGCCTTCCTGGCCAACGGAAAACCGGCTGATATGCTAGCCGCCAACCCGGGTGAAACGGTTCGCGTCAGGATCGTAAATGCTTCGGCTTCCAGTTATTACTACATTCAATTCGCAGGAACCGAAGGCAAAATGCGGATTGTGGCAGCAGATGGCCAGGATGTTGAACCGGTCGAGGTCGACCGGTTCCTGATCGCGATTGGAGAGACCTACGATATCGTGGTCGAAGTTTCAGACCCTGGGTCCTACGAGTTGCGCGCGACGGCCCAGGACGGTTCAGGACATTCTTCTCTGTTCATCGGCGAGGGCGACCAGGTTCTGGCTCCTGATGTCCCCTACCCAGAAATCTATAAGCGCATCGATTTCAGCAAACTACCGTCGCCGTATGTCCCCGGCAGCAAGATGAAAGGAGACCCCTATCGGACGCAGGAAGGGCGGCCATTGACACCGTATTCGCGTTTGCGTTCCCCTGTTTCTACCCGCCTGCCGTCTACAAAGGCTGTTACGGAATATCGGCTCGTACTGCAGGGGGATATGGAACGATACGTCTGGACGATCAACGGGAAAATACTGAACGAATCTGACGAGATTCGCATCCGCCGGGGCGAAAACGTTCGGTTTGTGTTGATTAACAAATCCATGATGCATCATCCGATGCACCTGCACGGGCATTTTTTTCGGATGGTGAACGAACACGGCGATTATTCTCCCCTGAAACACACGGTAGACGTGGCACCTTTCAGCAAGCAGGTGATCGAGTTCGCAGCGAACGAAACAAAGGACTGGTTCTTTCACTGCCACGTGCTGTATCACTTGCACGCGGGCATGGCTAAAGTGGTGCATTACGAAGGTTCATCCTTGTCTCCGAGCATGGTCGGCATTCGGGAACAATTGTACGAAGACCCATGGTGGGTATGGTCTGACGTAGGCCTCCTGAACAACATGAGTTCGGGCAGTCTGGTGGCTGGAAATACATGGCATATATTCCGGGCCGATTGGGAATGGGACTGGATCAATGATCAGGAATACGATATTTCTGTCACCTACAACCGCTATTTCAACCGCTTGTTCCAGGTGTTTACCGGGGTCAATTCAACAAACGATGACGGACCGACCTTGGTTGAAGGTATCTTCGGGCTACGTGCGTTGCTTCCGTTCAATCTGGACAGTTCGGTGTGGATTTCGACCGATGGTCGATTTCGGGCAAGCGGAGGACGAAGCATCAATGTCACCGATCGATTCTTTATTTTTGGCGAAGCCGAATACGATAGTGTGGTGGACGAAGAGTGGACTGTCGGCGGTGGCTTTACCGTGAACAAATACGTCTCGTTGCTTGTTCAACAGCACAGCGAGTATGGCACCGGAGCGGGGTTGATGGTCAGACTCTGATCTCGTCGGGTCATGGCCATAGCAATCCGGTTCGTGGGAAAATTTCCGATTCAGTCTCGATTTGTTTCATTCCCGCTGAATCTTGTCAATGAATGGTCTGTTGCCCGCAAGACCATGGAAGTCATTTGTATTGCTGCGAAAACGTTCATGCTCTGGATCGTGGGAATGGAATCCCTGTTTGGAATGCCCGGTTTAATTCAGCTTGTCGACTTTGCTTCGACCGTTTTTGAGCGTCCAGCCGTAGGTTGAAGTGCAAGGCGTCGGTCGTTTCGCATGGCTCGGCATTGGGTCTGCCGCAGCGGACCATCGGGTCCCGAAGGTCGACTAGCTGATTGATTTCCAGTCGGAATCCAATGTTGGAAAGCCGATTTCCTAGGAAAGTAGGGCAGAGTTGTCCAGGTCTTGGTCAATCTGCAGACGCACCAGAAGATTGCCCATGTCGTCTCCTTTCTGCCATTCGGCAACGCCGAAGCGGATGGTCCAATCGTCCGGGTTTTGGCCGATATTGGTTCGTTCGTTGGCCAGTTTGCCCGCCAATTCTCGGGCTGCGGACAGTGGCGTTTCGGGCAGTATCATTAGAAAGGTCTTTTCGTCGATCATTCCGACCTGATCAGCCCAGCGTAGTTTGTCCCTCAGTGTTCGCCCAACCTCGGTGATTTTTGAATCGGTATCGATTGCCGGGTTGGTGAATTCAAGAGAAAGCCGCAGGGCTGCGAGCGGATTTCCGTAACGTCGGCTGCGACTAACCTGGTGATCCAGTGTGTGCATGATGATTTTCTTGTTGAGCAGACCCTGAACGGGATGCTGGGTCTCCAGGCTTTCTACATCGTGGACCAGGCGGTCCAGTTCTTTTCCCAGCCGTTTCTGATGGGAGATATCGGTGAAAATCTGGACCTCCCGCTCCGGTTCGGTGAGGGGCAAGCGTTGTCTGTGCAACCAGATATCAACTCCATCCGGATCGGTTGTGCGGACTTTCTCTGAATCTTCGAATAGCCAGGACAGGGGTTTTTTTCGGGTATTCTCCCGGTTGAGTCCAACCAGTGATTGCACGGGGCATTTAGTGAAATCGGCGAGGGCCTGGTTAGCCCATTCGACTTCACCATTTTTTAATGCCAGTAG
>DBZZ01000047.1:30196-31546 GCA_002311315.1 Methylococcaceae bacterium UBA1147 | reverse complement strand
GAGAGAGCCTTCATTCTATTTGCCGATCTGCCAAAAAACAAGGAATCCAAGCGGTCAAAAGCGACGCGTGAATGACAGAGATTGAAGAAGGCGTTGGCCCCAGGAGTACCTGGCAATTGCAATTACAGCGTCCCGTGGTGGAAAATCAACTGCCCGAATCGGTCCGTGTCTTTCGAACATTGTGCAATCCGTGTAATCCCGGCATGGGGAACCGTGATCCGGAAAAGTTTTTCGATCGGCATGTGAAGCAGGTGTGTAAGAACCATCCGGATTGTACCGCCATGGCAGACTAGGAGAATTTTTTTCCCGTGATGTTTCGAAAGCGTGTTTTGCCAGGCGGAGAAGATTCGAGTCTGGAATGCGACAAGAGATTCGCTGCCGCTAGGCGGATACTGAATCGGGTTGCTGAAGAAATTTTCCAGGGCGCCTGGATGGTGCTCACGGATTTCGTCTGCTGTCCGGCCTTCCCAGGACCCATAGTCCAGTTCGCGAAATTGCGCTTCGATTTCTAGCGGTAACTGCAGTTTTGTGGCGGTCTTCTGGGCGAATTCCAAACACCGACGAAGCGGAGAGGTGATGACCAGATCCCAGTTGGAATAGGCGCCGATCGCGTCGTCCATTTGTTTCCGGCCCTTGGGGCTCAGGGGGTCATCCTGGTGTCCACGGAAACGAACTCCACCCACCGGTTCGCCGTGGCGGATCAGGTCTATCGTGGTGCGATCCTCGGGATTCATGGTTGCTGTTTATGGGTTGCTTCCTTTTACCCAACGATGCGTACCGACACGCAAGGAACAACTGATTCCAGCATGCCTGTGTTTAGTCGCTGATTGGTTGATCATCATCGACCACTGGCCGGTTTGCTAAGGAGAAAAAGGGTGTCTCGTTGGCCCGGGCTGTTTATTCCTCGGTTTTTATTTCGCGGGCAGGTAGCCGAGCTTGAGCGTTCTTGACGGCCTGCAATACGCATTCCGGAGCGGTGCCTCCGAAGTGGTTCCGCGATGCGACCGAGCCTTCGACAGTCAGGATGTCGTATACGTCACCGCCGATGTTCGGGGATAATTGCTTGAATTCTTTCAGGGATAGTTCCGCGAGTTCCCGACGGGTGTCGATTGCCAGCCGCACCGCTTTGCCAACGATCTCGTGCGCATCCCTGAACGGAGTATCTTTTCTAACCAGGTAATCGGCCAGGTCAGTTGCAGTCGAAAATCCGGTCTTTGCCGCTTGGTACATCGTTTTCGGATTAACTCTCATGTTTGCGAGCATTGCTCCGTAGACTCGCAGGCAGTCATTCAGAGTATCTACCGTGTCGAATATCGGTTCCTTGTCTTCCTGGTTATCCTTGTTGTAGGC
>DBZZ01000047.1:29710-30118 GCA_002311315.1 Methylococcaceae bacterium UBA1147 | reverse complement strand
CTTTTGCGGCATGATCGACGAACCGGTACAGAAGGAGTCGGACAGTTCGATAAAACCGAACTGGGCGCTTGACCACAGAACCAGTTCTTCCGAGAACCGCGAAAGGTGAACCATGACCAGGCTGGCGGTCGCCGAGAATTCAATCAGAAAGTCCCGGTCACTGACCGCGTCCAGCGAATTGGAACAAGGGCAGGAAAACCCGAGTTGTTCGGCGGTGTAGTTGCGGTCGATCGGGAAACTGGTCCCGGCCAGTGCCGCTGATCCAAGGGGCATGGTATTGACGCGTTTCCGGCAATCGCTGAACCGTTCCAGGTCGCGGGCTAGCATTTCAACCCAGGCCATCATGTGATGGCCAAAGGTGACAGGTTGAGCGACCTGGAGGTGCGTAAAACCGGGCATGATGGTCTG
>DBZZ01000047.1:4023-29688 GCA_002311315.1 Methylococcaceae bacterium UBA1147 | reverse complement strand
AATACCCGCTGGACATGAACGATCTGGTCACATATTCGGTCGATAGAATCGCGCAGATACAGGCGAATATCGGTGGCCACCTGGTCATTGCGTGAGCGTCCGGTATGAAGTTTCTTGCCCGCATCGCCAATGCGCTCGGTGAGTCGAGCCTCGATGTTCATGTGAACATCTTCCAGTTCGGTGGACCATTCGAAATTTCCGGCCAGAATGTCTTTGCCGATCGCTTCGAGCCCGTCAACGATTGCAGAATTTTCTTCGCTGGTAAGAATTCCTACCTGTTCAAGCATTCGCGCATGGGCCATTGATCCCTGGATGTCGTACTTGGCGAGGCGCTGGTCGAAGTCAACAGACGCTGTGAAATCCTCTACAAATGCATCGGTCGCCTCGGTAAAGCGGCCGCCCCACAGTTTTTCCGGTTGGTCATTTTCGCTCATTGAAAAGTCGATAGATCTGGCAGAATAAGAAGCTGGCATTATACACGGCCAGAAAGAAATACTGGTTTGCACCCGCGCCTGTTTCTTTGGGGAACAGGAGAGTTTTGCCCTGGAATGGGGGGATCATCGGAACCGGCCATGGCGTACTTTTCGGCGGCGTCTTGACAGCGAAGGGAGAGAGTTCTGGTAAAATACACCGATCAAATCCGCGCAGTGAGATCGGTTGGTGAGTTTCGGCCGGCTACGGCTGATTTGGAGCTGTTAACTTTAAATGGAAGAAGACTGAATTTGGCCACTCGTCTGATCAGAATCGCTACCCGTAAAAGTCAGTTGGCCCTATGGCAGGCCGAATTTGTTGCTGAGCAGCTGCGTAGACTGGACCCGGATATTCGTGTCGAACTGGTCGGCATGGTTACCCTTGGGGACAAGATTCTGGATGCGCCGCTGGCCAAGGTCGGAGGAAAGGGCCTTTTTGTCAAGGAACTTGAGCAGGGAATCCTGCGCGGCGATGCCGACATCGCGGTCCATTCGATGAAGGACGTGCCTTCCGAGTTACCGGCCGGGTTGGGAATAGGAGCTATTCTGGAGAGAGAAGATCCACGAGATGCTCTGGTGTCAGGCAAATTTTCGAGTTGCTCGGAAATTCCTCCAGGCTCGGTGGTTGGAACATCCAGTCTACGCCGGCAAATGCAATTCAAGGCTGTCCATCCCGACTGCCAGCTTAAAAGCCTGCGAGGCAATGTGAATACTCGCTTGGATAAACTGGATGCGGGTGAATTCGATGCCATCCTATTGGCCTCTGCAGGTCTCAAGCGACTCGGCTTCGAAAAGCGAATTCGGGAAGCGGTCAGCGTTACTGATATGCTGCCTGCGATTGGGCAGGGTGCGATCGGGATTGAAAGCCGGAACGACGATGTCGGGATAAGAGACCTTCTGGCGGGATTGCACCATGGTGATACCGATCTATGCATTGGTGCCGAACGAGCGATGAATGCCCGTCTGAACGGGGGTTGTCAGGTACCGATCGCCGGACATGCCCAGTTGCACGGCGATCGAATCTGGCTACGAGGCCTGGTCGGTGAGCCGGATGGGAGTCGGATCGTCCGATTCGACGCACACGGATCCCGTTCTGCCCCGGAAGAGCTTGGCCTACAGGTAGCGGAAGAATTGCTGTCTCGCGGGGCGGACCGGATTCTAGAGAAGTTCCTCTCGTAGGTACACCGATATGGGTACATCCAAGCCGTTTGCAGGTGTCTCTGTCATGGTTACCCGGCCAGTACACCAGGCCGCAGGATTGTGCCATCTGATCGAAAAAGGTGGCGGTACAGCCTTGCGTTTTCCAACCTTGGAGATCGAACCTCCGAAAGACCTGGATCACGTTTCGAAGGTGCTGAGAAGCATGTATCAGGTTGACTGGCTTGTTTTTGTCAGCGTAAATGCAGTGTATTATGCACAAAAAGCATGTGACAATAGACTCAATATACCGCGACATGTGAAAGTCGCTGCTATGGGGAGGGCAACCGAGCGAGCGCTGCTTGATTGCGGAATCAAGGGTATCGTGGTTCCCGAGGGTCGCTATGACACTGAGGCTTTACTCGGTTTGGCGGAAATGGGGCATGTTGCGGGCCTGCGCTTTCTGATCGTGCGCGGTCAGGGTGGCCGGCCGTTACTGGGAGATACGCTGACGCAGCGAGGTGCGGATGTTGGTTACGCGGAGGTATACCGTCGTTGCTGCCCATCCGTGGATATTGAAAGTCACCTCGAACAATGGCAAAGATATGGCGTTGACGCGGTGACAGCCTTCAGTGGAGAATCATTAAGGAATTTGATGATGATACTCGGTCGGCATGGGATGGAATGGGCGGTATGTGTCCCGTTGATTGTCATCAGTGAACGCGTTGCCGGACAAGCCAAGGCGAATGGGTTCAAGAAAGTCGTGCTTGCGGAAAATGCGTCGGATTCAGCATTGTTTGCAGCATTGAGTGATTTATTCGATCCGGAACAGCATGGAATTTTCGATGATCGGTAATAATAGAATCTGGTTTGCCGGTAAAAATAACAGGCCGAATGGTCCGGGCCAGCGGAGCGTTCACGAAAACCTGAAAGCGTTTGAACGGGAGGAATAAACAAGTGGGCGAAGAAAATACCGACATCGAAGCGTCTGGGGAATTCAATGCTGCACCGGAGTCGAACGAAGAAGTTACGAGTGACCAGAGTAGTGAAGAAGTCACCAATGATCGGAGTAATCTTTACGCTGTTTTGATCTTTTTTGCCGTCGTGATTCTTGCCGGCGCAGGGTATTTTTTCCTGCAGCAACTGCGTTCCCAGCAGGAGGGCTTGGGTGGCGAGCTCGACAAGGATAGCCGCCAGATCGCCCAGTTGAATGATCAGCAGGTGACCCTCCTGAGTCAGTTGAGCACACTGCAAATGCAGATGGCGACGGTCCAAACCAGCGTGGCTAATCGAGAAAGCAAGTTCGAACGCGAACTGGCCGAATTCGGCAAACATCACGGGAACACGCTGAAACAGGTAAAAGAAGATCTCTCGGGTTCGATTGACCGTATTGACGATTTGTTGAACAGAACTCGGGGCGACTGGATGGTTGCCGATGCGGAGTACATGCTCAACGTGGCGAATCAGAGGCTTAATCTGGTTGGCGATCTCAAGACAACTCTGGGCGCGCTAAGAGCAGCGGACAATCGCCTACGTGATAGTGGAAACCCCGGGGTTTTCAAGGTGCGTGAACAGATTGCACGCGAAATCTCCGCGCTGAAGGGACTCAAGACGGTCGATATCGTCGGGATCTTCGCAAGAATTAAGGTTCTTGAAAAACAAGTTTCCGAAATCCAGGTGTTTTTGCCTCACTCCGGGAAGGTTTCGAGTAACGCTAGCGCTGAGGAAGCAAAACCCCAATCCGAAGCCGTCGAGTACGGAATTGGCGACATCAACAGGCTGCTGAGTTTGGCACTGGATGATCTGAAGGGAATGGTGATCGTGAGACGCACGGACCGTGAATTCGATGCGATCCTGCGCCCGGATCAGGTGCAGATGATTCGGGGAAAACTCAGGCTCAAGCTGGAAATCGTTCGACTGGCCCTGGTGGAGCGTGACTCCAGGCTGTATCTGCAGAATATCCAGGATGCGAAAGACTGGCTGAAAGCCCACTTTCTGATGGAGCATGGCGTAACCAAGAAATTTGCCGCCGAACTGGACGAGCTGGCATTGGTGGGTCTGGAAATCGATTATCCCGACATCAGTGGTTCACTGAACTTGCTTCAAAACGTTGCTGCCTTGCGGGTACGGGTGGATCGTTCATCGGCGAGCAGGAAAGCCAGCGGTCAAAGTCAGAAAGGGAAACAGTAAGGAGTTCAGCGGTGAAATACCTCATCTATTTGCTTGCGACCTTTCTTGTCGTGGTCGGCGCGGCTTTCTACCTTCGGGACCTGGTGTTCACCAGCGAGAATCCCGGACATGTCCTGATTGGCTACGGCAACTGGCAGATAGAAACGTCGCTCTACTTTTCCCTTGCGGCACTGGTCATTGCCTTTGTCGTCTTTTACATACTGATACGCCTGCTGTTGTCAACCATCCGGCTCCCCTCAATCCTGAAGAAAAGAAGTCTCGCCAAACGGACCGCTCATTCTCTCGAAGGCTTGGTGTGGGGACTGGTGGATGCAGCTGAAGGAAACTGGGCACAGGCAGAGAAATCGCTGATTCGGAATGCGGCATCTAGTGGTATACCGCTGATGCATTACCTGACGGCTGCGAAGGCCGCCCAGGCACGCGGCGCTTTCAGCAAGAGGGATGAATACCTGCAGCTGGCGAATGAAAGCACACCGGGTTCCGAACTGGTGGTGGGTCTGACCGAGGCTGAGTTGCAACTCTCCAACAAACAGTTCGACAAGGCGCTCGACAGTCTCAAGATACTGAAATCGATTGCGCCGACCCATGCTGCGGTGCTGAGATTGTTGCACGAAACCTATCGGCAGATGGAGGATTGGCAGGCGATCCGTAAACTTTTGCCGGATTTGAAGAAAAATCGGGTCTTGATGGAGGCCCAAATCAAGCTGTTGGAAACTGAAGTCTACAGTGAACTGCTGAAAGAAACGGCAGGAACCAAAGATCTACAGGCATTGAAGGCAGCCTGGGATGGAGTTCCTTCTTATATTAGGTCGGTATCCGGTATGGGTGCTGTTTATTATGCTGGAATGATCCGCCTTGACGGCGGACACGACATCGAGGACGAACTCAGAAAAAGCCTCGAAAAGAGCTGGGATGAAACCCTGCTCGTACTGTACGGCTGTATCGAATCGGGCAAACCAAAGAAGCAACTGGATCGGGCGGAGTCCTGGGTTTCCCAACACCCTGGTGATGCCATATTGATGAGGATGCTCGGGAAACTCTGCATCCGGCTCAAGTTGCTCGATAAGGCCAAGATGTATCTTCAGTCGAGTATCGATATCGAACCCAGTGTTGATGCTTACCTTTGTTCCGGTGACCTTGCTGCAGAAAATGGTGAACCCTCACAGGCCTTGCAAAATTACCGCAAGGGACTCCTACTGGCTTCTGACGAGGTGGTCAAGCGTATTGATTACATGCCTCCAGATGCCACGTTTCTAGAGGTCGATGAGGTCAAGAAAAAGCAGGTTATAAGTTAATGGTCTGTCAGGGCTGAAGTCCCCCTCGATTCGGTTTTCACTGGGCTGACGACTGCTAAGAACAGACCATCCCCTCCCCTGGATGAGCTCCCGAAAGTACGATCGTTGAGCCTGGACGGGCTGGGGTGCCTTCCAAGCGTGTGGACTGCCCTGTTGCCGTTATCCGTCGAGAACAGGTCAAATTTTTCGTCAGAACCAAGGAGCCGGAATCCTTCTGGCGTCTTGTCTGCAATGGGTGGCACAATCTCAGGCGCACTGATTCACACGGCCAATATTGAGTCCGTCAAGTTGCCTGTGATATTTCGATGATTTTTTCCAGCACTTGCTGGACATGACCCTTGACCTTTGTCTTCCTCCATTCCCAAAGAAGTGTACCATCAGGACCAATCAGGAATGTGCTCCGTTCAATACCCATGGACTGGCGGCCGTACATGTTTTTCATCTTGATGACGTCAAAAAGCTTGCACAAGACCTCCTCTGTATCAGCCAGAAGATCGAAGGGAAAGCATTGTTTTTCGCGAAAGTTCTCATGCGTCCGTACGCTGTCTCGCGACACCCCTAAGATCATGGTATCGAGATTTTCGAATTCGGCCATATTATCCCTGAAATCACGGCCTTCCTGGGTGCATCCCGGCGTATGGTCTTTCGGATAAAAGTAAAGCACTACATATTTTCCCTCTAGATCCGATCGTTTCAGCGTTTTTTCTCCGGTGCAGGTAATTTCGAAATCCGGTACTACGTTTCCGAGACTGGTCGTTGTCATTTTTTTCTCAGGTTGATTGATGAACAAAGGCGGGCGTTGTGAAAGGGCCTGTTTCTGTACCCAGGTTCGACCATTCTAGACGCTTTGAAGTTTATCTTGAATCGGTGGGATGCAAAATGCCGGGCATAGGGCGTGACTGAGGCGTCCTGTACCACGCGTAGTGAATCTACCTCAGACGGGTTGCGGACCTTTCATGGCAACAAGATGCGTACCGAGAATAGAGCGCAATCCCCTTGATTAGAGGGTGTTTGAAATTCACGGGAACTTTTATCTAGAACATGAAACTAAGGATGCGTTAAAATACACGGTTTTTATCCGATTTCGGAATACGTTGGTTCGCCGCAGTGAAGGATGTCTGGCCGCCTCGTACGCCGGCGTACGTGCAACAGGGTCTGGTCAACATGAAAAATGAAATGAAGCGGTGGGTTGTGGCGGCCGTAGTGATTCTGGTGGGTGTCGAAGCCTGGGTTTACCGGGGGCTGAATGGTGATGTGTGGATCAATGCTCCGGCCACAGAGGAATATGTCTCGGTCAAGAAAACCGATCCGAACGGTACCGGTGAGCCCGCCAAGCTCTGTACGTCCGGATACGAAGTTTGGCGCCAGCAGCATGAGATTGACGGTGTCAATGTCAATGAATCACCTCGCTGTGAACCCGACAATCCCTGGGCGGTGGCGGCCGTGGTCAAGGGAACCAACAACGTTTCAATGAAAACACTGATGCAGACACGTCTGGCCAGTGATGCGGTCATCAAGAGCGATGACCTGGATGGCGACGGGGATCCGGACGTCATTCACATCAAGCTGGAAGTTTCGGAACTGAATGGCAGTTCACCGGACGGGGACCGGTTCCTGCCGACCTACGAGATTGCACCCGGCGTTCAGCCAGGGCTCTGGGTTTTTACACCGAAAACCCGCGGCATGGCGGCAATCAATCTTTTTTCTTATGAAGCAATCCGGGATCTCAGGGCCCCGTCACCCGTGATACGTGTCGAACAGGGCGATATTGTAAAAATTACTCTGGAGAATACGCATTACTTGCCCCATACGATTCATCTTCACGGTGTTGATCATCCTTATGTCAACGCCGCAGGCGAAGGCAACGACGGCGTTCCGCTAACGGACGAACGGCCAGTTCTTCCAGGTGACCGAAAAACCTACACATTGAAGCCGCGACAGACCGGTACGATGTTCTATCATTGCCATGTGCAGACCGCGAAGCACCTGATGATGGGGCTACAGGGAATGTTCGTGGTCGAGGAAAATCGACCGAACAACTGGCTGCAAACTCTGAATGTCGGGGCTGGCTACGTGCGGCATTCATCAGTGGCAGTAAAGGCTTCTTATGAGCATGAGTACGATCTGCATTATCAGAGCATCGACAACGATCTGAACTCGATTATTCAAAAGGCCAATGATCCTCGTCTGATTGCCCGCCGAATGAATCGAGAGTACGACATTACCGATGCAACTTCGGATTATTTTCTGCTCAATGGCCGGTCTTTTCCCTATACCCTGAGAGAGTCCATCATCGTTGTCAGGCCTGATGAGAATGTGAAACTGAGGGTATTGAATGGGCAAGAAAACGTTCTGTCGCTGCATACCCATGGACACAAGGCAACAATCACTCATCTCGATGGTATCGAACGACCCAGAGCTCAACAGGTCATTCGGGATGTCTACGATCTGAGTAGTGCGCAAAGAATGGACCTTCGGTTGTCCACCCAGAACGACGGTTTGCACAGCTACGGCCCCGGAGTCTGGCTGTTCCATAACCATGCCGAAAAGGGCATTACCACCAATGGACGCGGCCCCGGAGGGGACATCAGCATGGTTGTTTATCGTTCCTACCTGGAGAACGACGGCATGCCGAAACTTCAAGGGGTCGGCGTGGATCGGTTCCTTGATCCGGAATACAACGCTGGAAACATTCCGATCTGGGAAGGTTCGGAAGCAACAAGCCTGCTCGGAGAGGCAGGATCAGTGGAACCAGATGCTTGGCGGGTGGTCATGCTAGGACTGGTGTTCGGGATCATTGTGGGTTTGCTGAGCCTGCTCCGGACTTCAGTTGCAGGGCCTGGGAGGGGAATGAAATGAGTCGTTTATTGATTGGATGCATGATCGGCTTGATTGCCGTGACCAGCACGGTCAGCGCCCAGGAAATTAAAAGATCGTTGGTAATTCCCTACGAAGGGGAGAGCAAGGTCAAGGTTCGCCACAGCATGGACATGGATGGCATGATCATGAATGAGAATAAGGACAGGCTTCCGGACGGATGCAAGGAGATTTCCGGTGACCTCCAGTTCACTGTTCACGCTGGACGCAAGTACGCTGCACGTTTTCCCGGAAAAATGTTTGCCTATGACCAACAGGAATGGGAAGTCGAGCCGTGCAGCAGGATTACCGTGAAATTCGTGAACGATGACCACATACGCCATCAGTTTATGATTCATGGTTTGCCGGAATATCTTTACCCACCTACGGGAATGTTCACTATCGAGGTTACTGGTCCCGGCAGCAAGACTGCGACCTTTATTGTGCCGGACGAACCCAAGACATTCCTGGTCCATTGCGAACTTGCGCAGCACATGGAAAAAGGCATGAAGGCGCAGATGAAAGTGGGGCAAGGAGACGGGGATATTGCCAGCATCCCGGGGCTCACGCCAGTCGAGAACCCGGACAGCTACAGAGTAGACTGGACAGCCTCCAGGTGGGTTTACTTGGTGCTGGCAATGTTGGCGGGCCTGGGAGCTGTGCTCGGGTTTCGGTTTTACAGACGAGATAAGGCAGGCCAATAGGATTTTGCATTGAGACCATGGTTATCAGAAAAGAGGAGAAAGTAGGGCACTATGATTGAAGCGCGCGATCTGACGAGATTATATGGTGACTTCAAGGCCGTCGAAGACGTTTCCTGCAGAATTGAATCAGGTGAGATCGTTGGATTGCTGGGCCATAACGGCGCCGGCAAGACAACCATCATGAAAATGATGACCGGGTATTTGGAGCCGACCTCCGGTTCGATTCTGGTCGATGATCTCAATATGGCCAATGACCGTTTGGCCATCCAGCAACGAATTGGATACCTGCCGGAGAATTGCCCGCTTTATCCCGATATGACAGTGATCGATTTCCTGGATTATGCGGCCGGCCTGAGAGGATTGACCGTTGAAGCCCGAAAGCCGGCCATACGCATGGCCATCCGGCGGATGGAACTCGAGGACAAGGCGACTCATCCGATCAGTACGCTCTCTCGGGGTTACAGGCAGCGGGTCGGTGTTGCTCAGGCAATTCTGAAACAGTCTGACATCCTGATTCTTGACGAGCCTACGAATGGGCTGGATCCCTCGCAGATTCAGCACATGCTCGACATCATCGTCGAACTGGGCAGGGAGTCTACCGTGATCCTGTCGACTCATATCCTGCGCGAGGTTCAGGCGGTTTGCGATCGGGTCCTGATCATTCGCGATGGTCGTCTAGCGGTTGATTCGAGGATCAAGGATCTGGAAAAGGGACAAAAACTCATTCTGGTGATTGATGCCGCACCGGGGTTCGCTGTGGAGAACCTTATGCGGATTGACGGTGTTTCCTCGGCCGAATTCCTTCGCAGTAGCGAAGGCCGCTACCATTACGCGCTGGAATTTGCGGTTCTGGATGGCTCGGTGGATGAAATGTCACAGCCTGTGGCAAGGACTGTACTCGATCTGGGGTATCGGCTTTATGGATTGACCCCAGAAAAACGTGACCTTGAAGGCGTGTTTAACGAAATCAATGCTACCGACAGGGACGCGGGAGGGCATCAGGATGCAGCGTAGGACCAACCTGGTTGCAAGAAAGGAAATCGCGGGATTTTTCGCTTCACCAGCGGCATTTATTTTTTTTGGGGCCTTTCTGGTCGTGACCCTCTTTGTTTTCTTCTGGGTTGAGAAATTTTTCGCCCGGAATATCTCCGATGCGAGACCTCTTTTCGAGTGGATGCCGGTTTTGCTGATCTTCCTGGTCTCCGCGTTAACGATGCGCATGTGGAGCGAAGAAAAGCGAGCTGGGACACTGGAATTTCTGTTGACGGCACCGGTCAGCCCGGTTGATTTTGTGCTGGGTAAGTTTTTCGCCTGTATGGGACTTGTAGCCATTGCTCTGCTACTGACCCTGCCGGTACCGTTCACGGTTAGCTTGCTTGGCAACCTTGACTGGGGGCCTGTTTGGGGCGCCTACATTGCGACTCTTTTCCTGGCCGGTGCGTATACAGCGATCGGCCTGACCGTCAGCGCGCGGAGCGATAGCCAGATTGTCAGCCTGATTACAACGGTCTTGGTGTGCACGCTGTTTTACCTGCTTGGATCTGACACCGTGACCCAACTGTTCGGCAACACGCTGAGCGAATTCTTTAAGATGCTGGGAAGCGGGTCGAGATTTTCTTCCATTACCCGTGGGGTAATCGACTTCCGGGATCTTTACTATTATCTCAGCATCATTGGCATCTTCCTGTGCCTGAATGTCTATTTCTTGGAATCGGGTCGATGGGATAGGGGATCGAAGCAGCCGTCGCATCTTCGCTGGCAAATTCTGGTCACCCTTATGGTGGCAAACTTTGCCGTGACTAATCTGTGGTTACAGAAAGTGACCTGGATCCGGATCGATCTTACAGAAGGAAAAATTTATTCGATTTCCAATGCGACCCGGCATTACCTGGACCAGTTGCGCGAGCCACTGCTGATCCGGGGTTATTTCAGCGCCAAGACGCATCCGTTGCTGGCGCCACTCGTGCCACAACTTCGTGATCTGATACTGGAATATGAGGTTGCTAGCGGCGGCAAGGTGCGTGCGGAGTTCGTCGACCCGCTGGAACATCCGGAATTGGAAGAAGAGGCCGGACAGAAATACGGCATTAAGCCTGTCCCCTTCCAGATTTCAGATAAGTACCAGGCATCGCTGGTGAATTCGTACTTTGATGTTCTGGTTCAGTATGGTGACCAGTACCAGGTTCTCGGATTCAGAGATCTGGTCGAGGTGAGATCGGCGACTGAAACGCAAATGGACGTTGAATTGCAGAACCCAGAATACGAGATCACCCGATCGATCAAGAAGGTGCTTTATGAATACCAGAGTGCCGGCGATCTGTTTCTGGGACTGAAAAACCGTGTTCGTTTTACCGCGTATGTTTCTAGCGATTCCGTGCTTCCGGAGGGGTTGGCCGGCTATCGCCAGGAGATTGCTGAGGTGCTTGATGAGCTGGAAGGCAGGTCTTCCGGAAAATTTGAATATCGGTTCGTCGATCCTGATGAAAACAATCGTGCGGTCGCGATGGAGATTGACGAACAATACGGTTTTCGGCCCATGAGGGCGGGTCTGCTTGACCCCGAGACTTTCTATTTCCACATGATTCTAGAAAATGGAGACCAAGTGGTTCAGGTCCCGGTCAGCGAGTATCTTGACGGGAATGCTTTCAGGAGAAGTCTCGAAGCGGCGATGAAGCGCTATTCTTCGGGATTCATGCGCACCGTGGCTTTGCATACTCCGCCCATTCCGGCGGCAAACCCGTACATGCAGCAAATGCAATCATCAGGGAAGCGATTTCAATTGCTGCGCGAGAAACTGCAAGAAAACCATATTCTGGTGCCGGCAAACATGGCCAACGGGTTGCTCCCTGAGGATGTTGATTTGTTGTTTGTGGTGGCCCCGCGTTCACTGAGCGATCGGCAGGTCTTTGCCATGGACCAATTCCTGATGAAGGGTGGAACCGTGATCGTCTCCACATCGCCCTACGAGGCAGTGATCGGCGGAGGGTCCCTGAGCGCATCGGAGTATGAATCGGGGTTGACCAAATGGCTTCTACATCACGGAATATCGGTCGATCAGTCGATGGTACTTGATCCGCAGAACACCATGTTGCCGATCCCGGTTAGTCGAAGCGTCGGCGGATTCGTGATACAGGAGATGCGCATGATCGAATACCCCTATTTTATTGATGTTCGGGGCGAGGGGCTTGATTCGGGTGATGGCCTTGCCGCGGGCCTTGCACAGGTAACCATCGACTGGGCTTCTCCACTGAGTCTTGATGCAGAGAAGAACAACAAGCGACAGGTTTCCCGGTTCATGAAAACTTCGGACCAGGCTTGGAGTTCGGAATCATTACAAATCCTGCCGAACTTCCGTGTCCACGGGCCACTTGGCTTCGAACCGGGAAATGAAAGGCAAGTTTACACGCTGGGAGTTTCGGTCGAAGGGACATTCGAATCTTTCTTCAAGGATAGACCGTCCCCGATGCTGGCCGATCCAGACGACAAGGCTTCAGACCCTAAGAAGGAGGGCGAGGACCAGGAAGGGGCTCAGAACATGGCCGTGATTTCAGGTGTGATTGAGAAATCACCCGAATCGGCGCGCATTATTGTTTTTTCATCGAATGAATTCCTGACCGACCAGACGATACAGATGGCATCGAGCGCTAATGGCACCCTGTATTCCAATTCGCTGGATCTGGCCGAAAATGCCGTTGATTGGTCGCTTGAAGACCGAGCACTACTTTCCATTCGGAGTCGGGGCCACTTTTCAAGGACCCTGTATCAGCAGGCCGGCCAGATGCATCTGTTCTGGGAATACCTGAATTATGCGTTTGCTCTGTTCGGTTTGGTCATCGTGTATTTTGTTTATCGCTATATCCGTGGTCAGGCGACTTTGCGTTACCGCGATGTGCTTGAGAGCGGGGGTCTTTAATCGATGGTCAATCAGTTTAGAAACCTATCAGTTCTGTTTGTGGCCCAGGTTATTCTGACCTTTGTTCTGTTTCTGTCCGACTCGGATACCGGGGCTTATATTCAGAACGAGAAGCTGGTGGACCTGCAGCTTGATTCGCTCGACAGAATTGTGATCGAACAGCCGGAAGACAGGCCACTGGTGCTGGAAAAACAGGGGGGGAACTGGGTTTTGCCGGATTATTTCGGTTTTCCGGCCTCCGTTGAAAAAATAACCCGTACCTTCGGTAAACTGTTTGACACCAAGATTGGCTGGCCGGTTGCTACCACCGATGCCGCCGAGAGCCGGTTCAAGGTTGCCGCGGACCAGTTCGAACGCAAGCTGGTTTTTTCATCGGCCAATGTGACCGAAACCCTTTATCTGGGTACTTCCCCCGGGTTCAAGAAGATTCATGCCAGGATGGATGGGAGCAATACTATCTACGGGATCATGTTCAGTGCCTACCAGGCCAGCATCAAGACCCGGGAATGGGCCGACCAGAACTTCCTGCATCTTCCCCGTGACCAGATCGAGGGAATAGAACTTAGTGACCTAGTGCTCAGGGGCGCCGACGGAAAATTCACGGTTGAAGGGATAAGCGATGCGGAAATGGTGGTGGAAGCGGGAATTGCGAACTTGCTTGCCGACGTCAGTACGCTGGGATTCCTGGAGGTCCTGGGTAAAGAGGATGTCCCTTCTTTTCACCTTGAGTCCCCGGAATTTGATTTTGTCATTCTCTCCAAGAGCGGTGAGCGGATACAGTACCGCTACGGAAAGCTGGACGAAAAGGATCAGTACGTGTTGAAAGCGTCTAACAGCGAGTATTTTTTCAAGGTTTCAAAGTACAATCTGGAAAGTCTGCAAGATGTGCAGCGGGCAAAACTAGTGCAGGAGGGTCCCGTAAACCCGGTTGAGAATTCGGCGGCCGATCCAAGGTCGACCGATTAGGCTTTGTCCGGCAATATGAAAGACTGGTTTCTGAACACGACAGGAATCCGGCTTTGGAGCGGGGTGGTGTGCTGATGAGTGGACCCGACCAGCAACAGCGTGCGGAACCGGGTCTTACCGTTTCAGGCCTGCATTGCAGTAGGGACGGACGGGATCTTTTCAAGGACCTCAGCTTCCGTCTGCGGGCAGGGGAGCTTCTGGTGGTGGAAGGGCGGAACGGTTCAGGAAAGACCAGCCTGTTGCGGATTCTGTGCGGGATCCGGATGCAGGAATCAGGTTCAATCAACTGGGACGACTCGCCGATCGGCGAACTCGGACCCCTCTACCACCAGGAAATGGCCTATATCGGTCATCATGATGGCATCAAGGGTGACCTGACCGTTGCCGAGAATATTCAGCTGGCCAAAGCCTTGGGCAAGCCCTCGGGTACCGATCTGCAAACGATCCTCAAACGCCTGCAATTGTCAGGTTACAATGAGGTTCTGGCGAGGGCCCTGTCGGCAGGTCAGAAAAGGCGGCTGGCGCTTTCAAGGTTGTTGGCCACCGTCAGCCGGCTATGGATACTGGATGAACCGTTTACGTCGCTGGACCGTCGCGGTGTCGAGATTTGTGAACAGCTGATTTCTTCCCATTTGACACACGGAGGAATGGTGGTCATGACTTCGCATCATGCAATGGAACTGCCGGGCGTGGAAATTACCCGCCTGCGTTTGTCCTAATGAATGATCGATCCCTTGCCAGGGCGTTCAGCCTGCTACTCAGGCGGGACCTCGTGATCAATTTCAGACAGCGTTCGGAATGCGTGAATCCAGTGTTGTTCTTTGTCATCGTAGTGACTTTGTTTGCACTCGGAACAGGGGCTGATCGCGCCTTGCTTCTTTCCATGGCTCCGGGGGTGATCTGGGTTTCCGCATTGCTTGCCTCGATGCTTTCCCTGGAGAGCATTTTTAGATCGGATTTCGAGGACGGATCGTTGGAGCAGTTGCTGTTGAGTGCCCATCCGGTTACCGTACTGGTGTTGGCCAAGGTCACGGCGCACTGGCTGGTCACCGGGCTCCCGTTGATACTGGTTGCGCCACTGCTGTGCATCTTGCTCGGATTGTCAGGCGAGGGTCTTGAAACCTTGATACTGACCCTTCTGATCGGAACACCGATACTGAGCCTAGTGGGAGCAATCGGCGTGGCTCTGACAGTCGGTTTGCGTCGCGGTGGAGTGATTATTTCTCTACTGGTTTTACCTCTTTATATCCCGGTCCTGATCTTCGGTACCAGTGCCGTACAAATGTCTGCCGCTGGGTTTCCCGTCAATGGTCAGCTGTCCATGCTTGCCGCGCTACTGGCCTTGGCCTTGGCTCTGGCACCATTGCCGACAGCTGCCGCACTACGAATGAGTTTGAGTTGAACAGATTACTACGCTTTTATCATCGAATGGGGTCGCCGCCCCATTTCTATCGGTTTACCGGCAAGATCCTGCCGTGGCTTAGCCTGCTTTGCGCGCTGCTCATCGCCACTGGACTTTGGGGTGGCCTGGTGGAAGCACCGGCGGATTACCAGCAGGGCGACAGTTTCCGGATCATTTATGTTCACGTGCCCAGCGCGTGGATGTCGCTCTTTGTTTACGTGGTCATGGCAGTGTGCGGAGCCATCGGGTTAATCTGGCATATGAAGAACGCGGAGGTCATTGCCATTAGCAGTGCCCCGATCGGGGCCAGTTTTACTTTCCTGGCGCTGGTTACGGGTTCTCTCTGGGGTAAACCGATGTGGGGCAGTTGGTGGGTTTGGGACGCGCGTTTGACTTCGGAGCTGATCCTTCTGTTCCTGTACCTTGGCGTGATTGGCCTTTACGCAGCGATCGAAGACAAGCGGACGGCATCGCGGGCCGTTGCAATTCTGGCCTTGGTCGGATTGGTCAATATTCCGATCATTCATTATTCGGTAGAGTGGTGGAATACCTTGCACCAGGGCCCGACCGTCACCAAATTTGATAAACCTTCAATCCATGTTTCGATGCTGATCCCATTGCTTTTGATGGCGGGCGGTTTCAAGCTGTTTTACCTAATTTCGGTCCTGATACGCGCCCGCGGCGAGCTGATCGAACGGGAAAGCAACAGTAACTGGGTCAGTGAACTCCTGGAAAAACGATGAATCTGGATCAATTCCTTCACATGGGAGGTTACGGTTTTTACATTTGGACCTCCTACGGCATCGCTTTCGTGGTCCTAGCGTTGAATATCATTCTTCCGATTCGTCAGCAGAAACGAGCATTGAAAGATATTGCTAATCGTCGTCGCCGAAATCAAGAGAGAATGAGTGATTTATGAAACCGGTCAGAAAACAGCGTCTTTATCTGATTCTTGCCATGGTGGTGGCCATTGCCGTTGCCGCGGGCTTCGGACTTAATGCGTTCAACCAGAACTTGATGTTTTTCTTTGCCCCGACCGAAGTAGTTGCTGGAAAAGCCCCTGACACTGCGGTCTTCAGGCTTGGTGGAATGGTGGTCGAGGGCAGTGTCCAGAGGCCGGGTGACGACCTTCTCGTGCGTTTCGATCTCACCGATTTCGAACAGGTGGTTTCGGTAGAGTACACCGGCATTCTGCCAGACCTTTTCAGGGAAGGGCAAGGGATCGTATCGAGAGGACGCCTGCGTACCGACGGTGTCTTCGTGGCCGAAGAAGTTCTTGCAAAACACGATGAAAACTATATGCCTCCGGAGGTCGCTGCCAGCCTGAAACGGGCACCCGAGGACCTGAAGTGATCTCGCCGGAGCCTTTGTTAGTGCTGGATCTTGGAAGGCGTTTGGTGCTTCTTTTGGCCTAAATGCAGTGCGGTCAGGCTGTTTTCAGGCGTGATGGCATAGATACTTCCGCTAAAGTCATCTGAAATGAAAAGGGTTCCATCGGCGCTTTCTGCAATGTCCACCGGTCGGCCGATGACCTTCCCCTCCACCTCGAATCCGCTGATGAACTTGCGTTCGGAGATGGTTCCATCTTTTCCGAAATGAAGAGAAACCACTTCGTATCCCTGTTTTTCGGTTCGATTCCAGGAACCGTGGAGGGTTACCAATGCTGCATCCTTGTAACCATGGGGGAAGGCTTCCGATCGAAGGAAATGAATGCTTAACGGCGTGCTGTGAGCTGGGAATTCATGCGATGGCCTGACGCTCTTGTCGATTTCCGTCTGGCGGCCATGACCGAGGTCGGGATCAGCAACCCGGTTGCCGTTGGTATAGGGCCAGCCATGGAAACTGCCTCTTTCGATGTGATTCAGTTCATCTGGCGGGAAATCGTTGCCGAGGAAATCGCGGCCGATATCCACTCCGTAAAGTTCGCCGGTGTCTGGTTTCCAGTCGAACCCCACCATATTGCGAAGGCCGGTGGCATAAATTTCACCATCGTTTCCATCGGGCCGGAACCGTAAAATGGCTGCCCGCCAGGGGTTTGTTTCGATGCAGGCGTTGCAGCTGGAGCCAACGCTTAAATACATCCAGCCGTCGGGACCGAAGCGAAGCGAACGGGTCCAGTGATTACCGCCAGCGGGAATCCCGGTGACAACCGTCTCGACATCACCGTGAATCACTCGCGACTGCTGGTCGAAGCGGACCCGACGTATGGCATTGGTTTCGGCAACATACAGCCAGCCATCATGCAGATCAATGCCGTGCGGCCTATTCAGGCCGGAGACAAGCTGATGCCGACCATCTGGATATCCATCGTTGTCCCGGTCGGTCTCGAGCAGCACAATTGTCCCGGATCGGGGCAGGCTGATCAAGAGATCGCCGGTCCGGGTCAATTTCAGTGCTCGCGCATCCCGCAGTTCGCTCGCGTAAAGGCGAATCGTAAAACCATCGGGTAAGTGCAGACGCTTTTCAAGAGGGTCGTCAACGGAGGGCCAGTTATGCGGTCCCAATAGCCCTAGCGGAACATTGACCGCATAGCGCTCCGGCAGAAAAAACCATATGATGGCCAGGGCGGTCAGCATGTAAAGGAGTTGTCGAAAGAAGGGCTTCATGGGACATGCAGGATGTCGGTGGAAGGCGATCGTGTGTCAGCGAGGTGCTAAAGTCTGTTGTTGCCGTTGGTAATGGCTTTTATGAAGGACCGTTGCCCAGTTTGACTAAGCTATCATGGGGCCGTTCCCAGTGGCAAATGGTTGCAAGGAAACGGGTTCGGTTGCCTCCCGTCTGGGGCAGCCTGATGTTTTCGCGAGGTGAAATGGCTGATTTCCTGTTTGGTGCCTGCCTGCTAGAACATGCGGGGTTCCTGTGATTGATCCGTGAAACGGACACCGCGTCGTTATCGGATGCCATTCGGAATTTTCTCGGAACCGCCATTCGGGGGATGTAAAATTTCAGCCCGGAAAGGTATTTCCTTGGCATTGTCATGCTTGCTAGTGATGCTGATCGGCGTCCTGTCGGGCTGTGGAGATTCGGTATGGAACAATCCGTATCCGACCTCCGATTCGTCCAGCAATATTCTGTATTCTTCATTTTCGGAAAGGCCAAAACACCTGGATCCGGCGGTTGCATACAGTTCCAACGAATATGCATTGATCGCGCAGGTTTACGAACCTGTCCTGCAATACCATTATTTGCTGCGACCGTACAGGCTGGTTCCACTGTCTGCGGAGCAGCATCCGGAAGTGATTTACCGTGATAGCGAGGGCCGGGCAATGGAGAAAGAGAGCGATGAAGGCCTGGTGGCGTTCACCGACTATGTCATTGCCATTGCACCGGGCATTCGTTACCAGCCCCACCCGGCGTTTGCGAAAGATGAACAGGGCAATTTTCTGTACCATGCGTTGGTGCCGGATGCGCTCGACGGTATCCATTCGATCGGCGATTTCCCGCAGACGGGCAGCAGGGAACTGGTTGCTGAGGACTACATATACCAGATCAAGCGACTGGTGGATCCCGACGTTCATTCACCAATCGCCGAATTCATGAAGGCCTATATCGTCGGTCTTTCGGGATTGTCGAATCGACTTGAAGCGGCAAGAATCCCGGGAAAGGCTACCGATCTCAATGCGTTTGGGCTGGAAGGTGTTAAAGCACTGGACCGGTACCGATACCGAATAAGGATACGGGGAAAGTATCCGCAATTCCGTTACTGGCTGGCGATGCCCTTTTTTTCACCGATGCCGTGGGAGGCGGTTCGATTCTATCGGCAGAAGGCTCTGCAGCAGAGAAACATTACCCTCGACTGGTTCCCGGTGGGGACGGGGCCCTACATGGTGGTTGAAAACAATCCGAACCGGCGCATGGTTTTGCAGAAAAATCCCAATTTCCATGGGGAGTACTATCCATCTCAAGGTGAAATATCTGATAGGGAAAATGGTCTGCTTGATGATGCGGGATCTCGTATTCCCTTTATCGACAGGGTTGTGTATTCGCTGGAAAAGGAGAATATTCCGTTCTGGAACAAGTTCATGCAAGGATATTACGATGCTTCAGGGATTTCATCGGACAGCTTTGACCAGGCAGTCCGCTTCACGATCGAAGGTGATGTTGGATTGACGGCTGACCTCAGGGACAAGGGAATCAGTCTTAAGACCAGCGTCCTGACCTCGGTATTCTACATGGGTTTCAATATGCTGGATCCGGTGCTGGGCGGGGGCACCGAAAATGCGCGGAAACTGCGTCAGGCAATCTCGATTGCGGTCGATTACGAAGAATACATTTCCATTTTCATGAACGGCCGCGGCATAGTGGCGCAAGGAATTCTTCCTCCGGGTATTTACGGCCGTCGGGAGGGAGAGCAGGGCATTAACCCCTTCGTTTATGACTGGATTGAGGGCGCGGTTCGGCGCAAAGGCTTGCAGGAAGCAAAGATCCTGATGTCTGAGGCTGGCTACCCGGGCGGGGTCGAGCGGTCAACAGGGAAAGCCTTGATCCTGTATTTTGATACCGTTGCAACCGGGCCAGACGACCGCGCCCGGTTGAACTGGTTCAGAAAGCAGTTTCTCAAGCTAGGTATTCATCTGGTCATCCGCGGTACTGACTACAACCGCTTCCAGCGAAAGATGCGCGACGGCAACAACCAGGTCTTCTTGTGGGGTTGGAATGCCGATTACCCAGATCCGGAAAATTTCTTCTTTCTCCTCTACGGTCCGAACGGCAAGGTCAGCGCGGGCGGCGAAAATGCGGCAAATTACAGCAACCCCGAGTTTGACCGGCTTTTCGAACGAATGAGGAACATGGAATCGACCCAGGAGCGTTTCTCTATCATCCAGCAGATGCAGGAGATCATTCGACGCGATTCCCCGTGGCTGTTCGGTTTTCACCCGAAAAGTTTCAATCTTTACCATGGGTGGTACCGCAACATGAAACCAAACCTGATGGCGAACAACCAGTTGAAGTACCTGAGGATTGATGTCGACCGCCGGGCACGGATGCGCAGACTATGGAACCGGGCAAGGATATGGCCGTTGGCTAGCATACTAATAATCCTGTTTGCTTTCTTTTGCCCGGCCTGGCTTCTTTACCGGCGTCAGCAGCGCGCAGGTGCGCTGTAGTTCATGACGGCATACATTATCCGCCGTATTCTGTATGCATTTCCCCTGCTTGCGGGAGTAAATATCCTGACCTTCCTGCTGTTTTTTGTCGTCAATACTCCGGATGACATGGCACGCATGCAGCTTGGCCAGAAACACGTGACCGAACAGGCAATCCAGAAGTGGAAGGAACAGCGCGGATACCAGATGCCATTGTGGTGGAACGGTCAGTCAGAAGGAACAGGACACCTTACGGAAACGATTTTCTATACCAAGTCGGCAGGGCTTTTTCTGTTTCGGTTTGGCCGTTCGGACAGTGGCAGGGACATTGGCTCGGACATCATGCAAAGAATGTGGCCGAGTCTCGCGATTGCTGTTCCTTCGCTGGTTTGCGGGTTACTGGCAAACATCACTCTTGCCGTCCTGATGGTGTTTTTCCGTTCGACCTATGTCGAATTCTGGGGAGTGATTGTTTGTGTTGCCATGATGTCCGTCTCGGCACTGTTCTATATTATTCTTGGCCAATACCTGGTCGGCAAGTTTCTGCTGCTGGTGCCCATTTCCGGCTACGACACGGGGTTGAACGCGGTCAAGTTCCTGGTTCTGCCGGTCCTGATTGGGGTGGTTTCTGGGCTGGGAGCGGGTGCCAGATGGTACCGAAGCCTGCTGCTGGAGGAAGTCGAGAAGGATTACGTCCGCACTGCGCGTGCCAAGGGGCTGTCGGAAACCCGGGTTCTTTTTAGCCATGTGTTGCGGAATGCCCTGATACCAATCCTCACTGGCATTGTAGCGGTGTTGCCGATTCTGTTCATGGGCAGCCTGATTACCGAATCCTTTTTCAGTATTCCGGGGCTGGGTAGTTATACCATTGATGCGATCAACCGGCAGGATTTCGCAATCGTCCGTTCGATGGTTTTTCTTGGCTCGGCTCTCTATATCTTGGGGTTAGTGATGACCGACATCGCGTATACGCTGGTCGATCCCCGGATCAGACTTCTCTGAAGGGTTCCCCATCGTGGTTTTTTTCTGGACTGACACTCTGATCTTCCTGGTTCTAGGAAGTCTGTTGCTGGCCTTCTTGCGTTTTGGTCGAAAAGAACAGTGGCTGCGGCCGTGGCGAAAACTCACGTCTGATAAACCGGCAATGATTTCGCTGGTGATCCTTGTGGTTTTTCTTTTGATCGGGCTGCTGGACAGCATCCGCTTCTACCCAGCTCATGCAACGGCCTCGGCAGGCTCGGTAATTGTACAGGGTGAACCGATCAGCCTTTTTGATGTCTGGGCGACCACGATCAGGACCCATGATGAAAAAACCTATTCTGCTCCGTTCGCATCCCACCTTTACACGCGTGAACTTCTGCCGGATGGGGTTGGTTCGGGTTTCTGGGGGTACGCACGTCTGGTTCACGGCGGGGCCCATCTCGAGGAGCCGGACAGTCGGGTTCACGACATTCTTCAAACGGTTGTTCAGGGGACAGCGAAGGGCCTTCTGGTTGCCGGACTGTTGGTTCTTTCGGCAGCGATTTTCCGGTCCCGAAAGAAATCGACCAGCATGTCCAAGGAGATTTGCCAATTGTCTGGCGATGATTTTGAGAAGCCCTGGAGGTCGGTATTGGTTACGGGAACCCTGATCCTGTGCATGGGCTGGACCCTGGTCGACCTGAGTGTTCATTACCACGTTCTGGGTACGGATAAGGTGGGACAGGATGTCTTGTACCAGAGCCTCAAGAGTATCCGCACGGGTTTGGTGATCGGCTGTCTGACTACCTTGGTGACCCTACCCTTCGCACTGGTCCTGGGCATCGTTTCCGGCTACTACAGGGGATGGGTCGATGACCTGATTCAGTACATCTACACGACCCTCAATTCCATCCCCGGCGTACTACTGATTGCTGCATCGATCCTGGTGGTTCAGGTTTACATGTCGAACCACGCGGAAGCATTCGATACGATCGCCGTGCGTGCAGATACCCGGCTGCTGTTTCTTTGCCTGGTGCTCGGGATGACCAGTTGGACAGGCCTTTGTCGTCTTCTGCGTGCCGAGACTCTCAAGCTTCGGGAGATGGAGTACGTTCAGGCGGCAAGAGCGTTGGGCGTGGGGGATCCGGGGATCCTGGCTCGGCATATCCTGCCGAATCTTTTCCATATTGTTCTGATCTCGGTCACTCTCGATTTTAGTGGTCTCGTGCTTGCCGAAGCGGTTCTTTCGTACATTAATATTGGTGTTGATCCGACAACCTTTAGCTGGGGTAACATGATTAACAGTGCCCGGCTGGAAATGGCTCGGGAGCCGGTGGTCTGGTGGCCCCTGTTTGCCGCCTTTCTTTTCATGTTTATTCTGGTGCTGTCTGCCAACCTGTTTGCCGATGGCGTCCGGGATGCGCTGGACCCGCGTTATCAGCGTGGTGAAAGATGATTAACCGTCTCTGTCTGCACGGGAAACTACATCATCAAACCGACGTGCGTATGATTCTGGAACAGACGGGCGGACGGTTCTATAGGGCCGGGAACCAAAGACTGGTCGTGGATGCACAGGTCGCCGATCGAATGGTGATCGAAAACCTCCGGGGGAGGTTCCAGATCGATATCAACGTGTTGCCGGATGGGTTTGATCCGCAACAAGTTGGGCTTGTTGTGTGTGATATGGACTCGACCTTTGTCAATGTCGAATGTATCGATGAACTGGCTAATCTGAGCGGCCACCAAGCTACAGTCGCTGCCATTACCGGGGCGGCGATGCGCGGGGAGATCGATTATGCTGAGTCGTTGCGAAAACGGGTTGGCTTGCTGGCAGGATTGAGGCTGGAGCAGTTGGAACAAGTTTATCGGACCCGGCTGGAAACCCGTTGGGGTGTGGAGAGTCTGCTCTCGGAACTGGCGGCAAGACGAATCCCGCTGGTCCTGGTCTCCGGTGGATTCTGTTTCTTTGCGGAACGGTTGGTGCGGCGCTTTGGCCTGTTTGACAGCCTTGCTAACCAATTGCAGGTGGACAATGGTCAACTGACCGGTCGCCTGGAAGGGCCGCTTGTAGACGGCCAGGCTAAGGCATGCTTTCTTGCCGAGGTCTGTAAACGCTTATCGATTACGACAGATCAGGTCATCGCTGTCGGCGATGGTGCGAACGATCTGCCAATGCTAATGACGGCTGGGCTGGGTGTTGCTTACCAGGCTCACCCAGTGGTGCAGGAGGCCATGGATATCGTTTTGAATCACAGTGGGCTGAATGCCCTGAATGATTTTCTGGGGTGGATTGATGGTAGCGAGTACGGATGGTAGGAAAAAAGACCAGTACGGGCACCGACGGGCCGGATATGAGTGCGGTCGATCAGGGTACTGATCCTGTTCTTCTGGAAGTCGAATCACTAAAAATATCATTCGGTAGCGGACAAGCCAGCGTTCCAGTCGTCGATGGCATCAGTTTTTCGATCCGGCGAAAGGAAACCTTTGCCCTTGTTGGCGAGTCGGGATCGGGAAAATCGGTCGCCGCCTTATCGGTCTTACGTTTATTGCCGTCCGCTGCATCTATCAAAGCCGGTCGAGTGGGATTCAAGGGTCTGGACCTGTTGCGGATTCCCGAACGCGACATGAACGCGATCCGGGGTCGCAGGATCGGCATGGTCTTCCAGGACCCGATGACATCGCTGAATCCGGTGATGACGGTCGGTTCTCAGATTGCCGAGGCTGTTCGCAGCCGGTCAGGTCGATGGTACCGCCCGACCCGGTCGGAGGTGATGGAGCTTATGGACCGTGTCGAGATTCCATTTGTGCAAAGGCGTTACTCGGAATATCCCCACCAGTTGTCCGGTGGTCTCCGCCAGCGCGTGGTGATCGCTATTGCGTTGGCCGGCAATCCGGATCTGTTGATTGCAGATGAACCGACAACGGCCCTTGACGTAACGATCCAGGCTCAGATCCTGCGGTTGCTGAAAAGTATTCAACAGGATACCGGAATGGGACTGTGGCTAATCACTCACGATTTTGGCGTGGTCGGAGAGATGGCCGATAACGTGGCGGTCATGAAAGAGGGGCGTATCGTTGAACGATCCCGACAGGAGCTGTTTTTCCACAATTCTGTTCATCCGTACACACGTAAACTCATCAATGCCTTACCGGGCATGGAACGATTCCGGCAACCGATTCATGATTCTGCTTGCATCCTCTTGCAGGTTCGGGATCTCAAGGTTCATTACCCGATACGACAGGGGTTCCTGAAGAGAGTGTCGGGTTGGGTCAAGGCCGTGGACGGGGTCAGCTTGGACCTCGCGCGGGGCTGTACGCTGGCAGTTGTGGGAGAGTCTGGATGCGGCAAGACCACCTTGGGAAAGGCAATCTTACAACTGGTGAAAGCCACTGGTGGGGAAATCCAGTTCGACGGAATCGACGGAGATGAACCGTTTTCCAGACCGAGAAAGGTGGACCCGGCCGCGATGCAGATCGTTTTCCAAGATCCCTTTTCTTCAATGAATCCAAGGATGTCTGTTGGCGAGGTGGTTGGCGAAGGCCTAAGATCCTTGCGGCCGCGTATCTCTGATACGGAGTTCAAGGGATTGGTGGGCGAATTACTTGAAAAAGTCGGTCTGCCGGCCGGGGCAATGGAGCGGTATCCGCATGAATTCTCTGGAGGGCAGCGTCAACGGATCTGTATTGCAAGGGCGCTTGCGGTTCACCCCAGGTTGCTGGTCCTTGATGAACCGACCAGCGCACTGGATGTTTCCGTTCAGGCGCAGATTATCGAACTCATGCTGGAGCTGCAGGAAACAGAGGAGTTGAGTTACTTGTTCATCAGTCATGATCTCGCGGTTGTCGCGCGAATAGCGGACCAGGTGGCGGTCATGTACAGGGGCAGATTTGTGGAAAACGGGCCAGCTGCTGAGGTCCTGACGAGCCCTAGGCACCCTTATACCCGGAAATTGCTTGATTCGGTATTACATACAGGGTTAGATTGACGCCAAGTAGACCGTGCCGAGGTCGCGAGCCCTCCCAACGCGCGGTTTTTTTATCAATCTCAGAACTTCATTGCAGGATCAATTCGATTATGGCTACAGTTACTTTGGGTGGAAACCCGATCAATACATCCGGAAATCTGCCTTCGGTTGGGGACAATGCCCCCGGCTTTGAGTTGGTGAACGGAAAGCTGGACAATGTTTCGTTGCAGGATTTTGGAAACAAGAGAAAAGTGTTGTCCATCGTGCCTAGTCTGGATACACCGACCTGCGCGGTTTCAACCCGGATTTTCAATGAAAAGGCAGCTTCCCTCGACAACACGGTCGTTCTAGTGATTTCTGCGGACTTGCCTTTTGCCCAGGCCAGGTTTTGTGAAGCAGAGGGGTTGGAAAATGTCGTTCCGCTGTCATCCTTCCGTTCAGATTTTGCGACCGATTACGGCATCTCGATTATTGACGGCGTATTGAAGGGGCTAACCACCCGTGCCATTGTGATTCTCGACCAACAGGACAAGGTGGTGTACACCCAGCTGGTCGGTGAAATCGCGGACGAACCTGACTACGATAGCGCGCTGGCAATACTGGGTTGAACGCTAATTTTCAGCTGTTTGGTATTCCCTACGCAGTTAGTGGCAGGGTGAAGAATCGCAAGAGGGGACATGGTCATTCGAAACGGCAGGGGCGTGCCGCTTTTGTTTGTTC
>DBZZ01000047.1:2937-3919 GCA_002311315.1 Methylococcaceae bacterium UBA1147 | reverse complement strand
TCGCCTTTGCGGACCGTGTAGCTTGGGGCGGCCCTTCGTGTGATTCGGGTCTTTGCTTTCGGCCAGATGGCCAGTTTCTGGCCGGGCATGAGGTATTTACCCAGGATCTGGCGATTCCATTTTTTCAGGTTGGTCATCGATACCTTGAACTGGTGGGCGATGGTGTAGAGCGAATCGCCTTTGCGGACCGTGTAGCTTTTGGCGCTGCTCGGGATGGCCGTTCGTGCAACCCCAGCCTTTCCCTTTGGCCAGAGAATCAGTCTCTGGCCTGGACGAATCATGGAATTGACCCGGATACTGTTCCAGTTGGCGATGGATTTTGCCTTGATCCGATATCGTTGCCCGATTCCAGAAAGGGTATCACCACGGCGTATTCGGTAAATGATCTTCGTTCCGGGCATGCCCAGTTCGGCTTTGATTCGTTCGGGAAGATACGGATTGGGTGAATAGTGGTTGCGGGAAAGTTTCTGGCCCGATACGGGTATGATCAGTCGATCACCGGTGATCAACGATTTACCGGCCAGCTTGTTGGCTTTGAGGATATTGAAGGCCGAAGTGTTGTACTTTGCAGCGATTTGCTCGATTGATTCCCGGCGTTTGACCTTGTGTCGATACCATGAAGTCTTGTCTTTTTCTGCTATCTGCTCGAGTTGATTGACGAAGTCATCGGCTTTCTGAATAGGAATCAGTAAGGCGTAGGGACCCTCCGGATCCGATGCCCACTGGTTGAAGCCCGGGTTCAGCCGGTAAAACTCCTCCAGCGATATGTCGACCATTCCTGCCGCCTGCTTGAAGTCGATCTGGGCTTCGAGGGGTATCTGCCGAAAATATGGCCGGTCTACGATCGGCTTGAGGGTGATGTCGTATTTGCGGGCATTGGCTATCAGCTGGCTCAAGGCCAGCAGACGAGGGACATAGCTTCTGGTTTCCCGTGGCAGGTGCAGGGACCAGAAGTCCGTTGGCCGGCCGCGTTGTTTGTTCT
>DBZZ01000047.1:0-2864 GCA_002311315.1 Methylococcaceae bacterium UBA1147 | reverse complement strand
AACCAGTCGTGGTCAAAAGCTTTTTCAAGATCTTGCAGGTGTTGCAGGGCAGCTCGCGTCGCCTTGTGGACATCTCTTCTGCCGTCGTACCACCAGTTTTGCTTGAGTCCGTATGTGCGGCCTGTCGAGGGGATGAATTGCCAAAGGCCTGAGGCACTGGCGCGCGAGTAGGCATAGGGACGAAACGCGCTTTCAATGACCGGCAGCAGAGCAAGTTCGCCAGGCAATCCGTTTTTCTCCACTTGCTCGACAATGTAGTGAAGGTAAGGTTCGGCACGCGACTGGGTTCGCATGAGATAATCAGGATTTCGCAGGTAGACCTGAATCTCTCGTTCAATCTGAGAATGTTGAACCGTTTCCAGTTGGTAAAGGGAAATCACCCGTTGCCAAAGGTTTTTCAAGCCTGGCTGGGCTTCCGACCCATCCGAACCGAGCGGTTTGATTTTTTCCCCAGGATAGCCGGGCAGGCCCAGGCTCGGGGTACGACCCTGCGGCCCCGGTTTCAACGAGCAGCCGGTCAGCAGGATTGAAATCAGGAGAGCAGGGATGCAGGGTAGAACAAATACTCTGCGGATATATTCCACGGACTAGGTATGAGTTAGAATCCTTGTTTGCGGCAATTATATAGATTATCGACTGTAGAAGCACGATGAAATCAGCGTCGTCAGATCAGGATCCAGCGGAATACCGCAGGCTTTTGGTTGAGTGGTTCTTTTCAAATTCGGGCAACGCACTTCGTGCCATGGAATCAGACTACCTGTCGAAGGTCATCCCTTTCCGTTATCAGCAGCAGATCCTACAGATCGGCTCACTTGGCTGGGAACGCGAATACTATGACACAGATGTGCGCAGTGACTTCGTTGTTGTCGATCGGGTTGCGGTAGCAGACGAAAGCACCGGGCGCATTGTCGCGAATTGCGGAGAGATCCCACTTGAATCGGAAAGCATGGATGTCGTGATTGTCCCGCACTGCCTGGAGTTTGAATCCGATCAATATGGAGTGCTTGTGGAAGCAGAGCGCATTCTCAAGCCGGAGGGTCGTTTGATCCTTCTACTTTTCAATCCCTGGAGCCGGACACGTTTCGTGCATTACCCGGATGGACTTCGCGGAATCGTTCCCTGGTGCGGTAACTTTGTTAGTCAACATAAGCTTCGTCACTGGCTGGGATCGATGGACTTCGACGTATCGTTGGTTTCGTACGTGAATTTCCAAGCAGATCTCAGTGCTGCCCGTCCGGCAGTAACCGGCCTGTTTTTTTTTACGTCAGTATCCTACGGAGTAAGGGCGGTTAAACGCCGCTATTCGGTGATCCCGCTAGCGCCAGAAAGGGGAAGGGTTAAGGGACTTATTCCTGCAAATTCCTTGCTTCCGAGGAGTCGGCTGGATGGTTAGCCGGGTCAATATTTATACCGATGGAGCCTGCAGGGGAAACCCGGGGCCCGGGGGATGGGGGGTGCTACTGGAATACCAGGGCACCAAAAAGGAATTATGCGGTGGGACGCAAGAATCGACCACAAATAACCGAATGGAGTTGCTTGCGGCCATTCGTGGTATTGAGGCCCTGACGAAAGCTAGCGACGTATATCTTTACACCGATTCCACCTACGTTCAGAAGGGTATCACCGAATGGATGACTGGCTGGAAGAAACGGAATTGGATGACTGCTGCAAAAAAGCCTGTGAAGAACAAAGACCTCTGGGTTCGGCTGGATGAGGCGTTGGCAAGTCACAATGTCGAATGGCGGTGGATAAAGGGGCATGCCGGGCACCCAGGAAATGAACGGGCGGACGCACTGGCAAACCAGGGGATTGATTCGCTGGACAGGGAATGAGGTGTTGGCGGGAGCATGCTCGCCTGAATTCCGCGTTGGGTCGAGCCTGTCGTCAGCTACGAGCGTCCGGCGGCGCAGAGATCGCTTCAGTCGGGTCAAACCGGTTTTAGGAAAGATGCAATGAAACAAATCGTACTTGATACGGAAACTACAGGACTATCTCCTGAAGACGGGCATCGGATCATCGAGATCGGGTGCGTTGAATTGCTCAAACGCAAGGCGACGGACAATCGTTTCCATGTGTACCTAAACCCGGATCGCCAAATCGATAGAGGAGCGACCGAGGTGCACGGGATCAGTAACGAGTTCCTGGCCGACAAGCCGCGATTCGAGGATGTCGTTGACGATCTTGTCGCGTACCTGTCAGATGCGGAACTGATTATCCACAACGCGCCGTTCGATATCGGTTTCCTGAACCATGAACTGCGGTTGTCAGGGCGTTCGGAAAAGATTGAACAATACTGTTTGGTCACCGATACCCTGGCCTTAGCCAGGAAAAAGCACCCGGGACAGCGCAACAGCCTAGATGCACTTTGCAAGCGGTACGTAATCGATAATAGCCACCGGGACTTGCACGGTGCTCTACTGGATGCCGAAATCCTTGCAGAAGTCTACCTGATGATGACAGGTGGACAGACATCCATGCTGGCAGAAGATAACCCGGTCGCGGGCTTGGCGCCAGATGGTGCAATAAAGCGCTTGCCAAAGCATCGGCCGGAACTGAAGGTTATTCGCTGTTCGGAATCGGAGCTGAAATTCCACAATGAATACCTAAAAAAAATCAATAATGATAGTGACGGTCAATGCCTTTGGCTTGGTGAACAGAAAGATTGAGGTTCTACCTGATTCCGCCTGACCGGATGAATACAGGAACAGCAGTCTAGGTTGCTGGTTTTCTGAATTGCGGGAAGGCTTTGTTTGCTGTATTCTGCTCGACCCGCGGAGAGGTGGCTGAGCGGTCGAAAGCGACGGTCTTGAAAACCGTTGAGGGTTAGTAGCCCTCCCAGGGTTCGAATCCCTGCCTCTCCGCCA
>DBZZ01000059.1:30095-30615 GCA_002311315.1 Methylococcaceae bacterium UBA1147 | reverse complement strand
GCTGAAGTCTACTTCCCGATTCCCTTCATGGAGGACTTCGATTCGATGCGCCTGAGTGCGTTCATCGACGCCGGCAACGTTTACGCTACCTCGGTTTCGCTCAGCGGCATGAAATATTCTGCCGGGCTTGCGGCCGAGTGGTTGTCGCCGTTCGGGGCGATAACAATTAGCTATGCGGTCCCCTTCAATGAAGAGTTCGGAGATAGGGTCCAAAGCTTTCAGTTCAACATGGGATCAGGGCTCTAAAGCCGTTCGGCTCTCAGTTCCTCCCGGTTTCCTGATCTGCCTCGGTTTCCGCAGGCTGAAAAGTTGTGTTGCTTTGGTGTAAACTGAGCCGACTGTCATAGAATTCCGGATTTAAGAAATGCTGATAAAATACCTAATTTGCCCATTGCTGGCTGTGCTTTTGTTGACCTCGACGGCGATGGCGGAGTTGAAGATTGGATTTATCGATTTTCCTAAGGTGATGCGCGGATCCCCTCAAGCAGAAAATGCCAGGAAAGAACTCGAGAAAGAGTTT
>DBZZ01000059.1:10158-29938 GCA_002311315.1 Methylococcaceae bacterium UBA1147 | reverse complement strand
GAAACGAAGCGAAGAAGAACTGAGAGAAGATGCGAATATTCGCCAGAACGAAATCATCGGGAACCTTCAAAAACAGATTCTCGAGGCCGCTCGTGAATTGGCCAAGGAAGGCGGTTACGACCTATTGCTCACTGATGGTGTTCTTTATGCCAGTGACGGGGTCAATGTAACGCCGCTACTTCAAGAGAAACTCAGAAAAAGCTTCTAGATTCTGCCTGAGTGACTCGATCAACTGGAACGCTGAGTTCCGTCTGCAAGAATACAAACCAGGAAGAACATGATGGATATTCTCAAAATAAGGGAGTATTTGCCTCACCGTTACCCTTTCTTGATGGTCGATAGGGTATTGGAATGCGAAGCCGGCAAGCGCCTGCTGGCAATCAAGAACGTTACCCATAACGAACCCTATTTCCTCGGGCATTTTCCGCAGGAACCTATAATGCCGGGTGTGCTGGTCATCGAAGCCCTGGCCCAGGCTACGGGCCTGCTGGCATCGGAAAGCCTTCTCGGCAAGGGCATAACCTATTACCTTGTCGGGCTGGATAAGGTTCGATTCAAGCGTCCGGTCGTTCCGGGCGATCAACTGACCCTTGAGGCAGTGTATCTGAGGCACAAGCGGAATATCTGGGCCTTTTCCTGCCGTGCAGAAGTGGATGGAGAGTTTGTGGCCAGTGCCGAAATCATGTGTGCTGCTTCAGAGTCGAAGTCTTGATCCACCCCACGGCGATTATTGATCCCAAGGCCGAACTAGCCGACGATGTTTCCGTCGGGCCCTACAGTATCATCGGGCCCGGCGTGCAGATTGACAGTGGTACTTCGGTCGCTTCGCATGTTGTCATCAATGGACCCAGTATCATTGGCAAGTCCAATACCATCTACCAGTTCGCTTCGGTGGGAGAGGACCCGCAGGACAAGAAATACTGCAATGAGGTTACCTACCTTGAAATCGGTGACCAAAACATCATCCGCGAATACTGCACTATTCACCGAGGTACGGCACAGGACAAGGGCCTTACGCGGGTTGGCAGCAACAACCTTTTGATGGCCTACGCCCACGTGGCGCACGACTGCGAGATCGGTAACGATGTGGTGATGGCCAATGGCGCTTCCCTGGCTGGTCATGTTTCTCTGGATGACTTTGCCATCCTCGGCGGGTTCACGCTGGTGCATCAGTTTACTCGCATTGGTAAGTACAGCTTCTCGGCAATGGGTAGCTCGATCTCGCTGGATGTTCCTCCGTATGTGATGGTTGGAGGCCGACCGACCAAACCCTTCGGCATCAATTCGGTGGGTCTTGAACGCAAGGGCTTTGATGCCGGTACCGTGCAGGAGATCCGCCGTGCCTACAAAACAATCTATAAGGCCGGGCTCAGGCTGGAAGAGGCGATCAAGGTTCTCGAAACCATGAGCGAAGACACACCTAAAATTGGTTGTCTGCTGGCATTTGTTCAAGATACTCGCCGCGGTATCCTGCGGTGAAAAGAGTCCTCCCGGTTCCCGTCCGGCCTAGCTAAAGTCCGTAACGGGCAACAACGATGGGACACGGCATGCCCCGGGACCTGTATGGTCTTCAAGAAGCCGGCCATGACTTCTTCCGTATTTGACCCTGATGAAACCTTCAACCAGTCTTTATCGGTAGCGTGGACGAAACGTCCGGGAAAACCTTGTCGGCAGATCGTCTAGTGGCTGGCGTTGACGAGGTTGGGCGCGGTTGCCTGGCCGGACCGGTGATCGCAGCGGCAGTTGTCCTCGATCCGCGGAACCCGGTGGACGAGTTGGCTGATTCGAAAAAACTATCCGCGGTTCGGCGCCGAAGGATCGCGGAAGACATCCGTTCCAAAGCGTTGTACTGGTCTCTGGGCAGATCAGAAGCCAGCGAAATTGATCGACTCAACATCCTGAACGCATCATTGCTGGCAATGGCGCGTGCGGTAAATGGGCTGGGTTGTTCGGGACTGGAATGGGTGTGGGTCGACGGAAACTGGTTTCCGGATATCGAATACCCCGGAAAAGCAGTGGTCAGGGGGGATCAGTTGATCGCCGAGATCTCCGCCGCTTCGATCATGGCCAAGGTCTGCCGAGACGCGGAAATGGCATTGCTGGGCCGACTGTGCCCGGGGTACGGTTTTTCCAGGAACAAGGGATACCCGACCCGCGAACACCGGGCAAGTCTGCTGGCCAATGGCGGAACCGTATTTCATCGTTACAGTTTCAGGCCGGTTAGGGAGTTGTCCGCTAACGGAAATTCGGAGAATGGTGGCCGGATTTCAGGTTCTTCTCAATCGTAGTCAGGCCGTCGGTAGGATTCAGAAAACATGTCGGAACCCCGTTTCGTTCACTTGAGAGTTCATTCCGAATATTCTCTAGTGGATGGCATTGTACGGATCAAACCCCTGATCAAGAAGGCCGTTGACGACCGAATGCCGGCCGTTGCCATTACCGATCAGAGCAACCTGTTTGGTATGGTGAAGTTCTACAAAGCCGCTTTATCTTGCGGCGTCAAGCCTGTAGTTGGTGCAGACGTATATGTGCTCAATAGTCAGGAGCCTGCGGTTCCACATCGAATGACTCTCCTTTGCCAGAGTCACGCCGGTTACCTGGCGTTGACTGAATTGATTTCAAAGGCTTACCTTGAAGGTCAACACCAGGGGATACCCATGCTTGCGGAGCAATGGATCGAGCAGCAAAGCGGCGGATTGATTGCCTTGTCTGGAGGTTGCGCGGGCGCTATTGGCCGTAACCTGCTTGAATCGCGTAAGGGGAATGCTAAGGCGTCTCTAGAAAAATGGATGCGCGTTTTTGATGACCGTTTCTACGTTGAACTCTATCGGACGGAACGGCCAGGCGAGGAAGACTACATCGAAACGTCAGTGGCAATGGCTCTGGAATTTGGTTGCCCGGTCGTTGCAACCAACGATGTTCGTTTCCTTGATCGCGATGATTTCCAGGCCCACGAGGCTCGGGTGTGTATCCACCAGGGCCGGATGTTGGATGATGCCAGGCGTCCGCTGGAATACAGTGAATGCCAGTATTTTACGACCCAAGACGAGATGGTTGAGACTTTTTCGGATATTCCAGAAGCCCTCGCGAACACAGTAGAGATTGCCCGACGCTGTAACCTGACGCTGGAATTGGGAAAAACCCACCTGCCTGATTTTCCGATACCGGAAAATACAACTACCGGGGAATATCTCGTCGATATTTCCCGGCGTGGTTTGTCTCAGCGGCTGGAGATGGTTTCCGGATTGGAGTCCGGGACCTCGGAAAACGGGAGTAAGGCTTACCAAGACCGGCTACAAAAAGAACTCGATGTCATTCTCGAGATGGGTTATCCCGGTTATTTCCTGATCGTTGCAGATTTCATCAAGTGGGCGAAAAGCAACCATATTCCCGTGGGGCCTGGCCGTGGTTCCGGAGCCGGGTCTCTCGTTGCCTACGCACTCGGTATTACCGATCTGGACCCGATGGAGTTTGACCTGCTGTTTGAGAGGTTTCTGAATCCAGAAAGAGTTTCGATGCCTGACTTCGATGTGGACTTCTGCATGGAAGGACGTGACAGGGTGATTGAGTATGTGGCTGGGAAATACGGCAGAGAGCGAGTCGCCCAAATCATCACCTACGGAAGCATGGCGGCTCGTGCGGTGGTTCGAGACGTCGGTCGGGTCCTCGGTTATTCCTACGGCTTGGTGGATAACCTGGCAAAACTGATTCCGTTCGAGGTCGGGATGACGCTTGAAAAAGCTTTGTCGGAAAGCGAAGAACTGGGGCGTCTCTACGGTGAAGATGACGATACCCGAGAATTGATTGATCTTGCCAGATCCCTGGAAGGCATCGCCAGAAATGCGGGTAAGCACGCGGGTGGTGTAGTTATTGCGCCTTCGAGGTTGACTGATTTTACACCACTTTACTGTGAACAGGGGGGCAGCAATCTTGTTACACAGTTCGACAAAGATGACGTTGAAACGGTCGGTCTGGTCAAGTTCGACTTCCTGGGGTTGAGGACGTTGACCATCATCGACTGGGCCTTGCAGTCAATCAACTCCAGGCTTGAGGCTGAAGGGAAGGATCCAATTAATATCACCCGGATTCCAAAGGACGACTTTGCCAGTTACAGGATCCTCAAGGATTGTTCGACAACCGCAATCTTCCAGCTTGAGTCCCGCGGCATGAAGGATCTGATCCGTCGCCTGCAGCCCGATTGTTTCGCGGACATTATTGCCCTGGTGGCACTGTTTCGTCCAGGACCCTTGCAGTCGGGCATGGTGGATGATTACATCGACGTGAAGCACGGTCGAAGAACTGCAAAGTATGCGCATCCGATGCTTGAACCGATTCTGAACCCGACAAACGGCGTGATCCTCTACCAGGAACAGGTCATGCAGATTGCCCGGGAACTGGCCGGGTATACGCTAGGAAGCGCGGACCTTCTGCGGCGGGCAATGGGTAAGAAGAAACCCGAGGAGATGGCTCAGCAGAGAACCGTCTTTACCGAGGGTGCAGTGAATAATGGCATCAGGGAATCGACGGCCACGTATATCTTTGACCTGATGGAGAAGTTTGCCGGATACGGGTTTAACAAGTCGCATTCCGCTGCATATGCGTTGGTTGCATACCAGACGGCCTGGTTAAAAGCGCATTTTCCGGCACCGTTCATGGCCGCCGTATTGTCTTCCGACATGGACAATACTGACAAGGTGGTTATTCTTGTCGAAGAATGCCGTTCCATGAAACTCGAAATCATCCCGCCCAGCGTTAATCATTCGCAGTACCGGTTTTCCGCGATCAACGACAGGACAATTGCCTACGGCCTCGGGGCAATCAAGGGAGTCGGTGAGAGCGCGATCGAATCAATCGTGGATCAGAGGAATGCCGGCGGAGAGTATGCCGGTCTGCTGGATTTTTGTCAGCGCCTGGAGCTGAACAAGGTCAACAAGAAGGTACTGGAAGCGCTAGTTCGGTCCGGTGCGATGGACTCCCTCGGCCGAAACCGGGCGGAGAACCTGAGACAACTGCCAGCGGTCATGAAAACCGCCGAGCAGCATGGACGCATGGTGCGTTCAGGGCAGGGAGACCTTTTCGGCCTGGAAGAGGCTGTAGAAGAGTACGCTTCCGTATCGGATGAAAGCCGTGGTGATGGGACGGATCAGTGGACAGAGAGCGAGATACTGAGGGAGGAAAAGGCGACACTGGGGCTGTATCTCAGCGGGCACCCAATCACTCGTTACGAAAGCGAATTGGCGGGCTTTACCAGCGCACGGATCGGTGCCGTACTGACCGATCCGGACAAGTGGAAACAAACGGCCCAAGCACGGTTTGCGGGGTTGGTGGTTGATTTGCGCATCAGAGAGTCAAAGCGCGGCAAGCGAATGGCCTTCGTCACCCTGGACGACCGTAGCGGAAGGCTGGAACTGGCCATTTTCGGTGATGTATACGAAGCATACCGCGAACTGTTGTCGGCCGACATGATCCTTGTCGCCGAAGGGGCTCTTAGTATCGATGAATATACTGGGATTCTTCGGCTTACCGTTGAATCGCTTTATACCATCGAGCAGGCACGGGAAGAGTTCGCGAGGAACCTGGTTATTCAATGGCACGGGGGCAGCCACGGAACCACCGAAAAAGGGGATGCTGAAACGATCGATTACTTGCGGCAGGCAATGACACCTTTTCGGGGTGGTCGTTGCCCGGTTTGTGTCGAATACCTTTCAGGGCAGACAAAAACACGTGTCATGCTCGGCAATCAGTGGAAAGTTCGCCCGGCCGACGAATTGCTGAACCGGCTCAGACAAAAGCTGGGCGCGGAACGAGTGTGGTTGACTTATCGATGAAAAAGCGAGTTATTTTTTTGCACCCGGTTAGCAGCATCTTGGACAGCGAGAAATTCTCCTTTGCCTGCGGTCAAATTTCCCCCTTCGATTAATGGATGAAAGAAAGATGAAGGTTGCCCTGGGTGTCGAATACAATGGTCGCGAGTTTTCAGGCTGGCAGACACAGCCCGGCCGGCCTTCCGTTCAGGAATCCCTTGAAAGGGCTGTGTCATTGGTTGCCAACGAAGAGGTGGCTGTTGTTTGCGCTGGCCGGACCGATGCCGGTGTTCATGCCGGTGAGCAAGTTGTGCATTTCGAAACCAGCGCTCAGCGGGAAGACCATGCATGGAGGATGGGCAGCAATTGCCGTCTACCGGGAAGTATCCGGATACTCTGGGCGCGCAGGGTGCCGGATGAGTTTCATGCGCGTTACAGTGCAATTGCTCGTTACTACCATTATGTCATCCTGAATCGTTCAACCCGGTCGGCTTATTTCAATGATCTTGTGACCTGGTGTTACAAACCGCTGGATGTGCAGCGCATGAGCGAGGCGTCTCGCTGCCTGATCGGGGACCATGATTTTACTTCGTTCCGGGCAAAGTCCTGCCAGTCCAGAAGTCCTTGCAGACGGCTTTACCAAATTGCTGTTCGAAAAGACGATGATCGGGTTCTTGTCGATGTGGTGGGAAATGCTTTTTTGCATCACATGATTCGCAATATCGTCGGCGTCTTAATGGAAATCGGGACGGGAAAGAAGGCGATAGCCTGGAGCAAAGAGGTTTTGATGGCCCGTGACAGGAAAGCCGGCGGGATAACAGCAGCGCCGGAGGGTCTTTACCTGGCTGGGATTTATTATCCTGAAATTTTCGCAATACCCAGGCACCCGATATTCGATATCCTACCCTCGGGCATAAAGAGATTTGAAGGACAGAAAGATGAACGCTGCTAACTATCACCCCCGGGTTCGGGTTAAAATATGCGGTTTTACCCGCAGGAGTGACGCGGTCAATGCTGCTATTCTCGGAGTGGATGCAATCGGTTTGGTGTTTTATTCTGCCAGTCCCAGATGCGTATCGCCCGATACAGCAGCAGACATTGTCAGAGCGTTGCCTCCCTTTGTAACCGTAGTGGCCCTGTTTGTTGACGAGCAGCCGGAAACCATTCGGGATATCCTTCGCCAGGTCCCGGTCGACCTTCTCCAGTTTCACGGAGATGAATCCCCGGAATCATGTGGTTCCTTCCGGGTCCCCTATATCAAGGCCGTGAGGATGAATAGCGAGGTTGACATCGAAGAAATCGAACAGCGATACTCTGGTGCCCGTGGCTTGTTGCTGGATGCTTACCACCCGGATCAGAAAGGCGGTACGGGATTGCAGTTTGACTGGGATCTTATTCCCCGGAAAACCCTCATGCCGGTGGTCCTCGCGGGTGGATTGAATCCTGACAATGTACAAGATGCCCTCGGCAGGGTGGGGCCTTTTGCTGTCGATGTGAGCAGTGGGGTCGAGTCTGGTAAGGGGCTCAAGGACATGAACAAAGTGGCTGCATTCCTCAGAGAAGTGCAGGGATTCGATTGCAGAACAGATAAGCTAGAGAGAACATGAAATTTGATTTTCCAGATCAGCGCGGACACTTTGGACCCTACGGTGGTATTTTTGTCGCCGAGACATTAATCCCGCCGATCCAGGAATTAACAGAAGCCTACCATCGCTACATGACTGACCCCGGGTTCATGGCAGAACTCGATGCCGATCTTCAGCATTACGTTGGAAGGCCTTCACCGGTCTATCACGCGGAACGCTGGAGTCGTGAACTCGGTGGGGCACAGATCTTTCTGAAGAGAGAAGACCTTAATCATACCGGTGCGCACAAGATCAATAACACCATTGGTCAGGCTTTACTGGCGAAACGGCTGGGAAAACCGCGGGTGATTGCTGAAACGGGTGCCGGTCAGCATGGCGTGGCAACAGCAACGGTTGCCGCCCGAATGGGACTTGAGTGCGTTGTGTACATGGGTGCTAAGGACATCCAGCGCCAGGCGCTGAATGTTTACCGCATGAAACTGCTGGGTGCCACTGTCGTCGCTGTCGAAGCTGGTTCCATGACGCTCAAGGATGCATTGAATGAAGCACTACGAGACTGGGTGACCAATGTCGACAATACCTTCTACATTATCGGGACGGTAGCCGGGCCACACCCTTATCCGGTCATGGTCCGCGATTTTCAGGCGGTCATCGGACGCGAAGCCCGTCAGCAGATGCTGGATATGACCGGACAGCTGCCGGATGTTCTGGTCGCCTGCATCGGGGGGGGGTCCAATGCCATCGGACTGTTTCACCCCTTCCTGGAAGATTCCTCGGTGAAAATCCTTGGCGTCGAAGCAGCCGGAGAAGGAATTGAAACCGGACGCCATTCAGCAGCCCTATGTGCAGGAAAACCGGGTGTTTTGCATGGCAACAGAACCTACCTGCTCTCTGACGATGATGGAGAAATCATCGAGACGCATTCCATTTCGGCAGGCCTTGATTACCCGGGAGTAGGCCCCGAGCATGCTTGGCTCAAGGATATTGGCCGGGCCGAGTACGTCACCGTGACCGACGAGGAAGCGTTGGGGGGCTTCCATGCATTGACTCGGCTGGAAGGAATCATTCCAGCCCTGGAATCCAGTCATGCCCTGGCCTATGCCATGAAGCTGGCGCCGAAGATGAGTCGTGACCAGACGATTCTGATCAATCTCTCCGGACGTGGTGACAAGGATATGCATACCGTGGCCAATCTGGAAGGAATATCGTTTTGAATCGGATCGACCAGACGTTTACACAACTCGGCGAGTCGGGCCGCAAGGCCCTGATTCCGTTTATCACTGCGGGGGATCCAACGCTCGCATTTACTGTCGAAACCATGCACGTGCTTGTCGAAGCAGGAGCCGACGTGATCGAACTCGGCGTGCCGTTTTCCGACCCGATGGCGGATGGTCCGGTGATTCAGAGAGCCAGTGAAAGAGCCTTGGCCAACAAGGTCAACTTAAGGCAGGTCATCGATTTTGTCCGCCAATTCAGGAATACTAACCAGCAAACACCGGTTGTTCTGATGGGCTACCTGAACCCGATTGAATGCATGGGCTACGAACAGTTTGTTAGTGCAGCGAAAGACGCGGGTGTCGATGGCGTGCTAACGGTTGATATGCCGCCGGAAGAAGCGGAAGACCTTTCGAAGCGGTTGCAGGATGCCGATATCGCTTGTATCTTCCTGTTGGCTCCCAACAGCAATAGCGAGCGGGTCAGAAAGGTCAGTGAGATTGGCAGGGGATACCTGTACTATGTTTCGTTGAAGGGAGTTACGGGTGCGTCCCATCTCGATCTTGAAGAGGTGGAACGAAAGATTGGCCAGATCCGCGAAAACACCAGTTTGCCGATCGTAGTTGGATTCGGGGTCAAGGATCCTGAAACAGCGGCATCGATCGGTCGTGTGGCGGATGGAGTTGTGGTGGGCAGCGCCCTAATCAGCCGAATCGAGTCGTCGCTGGAACTGACGGAGCCTGAAATCCGTCAGCAGATCACAGTGCTATTGGCTTCAATGCGAGAAGCGTTGGATAACTGAAATCAAAGACTGAACCGAAGACTATGAGTTGGTTTGAAAAGCTGGTTCCTTCGAAAATCCGGGTCAGCGGTACCAGCAAGGGGACTGTTCCGGAAGGTTTGTGGAAGAAATGCGGGGATTGTGATGCGATCCTGTACAAGGCCGAGCTTGAAAGAAACCTTGATGTCTGTCCGAAGTGCAATTATCACATGCGGATCAGTGGCCGCAAGAGGATACAGTTGTTCCTGGATTCCGATAATCAAAGGGAAATCGGCGAAAAGCTCAGACCGGTCGATCCGCTAAAGTTCAAGGACAGTAAGAAATACAAGGATCGCATCGTACTGGCCCAGAAGAAGACTGACGAAAAAGACGCACTGGTTGTTATTGAAGGCCAGTTGAAAGGACGAGACGTGGTTGCTGCGGCGTTCAATTTCGGTTTCATGGGTGGGTCCATGGGATCGGTTGTTGGGGAACGCTTCACGCGGGGGGTAACCGTCAGTCTGGAACGACGCATTCCGTTCATTGTGTTTACCGCGAGTGGTGGGGCTCGGATGCAGGAATCGCTAATATCCCTGTTCCAGATGGCCAAGACCAGTGCCGTGCTTGCAAGACTGTCGGACCAAGGTATCCCCTTTCTGCCGGTCATGACCGACCCGACCATGGGTGGCGTATCGGCTAGTCTCGCCATGCTGGGAGATATCAATATCGCCGAGCCCAAGGCGCTAATCGGTTTTGCCGGTCCAAGAGTGATCGAGCAAACCGTGGGGCAAAAACTCCCGAACGGATTCCAGCGCAGTGAATTTCTTCAGGAGCACGGGACGGTAGACATCATCATTGATCGCAGGGAAATGAAGGACAAGATCTACGAGTTGCTTGATTTTCTGATGCCGGTCAATGGTGATGACGCTACTGCCACAGCGTTTCACGGGGATTCAGGTCCAGAGGCTACGGTCGACTAAGTGCGCTTGGCGTTTCCAGCAACAAGAGATTACTAACAGAGATATCATTCTCGCTATGAACGGGTCTGGATCGGGATGTTCCAATTCATCTCTGGGGAAAGGGACGCAGATATTCGCGGGTAGCCCGGACCGTTTCATCTCGGTGGCTGTTCCGCTCTCTTTCCACCCCTGGTCAGCCAGTACGGCTGGGATTCATGTGGGGCTGTCGACACGAAATCCTGGCTGGCTTTTTGTCAATTCATGAGATTTGAAAAACTGGAAAACTGGCTGGCATGGCAGGAAACATTCCATCCTCGTTCGATTGACCTGGGTTTATCCAGAGTTTGTTCCGTGTACCGGCGTCTTGCCGCGCGGCAAAGGAAACCACTGACAATCACCGTCGCCGGGACCAATGGAAAGGGGTCATGTATCGCGTTTCTTTCTTCCATTCTTCGAGCGGCTGGCTACAACGTTGGGGCCTATACTTCGCCGCATATCCTCTGTTACAACGAGCGTATCCAAATTAATGGCAAACCGGTTGAAGATGAGGAGATCTGTGCTGCGTTCGATCGCGTAGACAACGCCAGGTGCGAAGTCTCGCTAACTTATTTCGAATTTGGGACACTGGCGGCGCTCGATCTTTTCAGCGCTCACCGGGTCGATATTCAGTTGCTGGAAGTAGGTCTCGGTGGACGACTGGATGCGGTGAATATCGTTGACGCGGATGCCATGTTAGTTACCTGTATTGAAATTGATCACGTGGACTGGCTGGGCGAATCGAGGGAAGTCATTGGCCTGGAAAAGGCTGGGGTGTTCCGTACGGGTATTGGTGCGGTGGTAGGGGAAGCTGAGCCGCCGCGGTCGATTCTTCACTATGCCGAGCAGAATCAGGTACCGTTGTCGTGTTTCGGAGAGGATTTCTCTTTCCAGAAGAAAGGATTGGTTTGGAACTGGTCTGGCGGAGAAGACTTACTTGCTGATTTACCTTTTCCCGCTCTTCAGGGAGAACACCAGTTGCAGAATGCGTCTTCCGTGCTGGAAACACTGCGTATGGTTCGGAGCAAGTGTCCGGTATCGATAGAAGCCGTTCGTAAAGGCCTGGAAACGGTTTCTTTAGCGGGACGTTTCCAGCATTTGCCGGGACACCCCTCTGTCCTCCTGGATGTTGCACACAATCCGCATGCTGCCGGTTCGCTGGCGAATTACCTCAAGGGGTATTTCCCGGGTCGGCGGATCGTGGCGGTCTTTTCCCTGATGCAGGACAAGGACATCGCCGGAGTCGTGGCAAATGTACAGTCGTTGATTTCACATTGGATTTTTGCGCCTTTACTAAACCCCAGGTGCGTTGGTGAAGCTGAAATCATCAAGGTTTTTTCCGAGCTTGGAATTGACAGTCTTACCACGGGGCTGACATCGTCGGAGGCGGCTTTCGATGAGGCAGCCAGACGCGCTTTCGAAGGTGATCTGATTGTGGTATTTGGTTCGTTCTTCCTGGTGGCGGAATTCCTCAAGAATGAAAATCGGTTCCGAACCGACGGTTCCGTTTTTGCTGAAATGAGTGGCTAGGTCGGAACGGGGTATTTAAGGAAATCTGGATAGTATGGATCCTCTGCTCAAACAGCGACTGGTTGGCGCCATGGTCATTGCCTCGCTGGCCACAATCTTTCTGCCGATGTTGTTTGAGGATTCGGATATTGGTTCGGAGTTCCATGATTTTGACATTCCCGAGATTCCTGTTGATTTCAAACCGGAACGGTCTGCGACAAGGCCATCGACTAGCGAGTCCGAAGCGACGGTACTGGCTCAGGATTCCGTTTCCTTTCCTGACAGGATCAATGGGGTATCGGGACAACTGGATCAAAAGGGAAGCGGTCGTTTAACAGCATGGGTAATCCAGGTTGGCAGTTTCAGCAAGGCTGAAAACGCGAACCGGTTGCGTGATAAACTGAGGCACGCGGGGTTTCCCGCCTATGTAGAATCCGGCAATGGCACGGCTTCCACCTTGTTTCGTGTTCGTGTCGGTCCGGAACTCGACCAGGACAGGGCCAGGATCCAGCGCGATCAAATTTCAACCAAATTTTCTATAAAGGCCATTGTTGTTTCGTATCCCTGACAAGCTGGCAGTAGCCGTCCTTGGTCTTGGGCTCCTGGTCCATTGCCGGCGCGATTTAGTAGAATCCGCGCTGGCCCGGTTTCATGGTGGTTAATTTGTCCGGAAATCTGGTCAGCCATCGTCTTACAACTCGCTTCGCACGTAGACTATCGTGATCTGGATCGACTACGCGATCATTGGCTTGCTGGGCATTTCAGCCGCGATAGGCTTTTTTCGCGGGTTTGTGACCGAAGCTTTTTCACTTACCGCATGGGTCGTTGCGTTCTGGGTCGGGCTGAATTTTAGCCGTGAACTGTCGGTTTATTTCGAAGCTACGGTACCCATGCCTTCTGTAAGGCTTGCGCTGTCTTTTGCCCTGCTTTTCCTGTTGACGCTCGTTGTCGGCAGTCTGCTTCGAATGATCTTGCGGCAACTGGTGACTTCGACCGGCTTGACCGGTTCCGATCGTTTCCTGGGGCTGGTCTTCGGAATCGCTCGGGGAGTTCTGGTGGTTTCGATTCTGGTTTTGCTCGCTGGCCTGACCCCGTTTCCAGAAGATCCATGGTGGAATGAATCCAGCTTGCTTGAATGGTTTCAGCCGCTGGTCTTGTGGCTAAGGGAGTATATTCCCTCTGTAATTGCCGGAAATATCAATTACCAGTAAACAGGATTTTCGTCTGATGAGCGCCGCATTTTCACCGGTTCCTGACATTGTCGATTTAGGTAGTGCCTGAGCCAGACTGGTGTAGTATTCGAAGACAACTTGTGAAATCCTGATTTCTCTAACCCAATCGTATCCGAATCTTATTATGTGTGGTATTGCAGGTATCGTTTCTAGTGAACCCGTACAAAATGACCTTTACGAGGCATTGACGGTCCTTCAGCATCGCGGACAGGACGCCGCCGGCATGGTGACTGGTGAGGGAGGTCGGCTACACCTAAGGAAGAACAGCGGGCTGGTGAGAGATGTCTTTCAAAGACGTCACATGGAGCAGTTGTCCGGGAATATGGGAATTGCCCATGTCCGTTATCCGACCGCGGGTTGCGAAAATAGTGCTGAAGCCCAGCCTTTTTATGTCAACTCTCCCTTCGGGATTACCCTGGCCCATAATGGTAACCTGATCAATGCTGAATCATTGAAGCAGGAATTGTTCGAAGACGATCAAAGGCACATCAACACGGACTCGGATTCAGAGGTTCTGCTGAACGTTTTTGCCCATGAGCTTCAGCGACTCGGCAAACTGCGTCTCGATGTTGATGATGTGTTCCGTGCGGTGTCGGTCGTGCACCAGCGTTGCAAGGGGGCCTACGCGGTCGTTGTCATGATTACCGGATTTGGAATTCTGGGTTTCCGGGACCCGAATGGAATCAGGCCGGTTGTGATCGGTGAACGGGAATCTGCCGGGGGAAAAAAGGACCATATCATTGCTTCCGAGAGTGTTGCTCTGGACGTTCTTGGTTTCAGGTTGGTCAGGGATATCCAGCCTGGTGAAGCTGTGTTCATTGAGAAGAACGGGGTTTTGCACAGCCGGCAGTGTGCCGAAACCGTAGACCACTGCCCGTGTATTTTCGAATACGTCTATTTGGCAAGACCGGATTCGATTATCGATGGTATCTCAGTTTACAAGGCTCGTCTGAGGATGGGTGAAAAGCTGGCTGCCAGGATTCTGAACACCTGGCCGGATCATGACATCGATGTGGTGATCCCTATACCCGATACCAGCCGGACCAGCGCTCTTCAGCTGGCCACCGCACTTGGGTTGAAGTACCGCGAGGGTTTTATCAAGAACCGCTATATCGGTCGTACGTTCATCATGCCCGGCCAGCAAGCCCGGACAAAATCGGTGCGCAGGAAACTGAACGCGATTGACCTCGAGTTCCGGGGAAAAAATGTGCTGTTGGTCGATGATTCGATCGTTCGGGGTACGACCTCGAGACAGATCATCCAGATGGCCCGCGATGCGGGGGCGAAAAAGGTTTATTTTGCCTCGGCTTCACCACCGGTGCGCTTTCCTAACGTCTACGGCATTGATATGCCCAGCGTGGCCGAACTGATTGCTCATGGTCGAAGCGAAAAGGAAGTACGGCAAGAGATCGGGGCGGACTGGATTATCTATCAGGGTCTCCAGGACCTGATCGATGCCGTGCGTCACAAGAATTCGACCATCCGTCATTTCGATACTTCCTGCTTCAGCAATGATTATGTAACCAGTGGTGTAACCAGGGAGTATCTTGATAACTTGGAGAACCGGCGGAATGACAAGGTCAGGTTTTCCGGAACGTCGGACGAGTACGGGATCGACCTGCATAATGCGGTCTAGTTCCGTACGCGATCTCCAGGCAGTCTTATCAAGGGCCGGCAGTGGCAGACGACCGGTTAATCCTCATTGAGCGCGTACCGATTACGGGTATCGCAAACACCAGATGACAAGGATAAATCGTTGAGCAAGTTTGATAGTCCAGACAAGTCAATTGATACCCATGCAGTCCGTGCAGGGCAGGAACGAACGGGGGAATCGGAACACAGTGATCCGATTTTTGTAACATCCAGTTATGTATTCGACAGTGCCGCTGATGCGGCCGAGCGTTTTTCCGGCCGGGTGCCGGGAAATATCTATTCGAGGTTTACCAATCCGACAGTGCGAACTTTCGAGCGGCGTCTTGCTGCCATGGAAGGTGGAGAGCGCTGCCTGGCGGTGTCTTCGGGAATGGCGGCGATTACGGCGCTGGGAATGGGCTTGCTCAAGGCCGGAGACCATGTGGTTTGCTCGCGAAGTGTGTTCGGCAACACGGTACTCCTGTTCCAGAACTTTTTTGCAAAGTTTGCGGTCGAAACCAGTTTCGTTGAATTGACCGATCTGCAAGCCTGGCAAGACGCAATGAGACCTCAGACCCGGTTTCTTTATGTCGAAACTCCGTCAAACCCGTTGACCGAGATTGTCGATATTCGTGCCTTGGCCGATCTTGCGGATTCGCATGGCAGCCTGCTGGTGGTCGACAATGTCTTTTGTACACCGATCCTTCAAAGGCCGCTGGAACTTGGAGCTGACCTCGTGGTTCATTCGGCAACCAAGTACCTGGACGGGCAGGGACGCTGCATTGGAGGGGCAATTGTCGGGTCCGATGATCTGATCGAACAATATCTGTACCCGTTTCTCAGGACGGGCGGTCCGACGATGAGCCCTTTCAATGCATGGGTCTTTCTGACTGGACTTGAAACCTTGCCGGTGCGGATGAAAGCACATTGCGAAAATGCAATGCGCCTGGCTCACTGGCTTGAAAACCGGTCCGAAATCAGCAGGGTGTATTACCCGGGGTTGCATTCCCATCCGCAGTACGCGTTGGCCTGTGAGCAGCAGATGGGGGCTGGCGGTGTTTTGAGTTTCGAACTGCAGGGCGGGAAGGACGCTGCATGGAAGTTGATCGACGCCACCAGGATGTTGTCGATCACTGCTAATCTGGGTGACGTTAAAACCACGATTACCCACCCGGCTACGACTACGCACGGGCGCCTGTCTAATGAAGAAAGGGCCGCAGCGGGGATTACTGATGGGCTGGTTCGAATCGCGGTCGGGCTCGAGTCAGTGGATGATATAGAGAACGATCTCGAAACAGGCCTTGGTTGATTTCCCAGGTTGTCACAAGGTCAATGGACGGCTTAGTTTTATTTTTTCAAGCTGCAAGAGTGAAACATGATGTCGCAACTTAGGAAAGCCGGATACCTTATTTTGTTGTGTTGTATGCCGGTGCTGCTTCAAGGTTGCTTTTTAACCAAAGTGGTTTCGACCCCGATGCGGTTGGGTGGAGCCGTTCTTTCGGTCTTCCCCGTGGTGGGTAATACGGCTCATGAGGCAATCGACGAGATAGCCGACAAGGTTGATGATATCCCAATCTGATGAACCGGGTGAGCATTCGTTTGATTGAACCAGTGGAATCAGGGAAGCCTGGGGTTGCTCGGAGATACTCAGAGCCTATGGGTCGCGGACTTGACTGAATGGGTCGGGATGGATTGCTGCAAAGGCATGTGTGATGTAGAGAGGGGCGTTGATTTCACAATTGCAATTTGGTTAAAAGGGTACGGTGGAATGAACGGTCTGGAAGAACTCCGACAAAAGGTCCGGTACGGACACGGTAATCTGACGGTGAGCGTAAAGCGTGGGGGTCCCTTGCGGTTCGTGTCCAGCGAGGTTTTGCTTCAATCCGATATCTCGGATGTGAAAGATCTTTCTCTGTCCAATATCGTCGCCCGGGTCATGGTTGGCGTCAGTTCCGCAGTAATTCCCTTACATGTGTAGCGGTGCTGTTTTCCAGTGCTTGGAGGTTATAGCCTCCTTCAAGAGTGGAAACCAGGCGGCCCGAGCAATGCCGGTCTGCAATCTGTAGCAGTTCCCTGGTAATCCATTTGAAATCGGGCTCCGACAGTCTGACCGATGCAAGCGGATCAGCCCGGTGCGCGTCAAAACCGGCCGACACCAGCAGTAGTTCCGGTTGAAAGTCATTCACAGCAGGGAAAATGATTTCTTTCATGGCTTTTCGGAATTCGATGCTATCCGCGCCCGCGCTCAAGGGAACGTTGAAAAGGTTGCCGGCCCCGGTCTCGTTTCTATTTCCGGTTCCGGGGTAAAGAGGCATCTCGTGGCTGGATGCATACAACACGCCGGTCTGGTGCTGGAAAATGTCCTGGGTCCCGTTGCCATGGTGGACATCAAAGTCGACGATGGCAATTCGTTCGATGGAATACCTGTTTCGCGCATGGTTTGCTGCGATGGCAATGTTGTTGAATAGGCAGAAACCCATTGCCCGGTTCCGTTCGGCGTGATGTCCGGGAGGACGAACGGCGCAGAAAGCGTTGTCTGCCTGGCGAGTCATGACCATGTCCACTGCGTCACATACGGCTCCCGCAGCGTGAAACGCAGCGTCGAGGGAGTGATTGGACATCAAGGTGTCACCGTCGAGACGGATCAGGCCGTGGGAAGGAACCGCTTGCATCAGTCGGTCGAGATGGTCCTTGGAATGAGTGCTGAGGATTTGAGTCCTTGTTCCTCGCGGCGCCTCTTTTCGGATAGCATGGCTGAACTCGGGTGCCTTCAGTGCAGACTGAATGACCCGTAGCCTGTCGGTGCATTCAGGATGCCCGGGGCCGGTTTCGTGGTTCAGAAAAATGGGGTGACTGTAGATTACGGTAGTCATTTCCAGGCCCTGTTACTGCGTTCTTCATGCGTGGGAATGCGTGGGAATGCGCTTCGCGTGACTCATGGTTTGTCAACGGACCGGTGTTGTCAACAAAAAAATGGTAGAATTAACCGGTTAATTCGCATGCAAAAGAATTCGGAGCCAATGTTAGAAGAATATCGCAATCACGTAGAAGAACGCGCTGCTCTTGGAGTGGTTCCCAAACCACTGGATGCAGAGCAGACCGCTGCCCTGATAGAACTGGTCAAGAATCCTCCGGTCGGAGAAAAACAGTTTCTCCTTGGTCTTTTGGCCGATCGGATCCCGGCGGGAGTAGACGAGGCAGCCTATGTGAAGGCCGGTTTTCTAGCGGCTGTAGCCAGAAAGGAAACGCAATCGCCAATCCTGGATGCTCGTCGGGCTACAGAACTGCTGGGGACCATGCTTGGCGGCTATAATATCGCACCTCTGGTTGATCTCCTGGACGATGAAGAACTTGCTCCGGTAGCTGTCAAAGCCCTGTCGCATACCTTGCTGATCTTTGACGCCTTCTCAGATGTGGAAGAAAAATCTAAAGCGGGCAATGCCCACGCCCGTCAAGTGATGGACTCCTGGGTCAATGCTGAATGGTTCAATTGTCTGCCCAAGGTCCCTGAAAAGATCACTGTGAGTGTTTTCAAAGTCATTGGCGAAACCAATACGGATGACCTTTCGCCCGCGCCGGATGCCTGGTCACGTCCGGATATCCCTCTGCACGCCAAGGCAATGTTCAAAATGCCCCGTGAAGGAATCACCAATGCCGAAGAGCAAATCAACGAACTGAAAGCGAAGGGTCATCCGGTCGCTTACGTTGGTGACGTGGTTGGAACGGGCTCTTCGCGGAAATCGGCGACCAACTCGGTGTTGTGGTACATGGGTAACGACATCCCTCACGTTCCGAACAAGAGAACCGGTGGCGTTTGTATTGGCGGCAAGATTGCTCCGATCTTCTTCAATACGATGGAAGATTCGGGTGCCCTGCCTTTTGAATGCGATGTCAGCAACATGAACATGGGTGACGTGATCGATATCTTCCCCTATGAAGGCAAGGTGAAGCGACACGATTCCGGCGAAGTAATCGCCGAATTCGACCTGAAGACTGATGTTCTTCTCGACGAAGTTCAGGCCGGTGGCCGGATTCCGTTGATCATTGGTCGCGGCCTGACGGAAAGGGCGCGTCGTTCGCTGGGGCTGGAAGCGTCTGACGCTTTCCGTCGTCCCCAGCAGGCCGACAATTCGGGCAAAGGCTATACCCTGGCGCAGAAGATGGTTGGTAAGGCCTGTGGTATCGAGGGTATTCGCCCCGGAACCTATTGCGAACCGAGAATGACCACCGTTGGTTCCCAGGATACCACCGGCCCGATGACTCGGGACGAACTGAAGGATCTGGCTTGCCTGGGCTTTTCGGCCGACCTGGTGATGCAATCTTTCTGCCATACTGCCGCATATCCGAAACCGGTGGACATTCAAACTCATCATAACCTGCCGGATTTCATCATGAACCGGGGCGGAGTTTCGTTGCGTCCTGGAGACGGTATTATCCATTCCTGGTTAAACCGGATGTTACTGCCGGATACGGTAGGAACCGGCGGTGATTCCCACACCCGCTTTCCGATCGGTATTTCGTTTCCGGCAGGTTCCGGACTCGTTGCTTTCGCGGCGGCGACCGGGGTGATGCCGCTGGATATGCCGGAGTCTGTGTTGGTTCGATTCAAGGGTGAAATGCAGCCGGGCATTACCCTCAGGGACTTGGTCAACGCCATTCCCTACGCAGCTATTCAACGTGGATTGCTGACGGTGGAAAAGAAAGGCAAGAAGAATATCTTTTCGGGCCGCATCCTCGAAATCGAAGGTTTGCCCGATCTCAAGGTTGAACAGGCGTTCGAGCTTTCTGATGCCTCGGCCGAACGTTCGGCCGGTGGATGCACGATTCGTCTCGGCGAGGAGCCAATCCGTGAATACCTGAGCTCGAATGTGGTCATGCTGAAGTGGATGATTTCCGAGGGTTACGGTGATGCTCGTACATTGCAGCGCCGGGTGCAGGAAATGGAGCAATGGCTGGCGAACCCGGTTCTCATGGAAGCTGATGCGGACGCGGAATATGCTGAAGTCATCGACATCGACTTGAATGAAATCAAGGAACCGCTGCTTGC
>DBZZ01000059.1:1711-10037 GCA_002311315.1 Methylococcaceae bacterium UBA1147 | reverse complement strand
ATCGGTTCCTGCATGACCAACATCGGGCATTTCCGTGCAGCTGGCAAGTTGCTGGAAAAATCGGGCAAGGTTCTTCCCACCCGTCTCTGGATTTGCCCTCCGACCAAGATGGACGAGGCCCAATTGATGGAAGAAGGCTACTACAGCATCTATGGGAAGGTCGGTGCACGGACCGAAATGCCGGGTTGTTCGCTGTGCATGGGTAATCAGGCGAGGGTCGAGGAAAATTCAACGGTGGTTTCGACTTCAACGCGTAACTTCCCGAACCGTCTCGGCACAGGAGCCGATGTCTTCCTGTCTTCGGCAGAGTTGGCGGTTGTCTGTGCGATCCTGGGCAGGATTCCCACGGTTGCCGAATATCTGGAGTATGCTAGTGAAATCGACACCATGGCTGCGGATACCTATCGCTACCTGAATTTCGATCAGATCGATTCCTACCGCAAGATTGCCGACAACCTTGTCCTGAAAGAAGCTGTCTAGTTCTTCGAGTCATGTAGACGTTCTATCCCTGTTTCCGGTTCACGAACCGGCACAGGGTGGGGATGTTCTTGATTTCTTTGTTCGGGGGTGTCTGGAGGCCGGCTGGTTAGGCCCACCAGGTTAGCCGATACTGTTCGTTCGATACCTGGTAAACAGGGCTGTAGAGATCACTGCCCCGGTGATATCCGCAACAAGGTCCATTGCATCAGCGCATCGTCCGGGTACGTAGGACTGGTGTATTTCGTCACTGAGCCCGTAAAGGCCGCAGAAGCCGATGCAACACCATGCCAGTAGCGGCTGCTGGTGGACGAAATGGCGCAACACGCGCCAGCATAGGCCACCCATTACCCCGTATGCCATCATATGGACCAGTTTGTCCTGATGGAGAAAAAGATTCATGTCGATAGGGAGCGTTGGTTGAGCCGAAGCCTGAAAAATGAGCCCGCAGTAAACAACCAGGATGACCAGGTCCCTTGTCTTGATCAACATAAAAACTCCGTGGTGAATTCAGTTTTTGACCTGGCGTCCGGATGCTTGCATACCGCTTCGATCGATCAGAAACTCGAGTCAACGCAACGGGCCTCTGAACTTCTTGCGAGGGGGCAGATTGATTTCAGCGGTGGCGGGGAACCGTTGCCGATCACTGAAACGGTTTTTCCGGTGTTTCCGGAACTTGTCGATCCCAGGCAATTGCCACGCCGCAATGTTGGCTCCGAAACTGGTCGGGTTGCCCTGCTACATGCCCTTGCGCATATTGAATTCTACGCTATCCACCTTGCCTGGGACATTGTCTATCGGTTCCGGGGTTTGCCTGCCGGTTTCTACAAGGGCTGGCTTGAGGTAGCGGTAGAGGAATCAACGCACTTCTCGTGGTTGTGCCGGCGTCTTGCACAGCTGGATGCACAATACGGTGACCTTCCCGCGCATCGTGGACTCTGGGATCTTGCAACGGATACCTGCGATGACCTTCTTGCGCGCCTGGCACTGGTTCCCAGGACCATGGAAGCTCGGGGACTGGATGTCACTCCCGGGATGATAGAGAAGTTATCGAAGGTTGGAGACGAGGAAAGCGTAGCTATTTTGCAGCGTATTCTGACCGACGAGGTGGGTCATGTGGCCTTGGGTTCAAGGTGGTTCAAGAAAGTCTGCTACGAGCGCGGTCTGGACCCGGAAACCAGCTACATCGAATTTGTACAACGTTTCCTAAAAGGGGGGAAGATACGTCGCCCGATCAATTACGCCTTGCGCAAGCAGGCCGGCTTCGACGAGCAGGAACTGAAAAAGCTGGAACTTCTCTAGGGACCGGGGCCGGTAACCGGACTTCCGTCTGTCGAAGCGTTTGATACCAAGCCGGGTCGTTCGTGAACCCGAGCCTTCGTAGCTACGAAGCTTCGGTTTCCGCGTAATGGGATTCGATGTATCGTTCGACGATCGCCTGGAATTCCTCAGCGATGTGGTCTCCCTTGAGCGTCACTGTTTTTTCGCCGTCCTCGTAAACCGGGGCGACCGGAGATTCGCCGGTACCCGGGAGGCTGATGCCGATATTGGCGTTCTTGCTTTCACCCGGCCCGTTGACTACGCACCCCATTACGGCAACGTTCATCTCTTCTACACCTCGGTAACGGTTTCGCCATTCAGGCATCTTGTGGCGGAGGTAGCTCTGAATGTCCTGCGCTAGCCTCTGGAAATAATCACTGGTTGTACGGCCACAGCCGGGACAGGCAATGACCATCGGTGTAAACGAACGTAAGCCCATCGTCTGCAGGATCTCCTGTGCAACAATGACCTCCTGTGTGCGGTCGCCACCCGGCGCTGGCGTCAGTGAGATGCGGATGGTGTCGCCAATGCCCTGTTGTAGCAGGATAGCCAGTGATGCGGTCGATGCAACGATTCCCTTGGATCCCATGCCGGCTTCGGTCAGACCAAGATGCAGTGCGTAGTCGCAGCGGGATGCCAGTGTCTGGTAGACCGAAATCAGTTCCTGTACCCCGCTCATCTTGCAGGAAATAATGATCTGGTTCTTGGCTAGGCCGAGGGAGACGGCCTGTTCGGCGCTTTCAAGGGCTGATGTGATCACGGCGTCGCGCATCACTTCCGCGAGTTCCCTCGGGGAACTCATTTCGGCGTTTTGATCCAGGAGCCTCGCCAAAACGGCTTGGTCGAGGCTGCCCCAGTTGACCCCGATGCGCACGGGTTTCTCGTACTGACAGGCGAATTCGATCATTTGGGCAAACTGGGTATCTCGTTTTTTGCCTCTGCCGACATTCCCCGGGTTGATCCGGTACTTGCCCAGTGCACTGGCGCAATCGGGATATTTCGCCAGTAGTTTGTGGCCGTTGAAATGAAAGTCTCCGATCAGCGGTACGCTGATTTCCTGCTTGTCCAGTTCATCCCTGATCCGTGGTACGGCTGCAGCAGCGTCTTCGGAGTTCACGGTAATCCGTACCAGTTCAGAGCCGGCCCGTGCCAGTTCTTTCACCTGTTGGACAGTTCTTGCGACATCCGCCGTATCGGTATTGGTCATCGACTGGACCACGATAGGGGATCCACCTCCGATTTTTACCTCTCCGACTTTTACCGGGGTACTGCTGTTTTGATGCAAACGATTGTCTAACATTGAATTTTCGATATTTGGTTTGGGCGAGTCGTCTCTAGCCGAGCGGTAACTGCGAAGCGGTGATGATTACCGTTGAGCGATTCCTGGATTGATCGGCCCGGGAGTGAAGATCTGCAAGGTAAATGGGCGCCATTATATCAGCGGTGTAAATCCTGATCCATCACTCGGCCAAGGGTTGATGTTAATTGTTGATGAAACCCAGGTGTTCACTGTATTCGTACGAAGAATACAAAGCCTTACTTCCTGCCTAGAGTGCCATGCAATCTGGTTGTCAGTGACCGTTGAAGTCCTGACTCATGCCTGACCAGACGGCCAGTGGTTCTTGCGATCCGGGTTTTCCCGGTGATGTTGTTGTCAGTGGGCAGGATGATTAACGCTTTAACCCCAGCGCTGTATCGACAACGTGTCTTTGGTTTTCTGCATGCTTCCAGAAACTGCCCTCGGCGGGCGAAGCAGACCTCGGACGACCGGCATACTCCAGACGGATTTCATTGGCCAGCAATTCCATGAAGCGATGTTTGATCTGGTACCACGCACCCTGGTTCTGCGGCTCTTCCTGGCACCAGAAGAGTTCCTCCGCGCTAGAGAAGGGCGCCATCTCTGTTTTCAGATATTCCATCGGAAAGGGGTAGAGTTGTTCCAGTCGCAGGATGGCAACATGGTCCAGTCTGGCGGCCCTTCGCGCTTGCAGCAGATCAAAATAGACTTTACCACTGCACAGGACGATACGCCTGACCTGATTTGGGTTAATCTCCTCGATTTCGCCGACCACTGGCTGAAACTGTCCGTTGGAGATATCGTCCAAACTGGAAATAGCCTCCCTGTGGCGCAACAGGCTCTTTGGACTCATGACGATCAGGGGTTTTCGGTAAGGGCGTAGGACCTGTCGCCGCAACAGATGAAATATCTGGGCCGGGGTGGTGGGGTTACACACCTGCAGGTTATGTTCAGCGCACAGTTGAAGGAAGCGCTCCAGTCGTGCTGATGAATGTTCGGCTCCCTGTCCTTCATATCCATGGGGCAGGAGCATGGTCAAACCCGAAAACCGGCCCCATTTGCTTTCACCCGCGCTGATGAACTGGTCAATGACCACTTGTGCGCCGTTGGTGAAATCGCCGAACTGGGCTTCCCAGATGACCAGTGAATCCGGTTCCGCAGTGCTGTATCCATATTCGAAGCCGAGCACGCCTTCTTCCGAGAGCATGGAGTTGTAGACATGGAAGATTGCCTGGCTTTCGGATACGTGGTTCAGTGGGACGTAGGTTTTTCCATTGGACTGATCATGCAGAATGGCGTGCCGATGAAAGAAAGTGCCGCGGCCTACATCCTGTCCTGTAAGGCGGACCGAACGTCCATCGGCAAGTAGTGATGCATACGCCAGTGTTTCCGCATAACCCCAGTCGATCGGTCGGGTTCCTTGGGCCATCTGTTTCCGTTTGCCTAGGATCTTCATAACCTGCCGATGGGCTTTGAACCCGGGGGGGCACTCCGTCAGTTTTTCGGTCAGGCAGCGAATCTGATTAACCTCGACAGTGGTGTCGCATGGCACTGTCCAGTCGACATTCTGGAACTGTTGCCATTTGACCGTGTAGGCGTTGACGAACTTCTGAATATCCGGATTTCTTGCTTTTTCCTGCTGGTCGAGACGGAGAATATAGTCTTCTTCCATCCGTTGAGCCTCGGCCGCATCGAGAATCCCTTGCTGAATGAGTTGATCGGTATAGATCTTTGTCGTGGTCGGATGGTTGCGGATCTTTTCATACATCAGCGGCTGAGTAACCGAGGGTTCATCCGCTTCGTTGTGCCCCTGCCGTCGGTAACATACCAGGTCGATGACTACGTCTTTGCGGAACTCGGTACGGTAATCAACAGCGAGTTGTGTCACGAAAAGGACGGCTTCCGGGTCGTCGCCATTGACATGAAATACCGGTGCCTGGACCATGTTGGCGACATCTGTGCAATAAAGCGTTGACCGGGCGTCAAACGGGTTGCTGGTCGTGAATCCAATCTGGTTATTGATCACGATGTGTATCGTGCCCCCGGTCGAATAGGCAGGGGTTTCCGCCAGATTCAGGGTTTCCATCACGACTCCCTGGCCGGCAAACGCGGCATCACCGTGGATCAGGATGGCCAGGACTTCCTGTGATCCGGCGGTTGCCCTGCGATCCTGCCTCGCCCTGACCGAACCCTCGACCACCGGGTTGATGATTTCTAGGTGTGACGGATTAAAGGATAGCGCCAGGTGTACGGTACCGCCCGGTGTGTCCACGTCAGAGGAAAATCCCATGTGGTACTTGACATCGCCAGCGCCAGCGCTTGTCGACTGAAGTGCTGACTTTCCCTCGAATTCGTCGAACAGGGTTCTGGGGGTTTTCCCCAGCACATTGACCAGAACATTTAGACGGCCGCGGTGAGCCATGCCGATTACGGCCTCCCGGACTCCGTAGGTTCCGGCTCTCTGGATCAGTTCATCCAGCAGTGGAATCAGGCATTCTCCGCCTTCTAGGGAAAACCGTTTCTGGCCAACGTATTTTTTGTGCAGGTACCGCTCGATGCTTTCCGCTGCGGTCAGGCGTTGAAGTATGCGTTTCTTTGCCTCGGCAGAAAAATCCTTCCTCGCGCGACTGCTTTCCAGGCGTAATGCAATCCATGAACTGATACCGATATCCACGATATGCGAGTATTCTGAACCAATGTTTCCGCAGTAGGTCTGGTCCAGTATTGAAAGTATTTCGTGCAAGGGAAGATTTTCAGCATCGCACAGGGTTCCGGTATCGAACACGGTCTTCATGTCTTGTTCGCCCAGACCATAATAAGCGGGGTCGAGATCGGGGGCGGGAGGGCGAGGGTTGAGGTCCAGAGGATCCCAGTTTGCCTGCAGGTGGCCGCTAATCCGGTACTGGTGAATCAGGCGGGCGACCGATGATTGTTTTTGTAGCAGAACTTCTGAATCAGGCTGGGTCTTGCGGATACGGGCGGTTGGCGATGATGAGGAACGGTTCACGAACTGCTTGCGAATGGGCGAATGCGGAATGTCAATCCGGTCATCGCCCTGCACGGCAAGGTCCTGAAACCGTTCGCTCCAGTTTGTCGGAATCGAGTCAGGATCCTCGAGGTAGCGCTCGTAGAGGTCTTCGATGAAGCTGGCGTTTGCACCAGAGTAAGCAGAGGATTCACGGAAATGCTGGAGTAGATTTAGCATGGTAAAGTTCTCTTGTCAGCTCGCCGTATGAGACCCATGAACACCCGTTGAGGTTCATTGTAGTCTTTTGCCGATTGGGCTTGTCAAATGGTACGTGGATTTACACTGGCCGGGGAGCGGGGCATAGCATGGCCCACTTCATTTGCAGTGTTTTTGGGTCGGTGGTGTTGCCTGTCGCCTTGTTGACTCGCGGGAACTTCGAGAGGCCAAATGGGAATGGCTGATTTCGATCTGATCTTTCAGCTTTCGGTAAAGGGTTTTCAACCCAGGGGGGAATTCTCCCCGATGATCGCTGGTATAAACGCGAGTTGCCAGGAGGTTTTCGACTATTCGATCGAAGAAATGGTCGGGAAACCGGTCCAGTCGATCTTTTTTGACGAACAGCACTACCAGAAATTCCACATGTCGGTTCGGAAGCATCTCCTGGATGGAGGAACCGCTGGTCGAATAAACACCGAGCTCAGAAACCGGCAGGGAAAGCGCATCGGAGTGGCGCTTGTGTTTACGGCGATTTACGGGATAGAAGGGAATTTACAGGGAATCGTGTGTGTGGCCCGCGATATTGGTGCAGACAGCCGGGTTGAGCAGGCTCTTCAGCAAAGCGAGGAGCGTTTCCGCCAGATGGCCGAATTGAGCAGCGAGTGGTTGTGGGAACAGGATGCGTTGGGCCGGTACCTCTATAATAGCCCAGGGGTCAGTCGTATTCTGGGCTACGCACCGGAAGAGGTGACCGGGAAATTCCATTCCGATTTGCTGACCGAACCGGTAGATGAATGCGTGGCGGAGGTGCAGCCAGGGAACTCAAAGGTAACACGGTTTTTCGGTCTGCCAAATCAGTATTTGCACCGCGACGGGCACCTGATCAGTACTGAATCGAGCGGAATTCCGATTCTGGATGCAAACGGCATACTGATTAAATGGCGCGGCGTGGATCGGGATGTGACCGAGAAGAGACGGGTAGAGGAAGAAGTCCGCAGGGCGCATATCAAGCTGGCGGTCGCCCAGCACGAAATGAAGATTGCGCGTCGGATTCAGGAATCCCTGCTTCCAGCGGGACCTCTAATCATTCCGGGTGTGCAAGTGAATGGATACTGGGTACCGGCCGACCAGGTCGGCGGGGATTACTTCGACTATTTTTGCCGTGACAGTGACACCGTGGATGTCGTGATTGCCGATGTCTCGGGGCACGCAGTCGGACCAGCGCTGTTCATGGTCGAAACGCGCAGTGCATTGCGTACCCAGACCCACATGGTGAGCGAGCCCGGCGAAACGCTGTTCCTCCTGAACAGTTTTCTTTACGACGACCTCAGCCAGTCGGATCATTTTATCTCGATGTTTTACCTTCAGTACTGCAGCGAAACAGGCCGGATGAGTTACGCGAACGCGGGCCATAACTCTCCGTTGCTGGTGCGGGGCGGTACTCGGAGTTGGCAGCCTATCGACGCAGAAGGACTGGTGCTCGGTGTGAAGGACGTGGTTTGTTTCGAACAGAAGGAGGAGACGCTTGAACCAGGGGACCTGGTTTTTCTTTACACTGACGGTGTTACCGAGGCACAGGCGCCGGAAGGAGAATTTTTCGGAATGCAGCGTTTAAGCCGGGTCGTCACGGAAAATGCGCACCTCTCGGGCGAAGAACTGATCAGTGTCTGTGCTGGTGAATTGAATAATTTTCGCCAGAAAAAAACCTTCGATGACGACCTGACCATGGTGGTTCTCAAGGTTCTAGAGCGGACAATCAAATAAATTTTTTGGTTTAGCCGGATGGCTGGGTAGGACTGGTGCGAGTTCGCTGTTGCTTTCCCGGTGGCGGTTAGCGAAGTCCCTTCCGCATTTCAAGCACATTGCCGGAAGGCGCGCGACGGTAGTCCACCTGATCCATGATGTTCCGGATCAGAAACAGGCCCAGTCCGGCACCTGTCGGGTTATCGAGATCGGGCAGCGGAATCGATTCCAGATCAAAGCCCTGACCCTTGTCGCGCACGGTGACGCATAATTCATGCTCCAAAACCTGGATGGATACCTTGATT
>DBZZ01000059.1:0-1566 GCA_002311315.1 Methylococcaceae bacterium UBA1147 | reverse complement strand
TAGCGCGTTTGGTTGGGTATGACTACATCGATACTGATTTCCGGTTGGCGATTTGGGCCGTTCATGGTTTGCAGGCATCAATGCTGCCCGGTGGCCTCGTCAATCGATGGGTAGATCTTGAAGACCCGGTGCAGTCGAGTCAGTTCAAACATGGAATTAACCTGTGGTTGAAGGCCTGAAAGTACCAATTCCCCCTGGCAGCTTGCGGCATTCCGGTAGCCGGAAAGAAGCACTCCTAGCCCGGAGCTGTCGACGAACCGGACCGCGCTCATATCGACAACAATACGTTTGTTCCCGCTTTCGATTAGCTCGAGGATTTGATCCTTCAATGCAGGGGAATTGTGTGCGTCGATACGTTTCTCGGTGACGCGTAGGACAGCGGAATTCACAATTTCTTCAAGTTTTGTATTCATCTTGCCGGCTGGGATCAGGAGTGCGAAGGACTACCGTGAGGTTAGGGTTAAACCCGTGTTCGTACAAACCCTATCAGATAAAACGGGTGGATCCAACTCCGCTTGAGGCGAAGTGACGTCAGAAGGATCCCGGTGCCTCGAAATGCTAGAGCTCGGGGTGCCTGACCCTATTGAACCCGGAATTTCGGTGGTCCACCGAGCCGGTTCTTCAGTCGTTGTAGTTGCGGCTAGCTACACCGTATTTTTCAGGATAGTTTTTCTCCGATTGCCGAGCCCATTGTTATCGGGCTTCCAGCTGACATCTGGTCGGACCAGGCCATCCTGCCAGGTTCGAACAACGCGATGATAGTCGATCCCATGTTGAAACGGCCCATTTCGTCTCCCTGGTCCAGGCTGATCTGGTCGTCGTCGTAAGCCCAACTGCGGATGGACGGGGACGTGGGCGGGGTGACCACTCCGTGCCAGACCGTTTCAATGCTCGAGACGAAGATGGCTCCGACCAGGACCAGGGCCATCTTGCCCAGGGCGGTTTCGAAAACGGCGACAACCCGTTCGTTTCGTGCGAAAAGCTTGTGGACTACCTTTGTTGTTGCCGTGTTGACACTGAAAAGTCGGCCCGGAATGTGTTTCATTTCGATCAGCCTGCCCTGTACCGGCATGTGCAGGCGGTGATAGTCACGGGGTGACAGGTAAATGGTGGTGAAGTTACCATCAACAAAGGAAGAGGCCAAGGTCTCGTCCCCGCCCAGGAGTTCGCTCAGGCTGTAGCTGTGATTCTTGGCCTGGATCATGTTAGTGCCATTGATTGCCCCGGCTTGCGAAACAGCGCCGTCCGCGGGGCTCAGAACAAGATTCATGTTGCGGTCAATGGGTCTGGCGGATTCTTTGAGTTCACGCGTGAAAAAATGATTGAAACTTCGGTAGGCGGAATAGTCCGGGTGTTTTGCCTCCTCGATGTTCACCCCGTAATGCGAGATGACTCCCTTGATCTGGATGTTTTTCCACCAGATGATTTCGCAGCGCGTCATGTGATGCATTAGTCTGGACAGAGCATGCTGCGGAAGCACGTATTGGAGCAGGGAAAAGCAGATATTTTTCAATTGTTTCGACATGGACGACTTGGTGGTTTTGAATCAGGCGATCTGATCGCCCA
>DBZZ01000081.1:86437-103595 GCA_002311315.1 Methylococcaceae bacterium UBA1147 | reverse complement strand
GGTGCGGCCATGGTTTCGGCGCGCCTGAAAAAGTATCTGACCGACGACCTAAAAAGGCCGATTGACCTAATCTCGGAATTGTCCCCGGCGATGATGCCGCTCTATTTCAAGGGGGGGGATACCGCGGAGCTCCTGAACGGTGCGTCCTTTCAGGTCGAGGGCGGAGACATCACCCTCACCCCCTCCCGGCCCGAGGGCAGGCTCCGGTTTTTCTACCGCGATAAATCCGGCCTTTTTGCCGAGAAGATTTTGACTTTTCGCTACGACAGGTACGTTATCGGAATGGCTTTGCGGGTGGACCAGCCGAGGAGCCCGAAACCCATCGGCATCGCCTGGGGCCCCTCTGTGGGCGGCGCCGCCGGGAACGTCTATGGCGGCATCGTCGAGGGGCCGATGAGCTTCATCGACAAAAGCCTGGAATACGACACTCCCGAACTAGATAAGCCGACCGTCCATGCCAGCGGAACCCGGTGGACCGCCCTCCAGACGAAATATTTTGTTGCGGCCCTGATCCCCAGGGGTGGAAACGGGCGCTCGGAGATCCGGCGGCTGGGCGGGAAAGACAATAAAATAGACTACGCGGTCATCGGATTCATGCCGGAGGGGGCCAGAAGCGCGGCCGGATTCGATGTTTATGTAGGCCCGAAGGAAACCGGGAGACTCGCAAAGCTGAACGCGAGCCTCGAAGAGGCACTTGATTACGGAATATTCTCTTTTATCGCCAAACCGCTGATGGCCGTGCTCCGGATCTCGAATGCGGTCCTGGGAAACTGGGGCCTGGCCATCATCCTTCTCACCGTTTTGATCAAGCTGGTTTTTTACCCCCTGACCCAGTACGGCATGCGCAACATGCGCAACATGCAAAAACTCCAGCCGAAGATGACGCAGCTCAAGGAAATCTACAAAGACGACAAGAACAGGATGAACCAAGAGGTAATGGCGCTCTACAAGGAAAACAACGTCAATCCCATGATGGGCTGCCTCCCGATGATCGTTCAGATCCCGGTTTTCTTTGGCCTCTACAATGCCCTGTTGGTTTCGATCGAGCTTCGGCACGCGCCGTTCTTTTGGATTGCGGACCTTTCGGCGCGCGAGCCCCGGCTTTTTCCCATCCTCACTCTTCTCATGGGCGCTTCCATGTTCGTTCAACAGAAAATGACGCCCTCCGTGGCGGATCCGGCGCAGGCCAAGATGATGATGTTCATGCCCGTGATGTTCACGGGGATGTTCCTCTACTGGCCCGTTCCCGTGGGGCTGGTGATTTACTGGCTGATGAACAACATTCTTTCGGTCATTCAGCAATATTTCGTGAACAAATCCGTAACGCCGCCGAAGCTGGCGGAGGAAAATTGATTTGGAGTTTTCGTTTCGGGCGAGAGCCTTGGATGATTCGCCAAAAGACTTTGGGCGGTTTTACGAAGCAGCGGGAGGCGGCTTATGGCTATGAGATGGAACCCCCGTCGGGGCGGCGATGGCTTTTTCGGGCCGGAGGGATCGGCCGAGGAAGGGTTTTTGGATGATCGCGAATCCGCCGATTTTTCCGACCTGACTCTTATTTTCCGAATGCCGGACCGCTCGCTTCGCCGCGTCATCGAACGGATGGACATGGAAACCCTTTCGTTGGCCCTGCGGGACGCGGACCAGGGCATCGTGGAGCGTGTCCTGAAAAATGTTTCCGTGCGCACGTCGGTTTCGCTCACGGCGGAAATGGAAGCGGGCCACCTGGCCGGACCGGACGATACCGCGGAAGCGCGCGCGTATCTCGTCCGGATGATTTTATCCATGGAAAAAAGCGGAGAGGTGTCTCTGGATGGCCCGGAGGGGGATCCGGTGCCGCCGATCGATCCGGATCTAAAAAGAATGGCGGGAAGCTTCGCCCAGGAAGAGACCGGGCCGGAGCGGGCGGTCCGCATGATGATCGCTCTCGCGGCGCGCGCCCACGGCCACGGGCTTATTTCGCTGGAGCCCGTCCTGGAAAGCGTTCCGGAGGGGATCCTGGCCACGGGGATTCGCGCCCTCGTGGATCAGATTCCCGTCGAGGAAATCGAGACCGTCATCGGCCGCCAGATCGATTCTTGTTTGTATGCATACGAGCGAAACAACGACATCGTCATGGAGGGCATCCTCTCCATCGCCGAGGGGTGGGGCGAGGATCGGACCCGCCAGAGGCTGGTTTCCTTTTTGCCGGAAGGGGAGGCGGATTTTCAAAAACTTCCCGAGATTCGCATGACCCCGTCGGTGCAGTCGGCGAACGATTTAATCCTGGCGTGTTGCCGGCTGGCGGAGCAGATTCGCAGGGAGGGATTCGACGAACTGGAGGCCGAAATCCCCGAAGCCGGCGACCCCCTCCTCCGGCGCAGCCTGAAGTGGCTTTGCGACGGTTATCACATCGGCGAGGTCGAGAGAATGCTCAGGCGGCGAACCAAGACGCGGGCCGACAGGGAGCGCCGCAAGCTGGAGATTTTGCTGGAGGGCCTGATCCTCATCCGGGAAGGAAGCGAATCCGCGCATATCCAGGAATCGCTCGAGGGATTCCTGGAAGACGAGGCGTGAAATCCACGCCCCCCGAAAACACTGGGTCATTCCGCCGGGCCGGATGCGTCTTCTTGTCAGCCGGCGGCGCCACCGGATCATGCCTCCCACGAAAGCGCTCCGCGCGATGGGCCTCCGGCGGGGGATGGCGCTCTTGGACTTGGGGTGCGGCCCCGGACCCTTTTCCCTGCCGGGTGGTCGGGAAATCCGGCAGGGTCCTGTCCAGCGACACCTCGCCGGCGATGCTGCGGGCGCTGCGGAAAAAATCCAAAGAAATCGGCCTTAAAAACCTGCACCTGAAAAAATCGGCCGACCCGGAATTTCTCTTTCCGGACGGTTGCGCCGACATGGCGATGCTCGGGTTTGTTCTTCACGAAACTGCCCGGACGGATCGGTTTCTGAGCGAAACGATGCGCACGCTCCGCCCCGGGGGCCGCGCCGTTATCCTGGAGCGGCACCCGGTGCTCACGGAATACGGCCCGCCCCTCTGGGCGCGGCTGGATGCCGGGGAGACAAAGCGCATGGTCCGCAAGGCGGGCCTTGTGGTGGAGCGGTCCTGGAGCTTCGACGACGACACCTATTTCGTCGTGGCGCGCCGCCCAAGCGGGAAAAAGGCGGCGGGCCCGTTTTCCGGTGCGGCCGAGGCGATCGAAAGGCGCGTTCCCGGAGGCAAAAAGGCATGAGCGAGAGATCTTCCATCCGGGGACAGGTGGCCATCGTCACCGGTGGCGCCGCCGGAATCGGCGAGGCGGTGGTGCGCCGGTTCGCCGAAGAGGGCGTCCGGATCGCGCTCGTGGACAAAGACCCCGACAACGGAAATTCGGTCGTGGAAAAAATTAAATCCGCCGGGGCGGACGTCATCTACCTCCAGGCGGACGTGGGGTCTTCCGCCGACGTGAAGGAGGCCTTCCGCAAAACGGACGAGCGGTGGGGAAGGCTGGATATATTGGTGAATTGCGCCGGCGGGTTTTTCGAGACGGTCCCGATCGAGGATCTCGAAGAAGACGACTGGGACGCCATTCTCGCCTGGAACCTGAAGAGTGTTTTTCTTTGCTCCAAGGCGGCGGCGGTCCCGATGAAAAAGGCGGGCTATGGGCGCATCGTCAGCATCTCCTCCCTGACCGGCCGCACGGGAATTCTCGAAACCGCGCTCCATTACGGATCGGCGAAGGCGGGAATCCTCGGATTTACCCGGCGGCTGGCCGTGGAGCTCGCCCCGCACGGAATCACCGCCAACGCCGTGGCGCCGGGCGTGGTGCTCTCCCCCCGCGTGGCGATCATGCACAAGGACCGCCTGCCCGAGATCAACAAATCCATTCCCATGGCCCGCCCCGGCGAGGCCGAAGAGATCGCCGACGGCATCTGGTATCTCGCGACGCCGGGATCGAGCTATATCACCGGCGTGACGCTCGACATCAACGGCGGCCGATGGATGGCGTAGAGAATTAAGGCGGGCGGGTAAGCTTCATTCCTTGGCACTAAAAAGAAATTTCCCGCAGCGTCTCCGCGGCCCGTTCGGGCGCCATCTCGTTAATGTGCATCCCCGATCCGATCTCCAGCCCCGCGATGTCGGCGAGGCGGGGAAAAATCTCGATGCGCCACCGGTGGGCCGGCGTGTTTTCTCCGGGCTCCGGGCGCGTTTCGACATGAAAAAAGACGTTGAGCGGCGGATCGCCCAGGAGATTTTTGATTCGCCTCAAGGAGCGGGCGAGGGCGCCCCCCACGGCGGCGATCGCGCCGGGAGGCGATTCGGCGAAGCGCTCTTGTGTGGGCCAGGGCGAGATCGCCACCTGGAAGGGAAACCGCGACGCAAAGGGACAATAGACCACCGCCCCCCGTTCGCCGGTTTCTATCGTCCTGCGGTTTTGTTTAGTCTCCCACTCAACCATTTCGTCCAGCAGGGTTTTGCCGGTGTCCCGGTGGAAGTGCTCGGCCGCCTCACGCTCGAGGGCGATATACGGGGGGATTGCGGGGAGCCCGACGACTTGTAGATGGGAGTGCTCGAGCGAGGCCCCGGCGGGGGCTCCGTGGTTTTTGAACGGGGCCACGGAGCGGATGGAAGGAACGGTGTAGAGTTCACGGACCCGGCGCTGGAGCATCCGGAGGACCTCTCCCGCGTGGGCGTCCGGAAGGTCGGCGAGGCCAAGGAGATGATCGGGAGAATCGACGATGACCTCGTGGCGGCCGCCGCCGGACATGGAATCGAACAGGCCTCCGGACAGCGATTCCGAAAGAGGGTCCGCGCCGATGGCGGGATACAAATTCGGAATGACCCGGATCCGCCAGCTGGATACGGATTCATCCTCGCGGATGGCGTCGATTTCGGGAGGGGTGTCTTCCTCCCGGCCGGGACAAAAGGGACACTGGTCATTGGGTTTCGCCGGGGTCGCGGGGGCATGGCGGTGATCCCGGGGCCGCCCGGACCGCTCGGCGGCGATCAGCGTCCAACGGTCGAGAAATGGGTCGCGGCGCAATTCTGCCATATAATCCTCGTAGCGGGTTGACGAAAATCACCATACAGAAATTGAGGACGGCTATGCCAACAAGGACCGGCGATGAGGGGGGCCATGTTCAGCGGGACACCATCGTTGCGCTTTCGTCTGCCCCCGGAAAAGGGGCCATCGCGATTGTCCGCCTGAGCGGAGCCAGAGCGGCGGAGATCGCGGGAAAAATTTTTCACCCCAATAACGCCGCCGCTCCTCCCGAGAATCGAAAGCTTCGGGTCGGAAAATTCGCCGCGCCGGGGGGCCGCGCGTTCGACGAGGGGATGGCGGTTTTGATGACCGGCCCGGATTCGTTTACGGGCGAGGATATGGCCGAACTTTACTGCCACGGCGGGCCGGCGGTTGTCCAGGCTCTTTTATCGGCGGCATGCGATGCGGGAGCGAGGCCGGCAGCTCCGGGAGAATTTACCCGGCGCGCATTTCTGGAGGGCAAAATCGATCTGGTGCAGTGCGAGTCGGTCGCCGATCTGATTTCGGCCGAAACCGCGCGGGCCGCGCGGGCCGCCTTGGGCCACCTCGAAGGCGGGCTCACGAAAGCGCTTGAGGCCATCTGGGGGAAAATCATAGAGGTGGGCGCGCATCTGGAAGCCGCCATCGATTTTCCCGATGAATTCGAGCCCGGGGCGGGTCCGGCCCCACCGGGGGGCCCCATGGGCCAGAGTGAGCTGGCCGGGCGGTTCTCCGTCATCGCGGGGGACCTCGCGGCACTGGAGAAAACCTATCGATCCGGGCGGATTCTCCGCGAGGGGGGCCGGGTGGCCATTTTAGGGCGGCCAAACGCCGGAAAATCCACCCTGCTGAATTATCTTTTGGGAACGAAGAGGGCCATCATGAGTCCGATTCCGGGCACCACCCGGGATACCGTGGAAGAAGTGTGCGATATCGGGGGAATTCCGGTCCGGCTGATCGATACCGCCGGCCTTCGCGATACGGGCGATCCGGTCGAACTCGAGGGAACCGACCGGGCGCGCCGCGCCGCCGCCTCGGCCGACCTTTGTTTGGTGGTGATAGACGCCGCCGCCGGGCCGGAGGAAGTGGAATGGGCCGCGCGCGAGATTGGCGGGCTGGACGCCCCCGTGATCTTGGCGGCGAACAAGATGGATCTTCCCCGGGCGAACCTGCCGGGGGAAAACGAAATTCCCGCCAGGATATGTGCCATATCGGCTCTAACGGGCGAGGGGATGGACCGCCTCAGGGACCTTATCGCCGCCTCGTTATCGGGAGAAGATGGCGGCGGAGACGATCAGAGACTTCTCACCCGGGAGCGCCACCGGGATTTGGTCGTGAGATGCCGGAAAGCGGCCGAAAACGGGCGAGCCGCCCTGGAGCGCGGTCTGTCGCCCGAACTCATCGCCGTCGATCTGAACGAAGGACAAAGGGCTCTTTCGGAACTTCTTGGCCGCGATTACGGCCAGGACCTCCTCGATAAAATCTTCTCTACTTTTTGCATCGGAAAATGATAGGCTACCCCCCTTTTTGGGGAGCTTGATTCGATCTCCCCGGAAGTTTCGGCAAAACAATACGGAAAAGGAATTTCTTCATGAACTCCCGTTACGACGTTATCGTCATCGGGGGCGGGCATGCCGGAAGCGAGGCGGCGATGGCCGCCGCCCGCATGGGAATGCGAACCCTGCTCTTCACTATGAACCTCGATACGGTGGGCCTGATGTCGTGCAATCCGGCGATTGGCGGGCTGGCCAAGGGGGTTTTGGTGCGCGAAATTGACGCCCTGGGGGGAGAGATGGCCCGCGCCATCGATGCGACCGGGATCCAGTTCCGGATGCTCAACATGAAAAAAGGACCGGCCGTACGAGCCCTCCGCGCCCAGGCCGACAAGCAGATGTATCGGCTGTATATCAAGCGGGCTGTGGAAAACCAGCCCGGCCTGTTTCTCAAGCAGGGTGCCCTCGGGCGGCTTTTGATAGAAAACGGGCGCATCGCCGGGGTGGAATCCGGCCTGCGGGAAGAATACCGCGCGCCGGCGGTGATTCTGACTCCGGGCACATTCACAAGGGCCCTTCTCCACTATGGCGACAGGAAGGTGGAGGGAGGGCGCGCGGGCGAAGGGGCCGCCAAGGGCCTCAGCGAGGAACTGTCCAACCTCGGTTTTCGCATCGGCAGGATGAAAACCGGAACGCCGCCGCGCCTCGACGGAAAATCAATCGATTTCGAGGGGCTCAAAGTTCAGCCGGGGGACGATCCGCCGCTCCCCTTTTCATACCGGACCACTTCCATCGATCAGGAGCAGATTCCCTGCTACGTCACCTACACCAACGAAGCCTCGCACAATCTGATACGCCGGAATATCGCGCGCGCGCCCATGTTCAACGGCCAGATCGAGGGCACGGGCGTGAGGTACTGCCCCAGCATCGAGGACAAGGTGATGCGCTTTCCGGACAAGAGCGCCCACCAGATTTTTCTCGAGCCCGAGGGCCGGGACACCCAAGAGATATACGTCAACGGCCTCTCTACGAGCCTTCCGGCCGAAGTTCAGCTGGGGGTGATCAGGACGATTCCAGGCCTGGAGCGGGCGGAGATGATGCGCGCGGGCTATGCCGTGGAGTATGACTACGTGGATCCGGCCGAACTCTTCCCCAGCTTGATGACCAAGCGGGTCTCCGGCCTGTTTCACGCGGGACAAGTGAACGGGACGACGGGATACGAGGAAGCCGCCGCCCAGGGGCTGATAGCCGGCATCAATGCCGCCCGGTTTGTCCAGAATCGGGAGCCAGTGGTTCTTGGCCGCGATCAGGCTTTTATCGGAGTGTTGATTGACGATCTGGTGACGAAGGGGGTTCAGGAGCCCTATCGGATGTTCACCAGCCGGGCCGAGCATCGCCTTCATCTTCGGCACGACAACGCCGACGCGCGGCTGATGGCGCTGGGACATGAGCTGGGATCGCTCGAAGAAGCCCCCTGCCGCGAATATTTGCAAAAAACCCGAAAATGCTCACAACTTATTGATTATATTGAAGATATGAGCATTCATCCAAAGGCCGGCGTGGTTTCCATCTTTGAGTCCTCCGGATCGGCGCCTCCTCGCAAGGCATTGACATTGGGCGAGTTAATTCGACGGCCCGAAATGACGCCAGAGCTGGCGGCCGATGTGGACGATCTCATGGAGGGAAAATTTCGCCGGATGTGGAACGATCTGGGCCAAGAAGCCCGGCGTTTTGTCATGGCGGAAGTAAAATACAAGGACTACTTTGAGCGCGAGGCCCGCCAGGTCGCCGTCATCCGCCAGGCGGACCGGGTCCGGATCCCCGATAATTTTTCTTACTCCCAGGTCAACAATCTCACTGCCGAGGTCCGCCAGCGCCTGGATGAGATCCGGCCCGAAACACTTGGACAGGCCGGGCGCATCTCGGGCGTCACCCCCGCCGCCGTTGCCGTCCTCGAGATCCATCTCCGAAAAGCACGCCCGTCAGACGGCAACGGCAAAGCCCGTCGGAAAACCTCCTAGAGCGGAAGTTTTTTACCGGGGGGGGTCTTTCTCCCTGCCTTTAGCGGTTGGCCTGGAATACCAGTTGACAAATCCTTTTCCCAATCGATTTCGCAATCAACCCCGCAGAATGTTCCACATGGAACAGTGCCGGTGATTTTTGTTCCATGCGGAACAATGGGCTACGTGTTTTTTGTTTCACCTGGAACAATGTCTTGAATTTCGGGCTTCCGTATGCGAAAATTAAAAAAAGAAATCCCCCCTCGTTTCTAGCGATAGACAATTCTAGCGAGAGGCAATGCAAGAACAAATCGTGCCCACCCATGCCCCCCCCCGCGAAGGTTCGGGAGACCCGGCCTCCGAATGCCGGGTCGTCGCGGTTGTTAACCAGAAGGGGGGCGTGGGCAAGACGACCACCGCGGTCAACCTTGCCGCCTGCGTGGCCGTGGCTAACATGCCGACCCTCCTGGTCGATCTCGATCCCCAATCGAACGCTACGAGCGCCTATGGCATTTCCACCGGAGAGTCCGCCCTCTATCGATCCCTGGTCCTGGGGGACGCCCTCACGGCGGAACACATGCAAACAACTGAAATAAAAAGACTTATGATTGTTCCATCCACCGTCGATCTGGTGGGCGCGGAACTGGAGCTGGCTGATGTTCCTAACCGGACCGACCGGTTGATGGCTGCCCTTGGGCCCCACAAAAAGAATTTTCGCTTTATATTCGTTGACTGCCCTCCCTCTCTCAGCCTCCTGACGATCAATGCCCTCCGGGCGGCGGATGAGATCCTGATTCCTATTCAGGCCGAATATTTTGCCCTCGAGGGGTTGGCGCGTCTGCTCAAGACGGTGGACCGTGTGCGGAGGTCCATCCACCCGGGCCTCCGCCTCGGTGGAATCGTATTGACCATGTATGACGCAAGAACCAATCTTTCCCGCCAGGTGGGCGAGGACCTTCGATCGCACATGCCCGATCTCGTATACCGGGCGGCCATTCCACGGAGTGTCCGGCTGGCCGAGGCCCCTAGCCATGGCCGGCCAATCATTGCTTATGATATTTCATCCACCGGCGCGCAGGCCTACCTCGCGATGGCGAGCGAGTTTCTGACGCGGGCGGGAGTGAGGGGGAGCGCGTAATGGCAACGTCAAAAAAACGGGGGCTGGGCCGGGGGCTCGATGCGCTTTTATCGGCCGATCTCCCCGAGGCGCCGATCCCGGGGTCCGGACTGGCCGGTGCGGCAATACCTCGCGAACCCGAAGGAAGCCGGATTTTGATGATTTCGTTAGATCGGCTCCGCCCCGGAATTCATCAGCCCCGGTCCGAGTTCGGGGACGATGAGATGGAGGAATTGGCCGATTCCCTCCGGCTTCACGGGGTGCTCCAGCCGATACTGGTGAACCGCGCGGGGGAGGGCTATGAAATAATCGCCGGCGAGCGCCGTTGGCGGGCCGCCCAACTGGCCGGTCTCGCCGAGATTCCGGCGATTGCCGTGGATGTGGCGGAGAAAAATTCTCTTGAAATCGCGGTCATCGAAAATATTCAACGATCCGATCTGAACCCCATGGAAGAAGCGGCGGCCTACGAAAGCATGATGGAGCGGCTCTCCCTCACCCAAGAAGAAGTCGCCTCGCGGGTGGGCAAGGAGCGCTCCACGGTGGCAAACTACATCCGCCTGCTTCGCCTGCCCGATTCGGTCCGCGAAAGTGTGGCGGCGGGAGCCCTGTCCATGGGACATGCGCGGGCGCTCCTGGCCCTTCGGAACGATGAGGAAATCGTCAAGCTGGCCCGGGCGGCGGAAAAATCGGCCCTCTCCGTCCGCCAGCTCGAGGCGCGCATCCGGAAGGCGCTTGCGGGACCGGCGGCGAAAAGAGGAAGATACGCGGTAACGTCATCGAGCGATCGGATTACCGGACCGCAGGCCGTTTTCCTTCGCGGAATCGGCGAACGGCTGCGGGTTGCGCTCGGAACCAAGGTATCGATGCAGGGCGATGAGAAGGGTGGAAAAATCGTCATCGAATACTACTCGGCCGAAATGCTCGAAGGCATTGTCGACCGGCTTTCATAGGAACGGTTTGGGTTGGGCGGTTGGCCGGCTGGCGGGAGGTGATGAATGGCCCGAAACGATAAGAATTACGAAAAAAGCATCCGCGCGTTCCTGGGAGAGGGAACCGAGTTCAAGGGCGTGATTTCTTTCGAGGGAACGGTGCGCGTGGACGGCGTTCTCGAGGGCGAGGTCATCACGGAAGATACGTTTATCGTCGGCGCCGCTGCGCATGTCACCGCGAACATCCAGGCCGGGGTCGTGATCATCATGGGCCACGTGGAAGGCAAAATCGAAGCCAAGGAAAAATGCGAAATTCGTTTGGGCAGCCACGTCAAGGGAGAGGTCCACACGCCGAGCATTTATATCGAAGAGGGCGCCGTGTTCGAGGGCGCTTGCTACATGACGGGAGAAAACGCCCGGTCCGAAGACCAGCTGGCCCCCTCGGTCGAATCCGCTTGATCGGGCCGGCCCGCCTTGCCGGTCCCCCCTAAAATGAAACGATACACAGGCTCCGTTTTTATTTTCGCATTTTGCGCCATTCTCCCGGCGTTGACGGGAGGGTGCGGCAAGGCATCCCGAATCACCGTTCCCGGGAGCGCGGCCAAGCCGGCCGTCTACAGTCCGCATCCGGCCAGCGCGGCGTTCAAGGCCCTGCGGCTGGAAAAAGCCGGTTCCATCGTCGTCCTGAATATCGAGGGCGCGGATCCGCATTCCATCATGACGATCATATACGAATTACTGCTGAGAAAGGGATATGCCGTCCGGGACGTTGGAAAGACGTTCCAAATTCTCGTGGACAAAGGCATCTTCCGGTACGGGCCCACCGATTCCAGGATGCTCGAAGAGGCCGCCGGAGCGTTCACCGAGGATATCGGCATTGCCGGCAGCGTCGAAACGGTACAGGCGAATCCGTTGAAAATACTTCTTGAGTTGTATTGGTACGACCTGAAAAAAAGAAAAAGAATCTGGACGATGAAGGCATCCAGCACGGGAGCGATTTTCATCGGTGCGCAAAAATATGAGGCCGTGGTCCGGCAGGCCCTGCGCCAGGCGATGGCGGCCGTCCCGCGCGCCGCACCCTGAGGCGGACGGATGGACATAAAACCGGGGGCGGCGATTGCGGGATTTTTATTCTGGTTTCTGATGGCCGGGCTGATCTATACCCACAACTACTGGTGGAGCCTGATCCTCGGGCTGGGGTCGCTTATGGCAGCGTTGGCCTGGGGCGGCCTGCGGTGGATTTGGATGTGCCGGCCGCTTCGCCCGGAGCCGCCGCCGAAGTCGGATTTGCCCGTAATCGATTTTAAAGACGTCAAGCCCGGTGATTTTGAATGAAGCGGATTGCCGCTTTGATCTTGCTCGCCGTCTCGGGGATCTCCGGGTGTGGGGGATCCGCCTCGGGAGGCAGGCTTCCGCCGCTTCCGGCCGGGGCGGCGAATCGGTCGCCCATGGTTTTCATCGCGGCCGGAAAGTTTTTCCGGGGCCGCGATGCAGCGCGGGGCCTGAAGAAGAAGAAGAAGAAGGACAGCGCCTCGCCCCGGCGGCGGATATTTGTGGGCGCTTTTGAAATCGATAAGTTCGAGGTGACCCATTCGGCATACGAACGGTTCGTGCGATCCGCCAACCGCCGGCCTCCGGGCGCGGCGGGCAAGGGGCGCGGGGGACTCTGGGAACGGTTCGTCTGGGATGGCAAAAAAGCACCGCCGGGAACGGGAGACATTCCGGTGACGCTTATTACCTGGTTCGAGGCCGAGGCGTATTGCGCATGGGTCGGCAAGCGCCTCCCGACCGAGGCCGAGTGGGAAAAAGCCGCCCGGGGCACGGACGGACGAATCTACCCGTGGGGCGATTCGGCGGCGCCGGAAGCGGCGAACTTTGGAAAACGGCACAGCGGCCCGCTGCCCGGCGGAAATTTTGCTCTCGACAAAAGCCCTTACGGGGTCATGGACATGGCCGGCAACGTCGCCGAGTGGGTGAACGATTATTTTGGCCCCGGCTATTATGCAGACTCGCCCGCCCGGAATCCGAAAGGCCCCCGGCGGGGCAATCACCGTTCGGTGCGGGGCGGATTCTGGGACAGTCCGGAAAAGGAAATTCGAACCGACTGGCGATGGCATGGCGCGCCTTCCAAGTCCCACGGGGGCGTCGGCGTCCGGTGCGCCCGATCGGCGGAGGCGGGGCGGTGAGCAAATCCCTGTTCGTCATCTTCGCCCACAGCGGAGACTACGACCGCCTTTATCAGGTGGCGACGCTGGCCGCGAGCGCGACGGCGAACGGAGAGGATGTCCGGGTCATTCTTTTTTTCGGGGCGCTGCGGCGTTTCGTGGCCGACGATCTGGACGATACGGCCCTGCCCGCTTCGTATGGGGACGAGGGCCCGGCGCTCGAGGCCCGGATGAAAGAGGCGCGGGCGCATTCGGTGGGCGATCTCATCGACACCGCGCGCCGGACGGGGCGGCTGAAGCTCTATGCCTGCGCGGCCCAGGTGAAGTTCCTCGGGCTCACGGCTGCGGACGTCGAGGGCATCGTCGATGAGGTGATCAGCCTGCCGGTTTTTCTTCGGGAGACGGCCGGGGCGCAAACGAAGCTGTTTATCTGATACATTCCGGATGCGGCGGGGATTTCCCGCCGGGATTTCCTGCCGGGGTTTTGCGCCGGATAATTTTTTTCGTTTTCATTCGGAGTCACGCATGAGATTTCAGGTCGGTCTGTCCCAGATGGGCCCCACGCTGGGCAACCTCGAGGCCAACGCGAAGATCATTCGCGGCGAGGTGAAAAAGGCCATCAAAAAAGGGGTAGATCTTTTGGTATTTCCCGAACTCTCCGTCACGGGATATTTCCTGAAAGACATCGTGCCCGAGGTGGCCCTGAAAAAAAACGCGCCCCTGCTCAAGGAGATCGCCGCGATGAGCGCGGATATTTCCATCGTCGCGGGGTTCGTCGAGGAATCCTCCCGGCACGGGTTCTACAACGCGGCCGGATATTTCGAGGGAGGGAAACTCCTCCACCTCCACCGAAAGCTCTACCTTCCGACCTACGGGCTGTTCGATGAGGGGCGCTATGTCGGCGCGGGGAAACGGGTGCGCGCCTTCGATACGCGTTTCGGGCGGGTGGCGATGTTGATCTGCGAGGACGCCTGGCACCCGAGCCTGGCCTACATCGCCTCCCAGGACGGGGCCGACATTCTCATCTTGCCCTCATCGAGCCCGGCGCGCGGGGTCAAGAAACAAAACGGCGGCAAGGCGAGCCTCGCCATCGAGCGCCAGTGGAACGCGCTGTGCCGCGCCCATGCGGCGGCCTTCAATCAGTTCGTGTTTTTCTGCAACCGCATCGGCTATGAGGACGGGATCAGCTTCTGGGGCGGATCGGAGATTATCCTGCCCACGGGCGAGGGGCTCATCGCTGGGCCCCGGTGGAAGCCCCGGCTCGTTATCGCCGAGGTGAATACGGCCGATGTGCGCCGGGCCCGGATCGCATCGCCCACCCTCCGGGACGAGGATCTCCACCTCACCCTGCGCGAGCTCCGCCGGATTCAGGCCGGGCGAAACGAGTAGAGCGGGGCCTCCCCCTCATCCCAGGCAGGAATCCCCTCCTGCTGGCGCCGGCGATCCTTTTTAAGTATAGTGATCTCAATCGATTACGAAACTTCGCCATTCTGCCGAAAGGACAGACCGCCCGAGAGCCATGCCCACCGCCCGAACCACAGCCAAAGCGTCTGCGCGCCCGTTCATCAAATGGGCGGGCGGCAAGGGAAGGCTCCTCGCCCAGTACGCTCCCCTTTTTCCGGATGAGATCAGAGATTATCACGAGCCCTTTTTGGGCAGCGGCGCGGTATTTTTCCATCTCAGGCAGCGAATCGGGGGCCGGGCCTTTCTTTCGGACCGGATCGGCGAGCTGGTCCGGTCCTTCGGGGCGGTGCGAGATGACCTGGAAGGGGTGATTCGCCACCTCGGGCGGCATGTCTACGAGCGGGGCCACTACTACCGCGTCCGGTCACAAAACCCCGCTCGGCTTTCGGTGGCGGGCCTGGCCGCGCGCTTTATCTACCTGAACCGGACCGGCTTCAACGGGCTCTACCGGGTAAACCGCAGCGGGCGCTTCAACGTCCCCTTCGGCCGGCACACGAACCCCACCATCTGCGACGCGGAGGGCCTCCGGCTGGCCTCCCATGCCCTGGCCGGGGCCGAGATCGAACAACGCGGCTATCAGAAGCTATCCGGATGGGCCGAGGCAGGCGATTTCGTCTATCTGGACCCGCCCTACCATCCGCTCACCAAGACAGCGAACTTCACCTCCTACACGGCCGATCGTTTCGGAGAGGCCGACCAGCGCACCCTGGCCCAGGCCTGCCGGGAGCTAGACGCCATCGGAGCGCGGTTCATGCTCTCGAACTCGGACACCCCCCTCATCCGCGATCTCTACAAGGATTTCGACATCCGGCAGGTCTTCGCCGCCCGTGCCATCAACTCCCAGTCCTCAAAACGCGGCAAAATCCCCGAGGTGGTGGTGCGGAACTACGCCTAGCGGCGGGGGAAATCATTTTAAATTTCAGCCCTCATCCCTCTGCAGCTCCGGCAGCGCCACTTTTTCCGGATCGTATCCATCGCTCCTGATGCGGGCGGTGTGCTGTTCGCAGTCGAACACCCCGTCCTCGCCGACAATGGCCATGTCGCAGAATATTTCGATGTTGTTTCCGTCCGGGTCGCAAAAGTAGAGCGCCCGGTTCTCGCCCCACAGGCCGTCCCCGTCCGGATGGGTGGGGCTGTGGACGACGGGACCGTGGGTCAGCTCGACACCGTTCTCGCGGAGGTGCTTTTCCCAGGCGTCGAAGGTGGCCTTGTCCTCGACCTCGAAGGCGAAATGGGCGAGGCCGTATTCGACCGAGGAGCGCGAGTCCACCACCGGCGGTTGCGGGTCGGGCTGGGCCTCGGGGACGTTCATGGCCAGGTTGATGACGTGGTGCAACCCGGTACAGGTCATGAAGTTTTGCGCCGTGCGCTGCCCCCTGGGGGTGGCGTAGCGGATGCGCTCGTTCGTCCGGAATCCCAGGATGTCGGTGTAAAAGCGGACCGCCGTTTCGATGTCGCGCACTTTCAGGCCGACGTGCTGCAGGCCCTTTAGTTCCGGTGGCATGCCGGCTTCCTCTTTGAATATGGAGCCGCCGATCAGGCTTTCGGCTCGATCAGCTCGATAACGACCCCGTCCGGCCCCGCCACATAGGCGGCGCGGTTGCCGCTCGGGAGCTCGAACAGGGGCTCGGGAATCTCCCCTCCTTTGGCCGTAACCTCCTGGAGCATCCCCTCGAGGCCGCCGACCTCAAGGCAGAAATGATCGATGCCGAAGCGTTGTTTTCCGGTGATGGATTTATCGATGGTGTCGCTCTCGCGCTCCCCGCGGATGTTGAGCATGCACTCGCCCAGGCGCACCCGCACGTTGCGCGCTCCTCGAAGCTCTTCATCCTTGAAAATATTTCCCCCCAGGAATTCGACGAACCATTCGGCCGCCGCTCGCGGGTCCGGGCTGATGAGATGAACGTGGTGATAGTGTCCGACTACAGGCATTTTGCCTCCTTTCCGCCGGGGCCGATGTGCCCGGGCGGGGTGCGTGGATATATACCGTTCCTGCGGGATTATTCTTTCAGCTCCAAAATTTCCATAATCACCCTTCGGGTCCCGCGATATAGGCGCCGCGGTTGCCGTTTGGAAGCTCGAAAAGAAGCTCGGGGATCTCGCCCCCCTTGGCCGCGAATTCCTCCAGCATCTTTTCGATACCGGTGACCTGGAAGCACATGTGATCGATGCCGTACCGCTTGCCGGTTTCCGGGGGCGCGACGCTGTCCTCGGGGCGCTTTCCCCGGATGTTGAGGAGGCACTCCCCGAGTTTCACCTGCAGGTCCTGAAACCCGCGCAGCTCCCCGTCCCGGGCGATCTAGCCGCCCAGAAATTCGGCATACCATTCGGCGGTCCCGCGGGGGTCCTGGCTAAGAAGATGAACGTGGAGATAGTTTCCGACGATGGCCATGGACGGTTCCTCTTCTATTTATCCTGAATGAGTTCGAACAAAACGTTTTCGGGACCCACGACGAAGGCGGCCTCGCTGCCGCCCGAGTGATCGAAAATCTCCTCGTCGATCTCGACCCCGTTCGAGCGCATGTGCTCGACCATGCCGGCCAGGTCATCCACGAGAAAGCAGATGTGATCCAGTCCCGTGGGCTTGGAGCCGCCGGTCTCGATGGGCTTGTCCGTGGGCCGGGGGGTGCGGACGCTTAGTACTGCCTCGCCGATCCGCACGATGACGTTCCGCGCCCCGCGGGGCTCCTCGCGGCCGATGACTTCTCCGCCGAAAAATCTCCCGAACCAATCGGCGGCCGCCTCGGGGTCCGGGCTGATGATGTGGACATGATGGTAGCCGCCGACGATAGCCATGAAAATCCTTTCCGCAGCGCGGAGCCCAGCTTTTCCATTCGGTATTGGAGGGAAGCTGGCCGCCCCGGAAATGGAGAACGATGAGATCCCCGCCCCCGATATTCCCGATGAGCGGCATGGCGGCCCCCCGAACAGAGCCGGTCCGTATTCCCTCGGCCCGGCATGAAGTTGTGTTCTCTGAAATTATGCGGCGACTCTCATCATTTACC
>DBZZ01000081.1:73510-86398 GCA_002311315.1 Methylococcaceae bacterium UBA1147 | reverse complement strand
ACTCCCGAGAAGGAATCTGCAAAGACAACGAAACTGTTTGGGTTTTGGCTCCGGGGAACATGGCGAGTTGCACAACCGCCATGGCAGGTCAGGAATTGCTCTAACTTAACTTCGCCTCCCAATAGCGAAAAGGCTTTTTCCGATGCCACCTTTTTCCGGCCCAGACGATCTTACGAAGAAAGTAGAGCGATCTGTAATTCAACTTCATGGATTGAAGACGACGATTTGTCATAATCTCAACCCAGCACCAATGAGACCCAGCATTCGATATGGTCTCTCAAGTACCCACATCTGTTTGAACGAAGGCGCCCTGACCGTAAATTCAGGTCCCACCACCTCTCGTAGGATTCCATCTCTTTTCCTCCATTTTTGTTGAGTATTATTTTGAACAAACGTTCTAATATAAATGAAAAAAACTCATTCCACCGACGAAAGGGCCACTTCTACAAAGTTTCGAATCATCGTATTTCCGGGCATCAGCCGTGCCACCGCCCGCATACCGTGAAAGGCGACCGTCAGGAAATGGGCTAGCGCCCGAATATCCCGATTTGGGGACACCTCCCCCTGATCCTGTGCGCGGTGCAAAGCTGTTTCAAAGGCCTTCTCTAGACGTCTCATTATTCGCTGTAAGCGGGCAGCGGTTTGTTGGCAGTGAGGAGCCATCTCTACCATAGCGTTGGTAACCAGGCAGCCGCTTTTTCCCGGGGGAGGATTGGCTGGATCAAGGGAATTCAAAAATACGGTCCGGATAGCTTTTTTTCCTGAACCTGTCCCTTCCAAGACGCGGAAGATTTTCTGATATTTTTCGCTGTAGCGCTCAAGGACAGAAAGGTATAATTCATGTTTGCCCCCAAAGGTGTCGTAGAGACTTCCTCGATTAAGTTCCATTTGATCGAGAAGATCTTGAATCGATGCCCCTTCGTAGCCCTTGCTCCAAAATACATCGGCGGCTCGATCAAGTGTTATTTCAACGTCAAATTCTTTTCTCCGTGGCACCACCCATCTCCTTGAAACGATATTGACCACGAAACGCTATCAATGTATCGTAATTGGAACGACCGTTCAAGTATTAATTTGAGTGGCCTGCCCCCGCCGGTGGAGCTACTTCATGTGTAATTACAGAAGCAGTTGCGGGAAATGGCCTATGCATGGCGAATTACTAATTCACTGCCCAAAAGTCCGAAGCCCAATATGTCTTCCATCTCCCCGTGATGGCAGTCGTAGATTGCGCGCGGCCCCCGGCCTTTGTTGCGGCCGCCGGGGACACCCGGCATGATAGAGGACGGCCAACTTGAAATCATGGCCTGAAAACGTGGCCTGACAACTTGGCCGGAAATCATGGAGGAAGCGGATGGCTCCGGCGCAAACGAAAAACTTGGTGAACGAGAGCCTGGCCGGGCTGGTCCTGGACGGGCGGCTGACGACGGACCTCCTGGTCGGCTTCCTCCGCAACGAGGTGCACAAGGTTGGGGTCAAGAAAATCGTTCTGGGCCTCTCGGGCGGCATCGACAGCGCCCTGTCCGCCTTCCTGGCGGCGTGCGCCATGGGGCCGGAGAACGTCCACGCCATCTGCATGCCCTACCGGCTCTCGAATCCCCAGAGCGAGGCCGACGCCCGGGAGGTGGCCGCCGCCTGCGGGATCGAATACGAGGTGGTGGAGATCACCCCCCAGGTAGACGCTTATTTCGAGCGGTTTCCGGATGCGGACAATTTAAGGCGCGGGAACAAGATGGCCCGCGAGCGGATGACCATTCTCTATGACCAGTCCGCCGCCCACGGGGCGCTGGTGGTGGGAACGAGCAACAAGACCGAGCTCCTCCTGGGCTACGGGACCCTGTTCGGGGACATGGCCAGCGCGGTCAACCCCATCGGAGACCTTTTCAAAACCCAGGTGCGCCAGATTTCCCGCCATGTGGGCGTGCCGGGGGACGTCATCGAAAAGGCGCCGAGCGCCGATCTCTGGGTGGGCCAAACGGATGAAGAAGAGCTGGGCCTGACCTACGCGGAAGTGGATGCCATCCTCCATTATCTGATCGATCACCGCTACAACCGCCTGGAAATTATCGAGCTCGGATTCCCCGAAGAGGTCGTGGACGGGATTCTCCGCCTGATTCAACGCAGCCAATACAAGCGGCGGCTGCCCCTCATCGCCAAGGTCAGCCACCGGACCATCGACCGCGACTTCCGGTATGCGCGCGACTGGGGGGTTTGAGCCCCCTCCCTCCCTCACCAAGCCCGGCCTTGAATCTTCGGGGAGCCTGTGGCATAATCCCATAGAATACAGTGAGTTTTGGGAACGGCGGAATGGGCTGCTTTCGGTGCTGCGTAAAGGGATTGGCCGTGGCGAAGGTTGCAAAGAAAGCAAAAACAAAGGCTAAGGGGAATCCGAAATCCAAGGCCAAATCCGCCTCAAAATCCAGCGCGAAAAGCAAAAATAAAGCGAAGAAAAAGCCTGCCCCGAAAACCACGCCGAAAGCCAAAGCCAAGCCAAAAACCAAGGTGTCCCTCAAAGCCAAAACGGTGTCCATGGCAAAACGCAGGGGGGTGAGCCCCGGGGCTAAGGCGCCCGATTTTCGCCTTCGGGATGGAAACGGAAAAATCCACCGCCTGATTCAGTATCAGGGAAAAAAGTTGGTTCTCTATTTTTATCCCAAGGACGACACCCCGGGGTGTACGCTCGAGGCGGGCGATTTTAACAAGCAAAGCAAAAAAATGGCGGCCAAGGGAGCCGTCATTCTGGGCGTGAGTCCGGACAACGAAGTAAGCCACAAAAAGTTCAGCGAAATTTTGGAGCTGAATTTTTGTCTCCTCGCGGATCCCGATGGGCTCGTGGCGGCGAAATACGGGGCTTACGGCGAAAAAACGCTTTTCGGGACAAAATTCAATAGCGTATTCCGCACGACCTTCATCATCGACGAGGAAGGCACCATTAAAAAAGTGTTCCGGGATGTTCATGTCAAAGGCCACGCGATGGAAGTCCTCAAAGCCCTCTAGGCTCTCCGCCACCTCCCCCCGGCCGAATCGCCGCAAGCCCGGTTTTAGATTCCGAATATCCGGGGATTGTCCGCCGATTTTTTGGTTGTATGTGCCATTGCGGTGTGGGATAAGTTAATCCGCTTTGAATCAACGAGATAGCCTTCACCCTCCTCCGGGCGGGCGGATGGGCCGGAGTTGGGAAACGAAAGATGCTGCTCGACGATCTTCGATTGATGATCGAAAAGCGGATTCTGGTACTGGACGGCGCCATCGGCACCATGATCCAGGGCTACGATCTGGAAGAATCCGATTTCCGGGGGGATCGCTTCGCCGATCACGCCCGCGATCTGATCGGAAACAACGACCTTCTTCTTCTGACCCAGCCCCGAATCATCGAGGAAATCCATCGCGCTTTTCTCGAAGCGGGATGCGACATCGTCGAGACAAACACTTTTAACTCGAATTCCATCTCCCAGGCCGACTATGCGTTGGAGGGCCTGGTGTATAAGTTGAATCTCGAAGGGGCCCGGTTGGCGAAACGCCTCTGCGATGAGTTCACCGCGAGAACCCCGGACAGACCCCGGTTCGTGGCGGGCTCGATCGGGCCCACCAGCCGGGCGCTTTCGATATCCCCCGACGTGGCCAACCCCGGCTACCGCGCGGTGACTTTCGGGGAGATGGCCGCCGTCTACACTGAACAGATTCGCGGGCTCATCGACGGCGGGGCCGACATCCTCATGGTCGAAACCGTGTTCGATACTCTGAACGCGCGCGCGGCCATTTACGCCATCGACGCGCTGGCCTCCGAAACCGGGCGCGCGCTCCCCGTCATGATCTCGGGGACGCTTCCGGATCAAAGCGGCCGCACCCTTTCGGGACAGACTCCGCATGCCTTCTGGATTTCGGTGGCCCATACCCGGAACCTCCTCAGCGTCGGCCTCAACTGCGCCCTCGGGGCGACCGAGATGCGCCCTTACATCGAAGAGCTTTCGAGCGTCGCTCCGGTGCCCATCAGCGCGCATCCGAACGCGGGGCTTCCCAACGAATTCGGCGAATACGACGAGACGCCGGGGGAATTTTTGCACCTGATCGGCGAATTCGCCCGGAGCGGGTTCCTCAACATCGTGGGCGGGTGCTGCGGGACGACGCCCGAGCATATCCGCTTGGTGGCGGAGGCGTTCCAATCCATTCCCCCCCGCAAGCCGCCGGAGAGGAGCACCTTCCTCCAGCTCAGCGGGCTCGAGCCGGTCATCATGACCCCCGAGTCGAATTTCATGAACATCGGCGAGCGGACGAACGTGGCCGGCTCGCGGCGCTTCGCCAAGCTCGTCCTGGCCGGGGATCTCGAAAGCGCTCTCGAGGTGGCGCGCCATCAGGTCGAGGGTGGCGCCCAGGTGCTCGATATCAACCTCGACGAGGGGATGCTCGACTCCGAGGCGATGATGACGAAGTTCGTCAACCTCATGGCGGCCGAGCCCGACATCGCGCGGCTGCCCTTCATGATCGACTCATCGAAATGGCCGGTCATCGAGGCGGGCCTGCGCTGTCTCCAGGGGAAGGGGATTGTCAACTCGATCAGCATGAAAGAGGGAGAGGAGGCCTTCCGGGAGCAGGCGGCCCAGATTCTCCGCTACGGAGCGGCGGTGGTCATCATGGCTTTCGACGAGGAGGGTCAGGCGGACAGCTTCGAGCGGAAGATCGAAATCTGCGCCCGCGCCTACCGGATCCTCACCGAGGAAGTTGGATTCCCGCCCGAGGACATCATCTTCGATCCCAACATCCTGACCGTCGCCACCGGAATGGAAGAGCACAACGGCTACGCCGTGGCCTTCATCCGGGCGGTGGAATGGATTAAGGAGAACCTGCCCCTCGCCAAGGTGAGCGGGGGGGTGAGCAACATCTCGTTCTCCTTCCGGGGGAACAACGCCTTGCGCGAGGCGATGCACTCGGCGTTTCTTTACCACGCCATCCGCGCCGGCCTGGATATGGGCATCGTGAACGCGGGCCAGCTCGAGGTGTACGAAGAGATCCCCAAAGACCTTCTCGTCCTCGTCGAGGACGTTCTGCTCAACCGGCGGGCGGACGCGACCGAGCGCCTCATCGAGGCCGCCGAGCGCGTCAAAGGCGGCGGCAAGAAGACGGAAAGAGAGAATCTCGCCTGGCGCGAAGAGCCGGTCGAGGAGCGCCTGAAGCATGCCCTCCTCCGCGGGATCGTCGAGTTCATCGACGAGGACACCGAGGAGGCGCGCCTGAAACTCGGCAGCCCGATCAAGGTCATCGAGGGTCCGCTCATGGACGGCATGAACATTGTCGGCGACATGTTCGGCTCCGGAAAAATGTTCCTGCCCCAGGTGGTGAAGAGCGCCCGCGTCATGAAGAAATCGGTCGGCTACCTCGTTCCCTTCCTGGAAGAAGAAAAAGCCCGGTCCAAAACTGTCCGCAAACCGCCCAAGGTGGTGATGGCGACGGTCAAGGGAGACGTGCACGACATTGGCAAGAACATCGTTGGCGTGGTGTTACAGTGTAACGGCTATGAAATCATCGATCTGGGCGTCATGGTCCCGGCGGAGAAGATCCTGAAAACGGCGCGTGCGGAGAACGTAAACATCATCGGTTTGAGCGGTCTGATTACGCCCTCACTGGATGAAATGGTTCACGTGGCCAGCGAAATGGAACGGCAGGGCTTCGACGTGCCGCTGCTGATCGGCGGTGCAACCACTTCCCGGGCTCATACGGCAGTTAAGATCGAACAGAAATATCATGGACCGACGGTTTATGTGACCGATGCATCGAGGAGCGTAGGGGTCGCAGGAAAGCTGCTGAACCAGAACACCATAGAAAGCTACGTTGCGGGGATCCGAAAAGAATACGAAGGGGTTCGCCAGCGGCATTCGAAAAAGAAGGCGAAAGTCAGGCAGCATGGTCTGATGGCGGCACGGGAGCATCGCTTCGATGGCCAGTGGGCCGATTTTTCGCCCGTGGTTCCGCCGGTTCTCGGGTTGCATTCGTTCGACGATTACCCGCTCGATCTGATTGCCGAATATATTGACTGGTCTCCTTTCTTTCAGACCTGGGAGTTGGCCGGAAGTTACCCTGGTATTCTGGAAGACGTGATGGTCGGCAAGCACGCGCGCCTGCTTTTCGAAGATGCCCGCCAGATGTTGCAAAGGATCGTCGATGAAAAATGGTTGCAGGCGCGTGCGGTCGTCGGGTTTTTCCCGGCCAACAGTGATGGCGATGACGTGCTGGTCTTTGCCGATGAACGCAGGACCGAAGAAGTCGCTGTTCTTCATCATTTGCGCCAGCAGAACGTGAAGCCGCCAGGGGTGCCCAATTACTGTCTTGCCGACTTCATTGCGCCGGCGGATTCAGGTATCGGGGATTACGTGGGCGGTTTTGCAGTCACGGCAGGCCTGGGTATCGAGGAACACCTGGAGGCGTTCGAAAAAGACCACGACGATTACAGCAGCATCATGCTGAAGGCACTGGCAGACCGGTTGGCAGAAGCCTTCGCAGAACTGATGCATGAGCAGGTACGAAAAGACCTCTGGGGCTATGCAGCCAACGAATCGTTGACGACCGAGGAGTTGATCAGGGAAGACTACCGCGGGATTCGGCCTGCGCCGGGTTATCCTGCCTGTCCTGATCATACCGAGAAGGAAACCCTGTTCTCGCTCCTCGATGTCGAGGTGCGAGCCGGCCTTTCATTGACGGAAAGTTTTGCCATGTATCCGGCTGCTTCGGTGTCGGGATGGTATTTTTCACATTCCGGTTCCAAGTACTTCAATGTCGGCAAAGTGGCGAAGGATCAGATCGAGGATTACAGCCGGCGCAAGTCCATTTCCGTCGAAAGTGCCGAACGCTGGCTGTCTTCTAGTCTTTCTTACGATCCCGAATAAAGGCTTTGGCGGACCATGTTGATTTGGGTCATTTCCACCTGGTTTTTATTGCAGTAACCTTGCAGATACAGTGATCAGACCCATTGACTCAATGATCATCCCGTGGAGCGGGAGATGAAATCAGCAGGCCTATTCGTGATCGGCAACGTTTCCATGATTCGTACCATCAGGCAAACCTTACCTCACTAGAAAATGTCCACCGTCCTGGTTACTGGAGCAGCCGGTTTTACTGGCATCAACCTGGTTCCTGCCCTACTCCGGCAGGGTGTCCAGGTGCGTGTTCTGGCAAGAAGCGTGGCAAGCCGTGAAATCCTTAAGGGGATGGATTGCCACTGTGTGGCCGGTGACATTCGGGATCGAGACGCGCTTAGGAATGCGATGCGCGGTTGCGATCGGGTTTACCACCTGGCAGGTCTGGTGCCTTACTGGAAGAGCACTGAGGATGAGGTTTACAGTGTGAACGCGGAAGGCACACGAATGGTAATGCAGGCCAGCCTGGAGGCGGGAGTGGAAAGGGTGGTTCACACGTCGTCGATTGCTGCCATCGGGATTCCGGAATCGGGTACGATCGCCACAGAGGAAACGCCGTTCGACGAGCGCAGCAGGCGTAGTTGGTATTCGGACAGCAAGCGGTTGGCCGAAGAACATGTCAGGGAAGCTGTCAGAAAAGGGCTCGATGCGGTCATTGTCAATCCCGGACAGGTGGTCGGGCCCGGTGATCGGGGTATGTACATGGGCAATATTGTGCGTTTTCTGAAAAAGGGATTTGTTCGTGCGGTCACGGCTGGCGGCATGTGCATGGTCGATGTGGATGCCGTTGTGGCTGGATTGCTGGCGGTGGCCGAGAAGGGCCGGACGGGAGAACGCTACATCTTGGGCGGGGAGAACCTGAGTTACATGGAGATTGCGGGAACTGTTGCCGAGGCCGTCGGGCGTCCGTCGCCGCGGTACGTGATCCCCGGCTGGCTATTGCCTCCGGCGGCGCTGGTTGTCGACGCACTGAACGCGATCAACCGCCAATCGACTACCATCAGCGGTGAACACGTTCGCTGGGGATCGGATAACCTGTACTATGATTCCGGCAAGGCCATCGCCGAACTGGATTATTCGATCCGGCCTTTCCGTGACGCTCTTTTCCGGGCTTTCGACTGGTACCAGGAAAACGGATACCTCGACTGATCAATAGAGGCTTTTCGGCCCCGGGCTGCTTGTTGCCAGTCTGTAGGGCAAAGTTCTAGGCTGAATCGAGTGCCGTTGACGTACCGTGTCGGCGCAATGTTCTGAAATGTGATGCGATCGCCGACGACAAACTGGGGTTGTTGTTGTAGGGGACCCCGTGCTTTTCCGCGACTTCCTTTACAATTCCCCGGATCGCGGGGTAATGTACGCTGCAGATTTTCGGAAACAGATGGTGCTCAACCTGGTGGTTGAGGCCACCCACGTACCAGGTCAGCAATCGGTTGGTGATGGCGAAATTGGCGGTGGTTTTCATCTGGTGAATCAGCCATTCGTCTTCGATTCTGCCGTTGTGATTAGCGGAAACGAATTCGGCTTCCTCAACTACGTGAGCCATCTGGAACACCACACCTAGGATCCATCCGGCGACCAGGTGCATGGTCAGGTATCCGGTCATGATCTGCCATACCGGCAGATCGATCACCAATAGTGGAATCACCAGAGACCAGGTCAGGTGGAAGAACTTGAAAAAGATCAATTGCCGGATTTCTGATCGCGGATACTTGGGCGGCCGGTACGGGCCAAGCCGGGGCGACCGGATATACTTAAAATCCTTGATGTAGACCCAGTTCAGGGTTGATAGCGAATACAGAAACCAGGCGTAAATGTGCTGGAACCGGTGGTGCCAGTACCTTCTGGAGCCGGGGGACAGACGAACGAAGGGCTCGACGACGACAATGTCTTCGTCCATATCGATGACATTGGTGTAAGTGTGATGAATTGCGTTGTGCGTCAGTTTCCACAGGTAACGGTTGCCGCCCAGAATGTCGTAGCTAACGCCAAGAAGCTCGTTGATGCGTGGGCTGGAAGTATAAGCGCCGTGCATGGCGTCATGCCCAATGCAAAACCCCGTTCCTGCGTAGCCGATGCCCATCACTACGGCCAGTACCAGCATCGTTGCTGGTTCGAACTGGTTGCTGAGCAGCAGACCATAGCAACCGAAGGTGACGACGACCAGCAGGCAGCTCTTCAGTACCATTTCGAAATTCCCTTTCTCAGACAGGTTTCGGTCGCTGAAGTAGTCGTGAACCCGCTGCTGCACCTCGCTGGAAAATGGCGAAGCCGAATTCTTGCCGAATACTATTTTAACGTTACTCATGTTGCTGCCTTTAGGCTTTTGGGCTTGTCGTTCGTTGACCACGGTTTGCGTTCGGCATCCCCGTTCCTGGAGCTAAAAAGCCGATGATCCAATGATGATTCAAATCGATCAACCGGAGAGCCTGCAATCCTACAATATTGTGGACAGCCCGGCCAATAAGGGATCTGCAAAAGCCCGCATCTTCGGTATCCCCGAACCTGCGCGCCTCTCCGGTTTCGGTAACACGAGGGGTAGCCTTAGCGGTTGTCCGGTGTGGTTTTGCAGGGCTGGAAAACTTTCTGTGATTTGGGTAGAGTCTGCTCGATGTTTCTTCTACAGATGACTGGTTGTCAGTTGCGTGCCGGGTGGTTCAACTGCCGGCACGGGCCAGCGCAGGAATACCCGGGTTGATGCGTCGGCAGATCAGACTTTTCGAAACGGCCGGATGCCATTTGTGTAAGGATGCGCTGGCTCTTCTTGCTCCCCGGTTGGCGTTGGCACCGGATTCCTTTGAACTCGAGCGGGTGGATATCGCTGAGCAGGATGACCTGGTTGAGCGATACGGCGTAACCATACCGGTTGTCAAGCGACTGGATTCCGGGGCAGAATTGAACTGGCCCTTTGGTCCCAGTGAACTCGAAACATTTCTGCGCTAGCCTCGAGAAGGTGTTCCTGGGTGCACTGCACAGCAGTTGCTGCCGGCGTCAGCTTTTGTTGATCGCCGGGAGTGAATGCGGTGTGTATCCATCTTCGACCAACATCCTCCGGATTTTCGCTGATGTTACAATGAACCGTTTGCGGTGGGGGCGTTGGCTCGACTTGAGCGCTTTGCGAACCCGTTGAAATCAATGAGGGACTGGCTTCGGGTTCACAAGGTCCGCGACGGCGGAACAGACCGATCCTGTCCCTGAACCATTTGGATTGAACGAAAGAATATTGACTACACCATGAACAACCAACAGTACAGAATCGAGAAAGACAGCATGGGCGAATTGCAGGTGCCCGCCGATGCTCTTTACGCAGCTCAGACCCAGCGTGCCGTCGACAATTTCCCGGTGAGCGGCATTCGGCTTCCGCAGACCTTCATTCAGGCGGTCGCTACCATCAAGAAAGTAGCGGCACAAGTGAACATGGATCTCGGTGTGCTCGATTCGAAGATTGGCAATTCAATCATCCGGGCGGCACAGCAGGTCATTGATGGCGAGCATGCGGAACAATTCCCGGTTGATGTCTTCCAGACCGGATCGGGTACCAGTACCAACATGAACGTCAATGAAGTGATCACGACGTTGGCCAATCAGACGGATAAAGTCGGGGTTGGAGCCAACGATCATGTCAACATGGGCCAGAGCAGCAACGACGTGATCCCGACGGCAATTCATGTCAGTTCTGCAGTCGAAGTGAGCCGACAATTATTACCGGCCTTGAACCATCTGGCGGAAACCATCGAGAAGAAAGCCGAAAGTCTGAAACACGTGACCAAAACCGGCCGGACCCACCTGATGGATGCAATGCCGGTGCGTTTTGACCAAGAAATGGGTGGATGGGCACTGCAGATCCGTAACGGTATAGACCGAATCAATGCTGCGATGCCACGCGTTTTTCGGCTGGCCCAGGGCGGGACAGCAGTGGGAACGGGGATCAATGCCCATCCGGAGTTTGCGTCCCGTTTTGCCGACCGGATGAATTTCGAAACAGGACTTTCCTTCGAACCAAATTCTTCGTTCTTTGAAAGCCTAAGCGCCCAGGATGCAATCGTCGAGTTATCCGGTCAGCTCAAGGTCATCGCCGTCAGCCTGATGAAGATTGCCAACGATCTACGCTGGATGAACAGCGGTCCGCTGGCGGGCCTCGGAGAAATCGAACTGACCCCGCTACAACCTGGAAGCAGCATCATGCCGGGCAAGGTCAACCCCGTGATCGCGGAAGCGACGGCTATGGTTTCTGCCCAGGTCATGGGTAACGACATGACCATCACCATCGCCGGCCAATCGGGCACTTTCCAATTGAACGTAATGCTGCCGGTGATTGCCTACAACATCCTTCAGTCGATCGATTTGCTGGCCAATGTCTCGAACGTTCTGGCGGACAAAGCGATTGACGGTTTCGAGGTAAGGGGAGAGAATCTGCAAGGTGCGTTGTCGCGAAATCCGATTCTGGTGACCGCCCTGAATCCGATAATTGGTTACATGAAAGCGGCTGAAATTGCCAAGACGGCATACAAGCAGGGACGTCCAGTCATTGATGTGGCAGTTGAAATGACCGACCTGTCCAGGGAGGAACTGGAAAACTTTCTGAATCCTGGCAAGCTGACCGAAGGCGGGATTCAGGACTGATTCCGCGTCCCGTGGAAATTACGGTCAAGCTGTTTGCAACCCTCAGGGACTTTCTTCCTGAAGATGCAAAATTCCATGCTTTCAAGGTGGAAGTCAGCGCCGACGATTCTCCGCAGGAAGTTCTGGATCGTTTCAATGTGCCGCGGGCCATGTCGCACCTGGTTCTTCTGAATGGTGTTTATCTTTCTCTGACCGAGCGCGAAAAGGCGCTTTTTAGGGACGGGGATACGCTATCGGTCTGGCCACCGGTCGCGGGAGGCTAAGCAGCCTTGCTCTCGATTCATTGAGTTAGAAGGCTGCGTATGCCCAACCGAGTCATCAGGACAAGAACTTAAGGGTGCCATTAGAACCGGGTGAGAGGAAGGACCGTTGCTCGACAGGACGGTCTGGTGTCCCACCAAGCCTGTGCCGCGAGATGGGCCTGGGGCATGCCGAACTTTTTCGCCTTCTGCCGCGGGCAATCGGTGACCGGGCGTGGCGGGTTCACCGTGACTTGATCACGATCACCGCGCAGGGGCAACAGCTGTCTATCAAGCTGTTGCCGGAAGGTCGGCGTAATTTGGGTGCGCTGAAACTACCGGTGACCGACCGTGCTGGAGTTTTCTTTCCACGGGTTCACGTCAGAACAGGTCGATGATTTCAGGGGACGTTTTGACCTGGCTTTCCGGCGCGGGGGAGGCTGAGCAGGATTCGAAACCCATAATCCGGTGGCCGCAGGACACCGGTACGGTAAAGGACTCACGGGAGCCGATCCGGGGTCGGGAAGATCAGTTCTTGCTACCGATTAATTCGATCTTGTAGCCGTCCGGGTCTTCGACGAAGGCGATCACGGTATCACCGTGTTTCATTGGCCCTGCTTCCCGCACGACCTTGCCGCCCTGTTGACGGATTTGTTCAACGGCCTGGTAAACATCGCCGACTTCGATCGCGACATGACCGAAAGCGTTGCCATGATCGTATTCTTCAGTGCCCCAGTTATAGGTCAACTCCAGAACCGTATTTTCGTTTTCCCCGCCGTACCCCATGAACGCCAGGGTGAATTCGCCGTCCGGGTATTCCTTTTCGCGAAGAAGCTGCATGCCGAGAATGCCGGAATAGAATTGCTTGGATTTTTCCAGATTGCCGATACGAATCATGGTGTGAAGGATGCGCAAGGCACCGTCTCCAGTTGAAAAGTCTTGAACGTTATGAATCCTACTCTTCCAGGCCTGATTTTCAACCACGGTGGCTGGTTCATGGTCTGCGCGGGCATTTTAGTCCTGTTTTTTCGGTCGATTAATGGCCACCTGATTGGCTGAGATTTCTACTGGGTTAATGCGTTTTTTAACGGATATTCTGATATGATGCACCCCGAACGCCCGGC
>DBZZ01000081.1:68300-73236 GCA_002311315.1 Methylococcaceae bacterium UBA1147 | reverse complement strand
TCGGAGGCGGAAAGGATACTCGGTGATCAACTGTTTGCCGATTCCTTCTACTAGGTCGGATCCGAGGAGCAGGCTAAAATTACTATGAACGTTCTCGACAAATGCTACGGTTTTCAGCGGGCGCATGCGGCTAAAAAAGCCGGGTACTATCCGTACTTCATTCCGCTGGATGAAAATGAGGGCACCGTGGCGTCTTACAAAGGCCACCGGCTGATCATGATCGGGTCAAACAACTACCTCGGTCTGACAACGGACCCGCGCGTGAAGGTCGCAGCTCAGGAGGCGATCGAGAAATACGGCTCGTCCTGCACCGGTGCCCGCTTTCTCAACGGTACGCTCGCGTTGCATGAGGAACTGGAACAGGAACTGGCGGAACTGGTCAACAAGGAAGCCGCCCTTGTTTTCGGCAATGGCTACCAGGTCAACCTGGGCGTAATCAGTTCCCTACTGGGTCGTCGTGATGTGGCCATCATCGACCACGATGATCACGCCTCGATCATTGACGGGTGCCGTCTCTCGGTTGGTGAAACCCGCCGTTTCCACCACAATGACCTTGATCATCTGGATCATGTTCTGCGCACCTGTTCCGATAGCGTGGGCAAGCTGGTCATCGTTGAAGGGGTGTACAGCATGGGTGGCGATATCGCACCGTTGCCGGAAATCGTCGAACTGTGCCGGAAACACAATGCCCAGCTGATGGTGGACGATGCCCACGGCATCGGTGTTATCGGCGAAGGTCGAGGTACTGCCGCCCATTTCGATGTTTCCGATGGTGTGGACCTGATCATGGGTACCTTCAGCAAGTCACTGGCCTCGCTGGGCGGGTTTATTGCCGGAGATGCGCAGGTCATCCACTATATCAAGCATTTTGCCCGAACCATGATCTTCAGTGCTAGCGTCACGCCGCCGAACGCAGCGGCCGCATTGGCAGCCGTTCGGATTATCAGGGAAGAACCACAGAGGATTAAAAGGTTGGCAGAAGTGAGTGAGCGGATGAAAAAGGAATTTACCGATATGGGGCTGGACGTGGGCAATACCGAGACGCCGATCGTGCCGATCATTCTCGGGGATGAAATGACGACTCTGGGTATGTGGAGGGCTCTTTTCGACGCCGGTATTTTTGCTAATGCCGTGATCCCTCCGGCGGTATCGCCTAACGCGTCTCGTTTGAGGACTAGCTACATGGCGACCCACACCGATGAGCAACTGGATATGGTGGTCAGTACTTTCCGGGAAGTATTGTCAAAAGCGAATAGGTTAGAGGCTTCCGGATTCGTATAGGAAAGTTCTGGCAGTAGGTGGAAAACCCGATCCAAATCGTTCCGGTCTCCGACAAGCGGGGCCTGCACAGATTCATTCAGTTTCCTTTCGAGCTTTACAAGGAGGATCCGTACTGGGTTCCGCCCTTCTATCTCGAGCGCAAGGAATTTTTCGACACCCGTAAAAACCCTTTCTACGAACACGCGGAATACCAGCTGTTCCTGGCCCTGCGCTCGGGCCGTATTGTTGGTACGGTAGGGGCGGTCATTGATGAGAACCATAACCGGCAGCACAATGAATTGATGGGGGCTTTCGGTTTTTTCGAGAGTATCGATGATCAGGATGTGGCCGATGCACTCCTCAACACCGTGCGCGAATGGATCCTTGATCGGGGTATGACATTGATGCGCGGTCCCCTGAATTTTTCCACCAATCACGAGTGTGGTCTCCTGGTCGATGGATTCCGGGAAACTCCGATGGTGATGACCACCTACAACCCGGGTTATTACCCGTGGCTGATTGAAAACTACGGTTTTCGCAAGGCCATGGACCTGTATACCTATGCGGGTAGTCTCGATCAGAGTCAACATGACCTTCCGTCGAAGGCATTTCGGGTGGCGGACAGGGCTGCTCGCAGGCATGGAATTTCGGTTCGGCCGATTAGCAAGAAGCGGTTCATGGAGGAAATGGTGCGGTTCAAGGAGTTTTATAATCAGACCTGGCGGCATCAATGGGGTTTCGTGCCAATGACCGAGAAGGAAGGTGTTTATTTGGCGACCAATCTCAAGCTGCTGGTGGACCCAAGACTGGTTCTGATTGCGGAAAACAGCGCCGGAACTCCGATTGGTATTTCGATTGCCTTGCCGGATCTTCACCAAGCCATCAAGCGCTCTGGTGGAGGCGCCCTGTTTCCTTTCGGGTTGCTCAGGTTCCTTTGGTTCCGGCGACAGATTACCCAGATGAGGTTGATGGTTATGGGGGTGACCGACGAGTATCGAAACTGCGGCATCGACGCGATTTTCTGGGTGGAAACAGTACGGGCCGGACGTGCACTGGGGTACAAGCGAATGGAAGGATCCTGGGTGATTGAAACCAATACCATGATGAACCGGATCGGCCGCGTTGTCAGCGAAACGGTAAGTCGGACTCATCGGATCTACGATCTGGCGCTGAACTGAACGTTTTGTGTGAAGAGGCCTGACCGGCTGTTGTCCAGGACCTGGTTCGGTGTTTCTCCCTTCCCCGAGAGTATCGCAGGCATGATCCGGCGCTGGACATGGGGCGGTTGCCGACCGCTGAAGAGAAATGTCCGGGGAGAAAGGATGAATTCAAGAGACCGGTTTTTTTGAATATTGGTATTTTCACTGATTGTTACGTTCCCGTGAAGAACGGGGTGGTAACCTCGATTTCCCAGTTAAAGGCCGGCCTGGAAGCTAGGGGCCATCGCGTGGTCATTTTCACGGTGAATGAGAAAAATTACCTGGAAACCGACCCCGATGTAATCCGGTTTCGATCCATTCCGATTGGCCTCGGCACCGAATTGAGCTGCGGCCTGGTCAACCAGGCCCGGGTCAACCGGGTGATTCGCGACGCCAAGATCGAACTACTTCATTCGCATACCGAATTCAACCTCTGTATCAGCGCGATCATCGCGGCGCGCAAATTCGCTTTGCCGCGGGTGCAGACCGGCCATACCATGTGGGAGGAGTACAATCACTATATTCTGAATGGTTGGTTGTTTAACCGGTCACTCGTGCGATTCTTGCTTCGTTCGCTGTTCGGAGGATGTGCTGCCCTAGTTGCTCCATCGGTCAAGTCTGCCAAGTATTTTGGCCATCTTCTGCCACACATGCCGATCGAGATCATTCCCAACGGCGTGAATTCCGAAAGCTTCATGAAGCGGACATACTCCGGGCCGGAGCTTGCAGAAATCCGCGATGGTCTGGGCATTTCCCCGCAGGACAAGGTCATCCTTTTCGTTGGCCGGATCGGCCGAGAGAAAAGAGTCGTGACGCTCCTTGAATCCATTGCTTCGCTATTGCGTCAACGACGCGATACCCGGTTGGTTTTCGTGGGCGATGGTCCCGAACTTAATGAACTGCGGGAACGGGGCCAGTCATTGAGCGTGGAAAACCAGGTGATCTGTACCGGGTACGTGGACTGGGAGTTCATTTCCGGGATCTATCGCGTTTCAGACCTGTTTGTGACAGCGTCAATGAGTGAAGTTCATTCGATGACCATGATCGAGGCCATGATGTGTTCGCTTCCGGTCATTGCCAGGAAAGACGACAGTTTCCTCGGATCGGTACAGGATGGGGTCAACGGCTACCTGGTCGAATCCGATGAGGGGCTCTGCGAGAAAGCGACCGAACTGCTTGCCGATGAAGAGAAACTGGCACAGTTTCGGCAGGCAAGCTGGCGCATCGCGGGTGAATTTACCGGCCAACGCCATGCAGACCGCATGGTCGAGTTTTATCAACGAATTTTGAAGGGTATCGGAACCGGGCTGCCCTCCGCAGGAGAAGCCTGAAACAACGTTCCGGTTGTCGAGAAGTCCAGGGTTGGGACGGTGTTGGGGTTTGCAAGGCAGAACAGTAAGGTTGAAGTCAGCATGAGAAAATATCAGTTCGATGGCATCAGGTTTGTGCTTTTCCTGATGGTCTTTGCCACGCATTATCATCCCATGCCTCTCAAGGTTGCCTACCTGGGCTACGCATTGCCAGTTTTCTTCGTTATGAGCGGGTTTTTGATCACCAATGTTCTCATGTCGGCGAATGATCCGACTCTTGGCGGCAAACTGAAAACATTCTACAGCCGAAGAATCTTGAGGATCTGTCCATCCTATTTCCTGGTTGTGTTGCTGCTGATTGCCTTGGGCGATCTGACTCACCCGCTTAGTTACCTGCTGTACCTAGTCAACGTCAAGCTGTTTTCCCTGAGTATTTCCCTGCCGCACGGCGAATTCCACAGCTGGTTTGTCGGGGCCTGGCACCGGGAATCGATGCATTTGTGGTCGCTCAGTGTGGAGGAGCAATTTTACATTCTTTACCCGTTGGTTCTCTATCTGACCCCCACCCGTCACCGGACGCTGATGCTGTTCTCGCTTCTGGGTTTGAGCATTGTTGCAAGGTTTTGGTTCATGGCTTACTACCCGAAATCGTTTTACGGGACGCTGTTGCCGGTTTGTACGGAGTATTTCGCCTGGGGATGCGTTTTTGCCTGGCTGGAAGCTCAAAAACGCCTGACGCTATTGGCTCCTGGCTGGACGCTGGGCACATCAACCCTGGTGGTTGTGATCCTGGTTGCCGTGGAACACCAGCTCGGACACGGCCAGTTTCTGCAATTCGCCGTTTCTCATTACCAGACCCCGGTTGCACTGGCGATGGGTTTTTTTATCTGGAGTCTATGGGCGATTCCGAACCGGCACTGGGTTGCCCGCCTCCTGAGCTGGAAACCACTGGTTTATTTTGGCGGCATGAGTTACACCCTTTACCTGGTGCACTTGCTCGCGGCAGATATTTTTGAATGGACCGGGATCGACCTGCCTTTTTCCGCCGAGTTGGATCGGGCGGCCGGTGCATTCGTGACTACCCTGCTCATGGGGATGGTGATTTGGCACTTGGTTGAAAAGCCGGTGTATTCTCTGCGCCGGTTCATTCCCTATGCAAAAAGCGAG
>DBZZ01000081.1:47836-68273 GCA_002311315.1 Methylococcaceae bacterium UBA1147 | reverse complement strand
GAGGCCTGCCTCAGTCAACCGGCAATCAGACAGCTGATTCCGGCATGGTGTCTACCCGTCGGGACGGACTTTTCGGTCCGCCGTCATGAACCGGATTGCGCAGCTCCGGCTTTCGGGTTCGTTCGGCGCGGGGTCGTGTACATCATGTAGTTGACCAGCATTTCTTGTGTGCTGAGAAGTCCCCATCGAACTTCCTTGTTTGGATCCGGATTGGCACGGTTGTCCGACGAATTATCAAACATCGCATCCACCGTGACTTTCGTTCCCCTAGGCATGGGTTTCGGGTGTCTGAGCTGGTAGGACATCTGCCACTGGAACTGGTAATTCGGCACAGAAAGAAGCCGTTCCTCGCTTCCGTCCGGGTAACGGGCCTTGATTCTGATGCTGTCTCCGCGGTAATGCATGTGCGGATAGATGGCATGCAGGTGACCGTCTTCGGGAATCATCACCGATGCAGATTCCGGGTGAGCACGGGTATTCGCTGGGATCCGGATTCCCATGTTGAGTGCAGTCGCCATCTTGTATTCCATGGCAGGTGGCTTGTCGTGGAGATACAAACCTAGTTGCAGGTTATCTTCCGTTGGGTAGCCGACCGTCAGGTAATGCCTCTGGAAGATCATTTTCGATCCCCTGGGAATCAGGCGGCCCGAGCCTTCTGGAAAGGGAACGACCGGAAACCCTGGAACGTAGGCGGCGAAAAAACTGTTGGCGCCCTCGGCCCACTTCGGTTCTTCCTGCTTGCGTTCCTTGGGGTATTCGACGAAGCCGAAAATATGATGTGTCGCTTGCCGGTTGCTCGGTTTCATGTGGACCGCGCGGATCCAGGTGTCCTCTTCGATCGGTACTGGTAGCTTAACGTACTGCCAGGCGAGAATGCCCTCGGCCGGGATCTTGAATGTGGGAACGGTGAGGATAATATCCGGCTCACCCAGCGGCCAATCGTCGACAGTGTTCTCAGACTTCGTCAGCAGGGGGTCGGGTCCGGTTCCACGTGGTGCACCGGCGTTTATCCAGCGGACCAGCGTTTTTGTTTCCCCGGGCGGCAGGGCCAGGCTGTGTCTGAATTCCCCGATCGACGGGTCCGCATGCCAGGGTGGCATTTGCTTAAGCATAATTGCCTGACGCATTTGGCCTGCCCATGCCTTGACCGAGGCATGGCTTTCCATGGCCCATGGCCCGATTCCCCCGGACTGGTGGCATGAGACGCATCGTTTCTGAAGAATCGGTGCGATGGAATGCGAATATGACAGGACGTTGGCATCGGTATCCGTTCCGAAATCGATGGGGCAACCAACGCTGATTCTTTCGCTAATTTCTACCGGGTGTCCGGTCGATAGGGCGACAATGGCCTTTTTCAGGTAATTCTTTGTGGGGTCCTGGGTTTCCGTTTGGTCATGGCTACGGTCATCAATAGGGCCGCGGTAACGTACCGTCCAGCTCGCAGGGTCGATCACCACGGTTTCCCCACTACGCGTTATACCCAGGCTTTCGGCCACCAGACGGGTGGAATCGTTTAGTAACGGGATATTCTTCGAATCTCTTTTCTCGTCTGGAGCTTCGCGGGATGATTGACCGTTCCCGCTGCTGTCGATCAGCAGAAACGCTACTGAATCCGGCGTGAATTCGTTTCGTAGTGCATTCAGTTTGTCGATGCCGGACGCCGTGGGGCAGCCGGAGTCGTGGCTGTAAAGTACGATTGCTCTGCGTGACTGGTAATCGTAGAGCTGGTGATACCTTCCGTTCTGGTCAAGCAGGGCAAAGTTGCTCACTGGCCTGCCGCCAGCGGACGGCGAGGCGTTCTGTTGAAGGAAGTAAACCGCGCCTGCGCCGACGGCAGCACTGACAATGATTGCGAGGGAATAAAAGAAGAAACGGCAGATCATGACGGAGTTCTGGAAAATCGGGCTGGGTGGGTGTTGTGCCCGGCTATCGGGACCAGGTTAATGCTCGTGCAGGCTGTGGAGATCGGTCAATAGTCGGGCGGCAGATTCTGATTCCGTTCTGAACCAGGGGTTTCCAAGCCACGAGTGACTTGCCAGACTGCAGGTGCGAAAATAATAGCATCAAGCATGGTTCCCGTATAGAACGGTATCGGGAATTGCCTAACGAGATCCTGATTATCCGCATGAGTCGTGTGCAGGACCTTTTTACCAGCACCGTGTGACATGTGGTCGTACCATTGAACAGGACAACTTTCTGATGAACATCATGCCGGAATCTGCTGTCGCCGATTGTGAATCCAGGGGCAGTATTAGCACCATGTCGGCAGACCTGCTGAGGAATCTCTTTCTTCACCATGACGGCATCGTGGTTGGTGCGACGGTGTCGGCCCTTCACCAGGGCGGTGTTCTTGAACACCTTTTCTCGGCAAGGAAACTGTCCCTGAAGGACCTGGTCCGCAGGTTAGCCAGCAAAGGCGTATTGGTCAACACGGGTTACCTGCAGGTGGCGCTCCGATGCCTGGCCCTGCAAGGCTGGATTCTCCGTTACGGGGATCCGGCGAGTGATTCAATGGAATTTGAAGTGACCGGCACCGGGCTAATGGTGTCGCGGGTGATCGACCGATATACCGACCTTGCCGGCTTTGTCTATTCAGGGATTCCAATGGATCGGTTCCTGTTTGGTTCAGGGGTGAGCGACTCCGGCGACCCGGCTGTTTTTTCAAGGCTGGTGGAGTTGTGCCGCAGGCGCTGGGATTTGCCGCAGGCGCTGGGTAATTCGCCTGAGTCGGCAGTGTTTGAAATGATCGGTCACCATCTCGACGGGATGCTTCTGGGGCCGTTTATGATCGCGGCAAAGATGCAGGGTTTGCTGGAGAACGAGCCTGTGCCGCTCGAATCTTTTCCCGATTCACGAGATCGCCTGGAAACTGGCATGCGATTGTTGGAGCATTTTGGCTGGGCTGAACGGCAGGACCACCGATGGTATCTGACCGAACTGGGCCAGTTGGCGGGTGGTTTTTCACTGCATTACGGGCTGACACTGTCCTACGTGCCGATGTTCTGCAATCTTTCACGACTGATTTTCAACAGCTCGAAAAACGTGACCCACGTGGAACCCGGCAAGGAAGAGCAGCATGTCGACCGGGTGATCAACGTTCTCGCCAGCGGGGTGGCTCATCGACGCTATTTCGAGGACTCTGAACACATGATGATCGAGCTGTTTAATCGATTTCCACTTGAACAGCAGCCCGCTTTCGTGGCTGACATGGGGTGCGGAGACGGGGAGTGGCTCAAGCGAATCTACCATGTCGTCAAAATGCGTACCCGACGCGGAAAGCACCTGGACCAGTATCCGTTGTTAATGATCGGTGCGGATTACAACGTCAAGGCACAGGAAGTGGTGCAGCGCAAACTGGTTCAGGCCGGCGTGCCGAACATCGTTTTGTTCGGCGACATCGGTGAGCCTGAACAGTTTTCCAGGGCACTCGCCGAACGCGGGATCGATATCTGTGATGGGCTTCATGTGCGAGCGTTCATTGACCATAACCGTCCGTACCGACAGCCGCAGGATCGGACAACGCCGTTCCAGGTGCTGTCGACAGGCGCTTATGCCGACGAGAACGGAAATCCGATTCCCAATCGGGATCTTGAACAAAGCTTGTGCGAGCATCTCAGGAAATGGGTCCCGTACACCGCCAAACACGGAATCATTATTCTCGAGGCCCACAATGTGGATCCGGGCATCGTTCCCATGATGCTGGGAAAGACCCATGCAACAGCCTTTGATACCTACCACGGCTACTCGAATCAGTATCCGGTCGATTTCGAGTCATTCATCAGGCAGGCGGAAAGAGCCGGCCTTCGCTCCGTGGTTTACCGCCAGATGCTGTACCCATCACGGCTGCCTTTCGTTGCCATCAGTCTGAATCACTTTAAGGCAAAGTCCTCAGTAACGGCCTTGCCTGCTGTTGCTGTTGAGCACGGGCTTCAATCATCCGGATGGAAACCGGATGGAACCGAAGATCTAGAGGATGGCAATGCCTTGCACGAGCTGCTTTACCAGCACGGAGACCTGAGCCTCCCCAGGCGATGGTGTTGTTACAGTACCGGACTTCTTGTTGCTGAACTGCTTGCTGCGATCGAACGGCTTTTCGAACGACTGAACAATACTGATGATGCAAAGAAGGTCATTCGCGTGGTTGATTACGGGGTAGGGACGGGATTTGCAACGCTGGAACTAATCAAGGGACTGGAGGAGAAGGGCCTGCTCGATCAGTTTTTCGATGCCGGGGTCGACTTCAGGCTGATGGTTTGTGATTTTCCTTCTGGCTGGTATGCCAAGGCCTTCGAACTGTTGCATGATTACCCCTTCGTTTCCTTTTATTCGCTGAAGGATTCAGCAACGGGGAAGGTGCAGATGCTCACGGATCTGTTTCCTGCAGAAAGCGTTGATCTGGTTTTCGCAAGCATGGTGTTTCATCTGGTTCCACCCACGAGGATTGGGACAGTCATCGACAGTTTTGCCGAAGTGCTTGCGGACGATGGCCTGTTGTTGTGGAATACGCCCGATACCGCTCCGGCTTTGCCGCACTCCGAATTGATTCATTCGGCCAACCGGATGCTGCGTAAAACCATTGAAGGGATCATTGACAGGGTCGAAGACTTTTCCGACATCCTGGCGGATGTGCCGGCCAGGGAGGTGCCGGAGGTTGCCGGCGTGATTTCCCGGGTTGAAGACCTGCTGGCGCAACTCAGCCCCGATGTTCGGGCGCAGGCACGGGCACGGGCACGGAAACAGGTTTTGCCGGTAGCTACCGGTCTGGCGGTCATCCGGCAGGCAGTGGCCAGATGTTTTTCCGGGAAGAGCTGGTCAAAGCTTTCAGTCATGACTGACGAGGAACTTCTCGCCCTGGCCCTGCTTCCGGCCAACCAGCGTATTGCGGGCGAGATCCAGCCCAGGGCGTTGCGCGAACGGTTCGTCACCCTGATGATGAAATACAGGATCCTACCCAGGATACACGAGAGCCCAGCGGGATTGCCTGCCGGGATGAATCTTCACTGGACATTCGGGAGCTACAGGAAAAAGGTTCGGGATCCCTCGGGGCTCCCGGCAGAGGAATAGCGGGCTTTCAGGCCGGCTTCGCAAGCTGCCGATGAGACAGACGGCCGGAACAACGATGGCGGGCATTGCTGCCCGCCATGTTGATGGTTACTGCACAAGCGGAACCTTGTAAGACAAAGACCCGATCACTCCCTTGTTGTCCTTGAAATTACTGTGACACATAACGCATTCTGGCATCACAACGGGTATCGCGGTGGCCATGCGAAGATACTGTTTTCCACCTTCTGAAACCACCTCTTCGTAGCTTGTCTGCCCGGCCAGCAAGCTCTTTTTGGCTGCTTTTTCAAAGGCATCTGCTGGCTTGTTCTCTGGGTTGGTGATTTGGTCAGTCAAACCCAGCAGACGAACCTCATGCCAGCCTTTTTCCTTCATCGCCGCAAAGATCAATTTTCCGGCGGTGGCGGCAGAAACAATCGCAGGACTTGTGACGTAATGTTTTGTGACCAGTACAATGACGGTCTTGTATAGATCATCCAGCATCAAAACCTGATTCCTGGTTCGTGTAACCGCTGGATCTTCTGCTGCGGATACGAACTGACCCACCATGACTGCTATGAGAATCAACCCTGTAAAGGGCCGTGACCACTTTGCTCGTTGTTTCATTTGTGCCTCCTGTTTTAAGAGGGATAGAAAGCCGGTTTCGAGACGATCGCATCCGAATGATCAAGGCGCATTCGTGATTTCCCAGTATAATCAGGAAGGAAGGTTATGCAAGTTATTTATGGTAGAAGCGGTATAATAAACTCCTTACGATTTGTTAAGCGGTGGGCCGTATGGACATTAAAGAAGTTGGATCTCGTCAGTACCAATTGCTCTCGCGGCTTTTGCACCACAAATCCGGCCTGACAATCAACCAACTCAGCAGTACTCTCAAGATCTCAAGGACCGCGACCCAGCAACATGTCACCTCTCTCGAATTCAAAGGTTTTGTTGAAAAGGGACACACCGCGAAAACTGCTGGACGCCCTGTTCAAACCTATAAACTGACAGACCCCGGACTCCATCTTTTCCCCAAGCAATATGCCTGGTTCTCCGAGTTATTACTCGGTGAAATGAAACACGAACTGGGGTCTGGAAGGCTGGAAACGGTCTTGCGAAAACTTGGTGAGGAAACCGCTCAGGGCCTTCTCTTTCGCCTTCAGGGAAAATCGCCCGACGATCAACTGGACGAAGTCATCCGGATCATGGCCGAGCTCGGTTACGAGGCTTCTTTAACAGGCACCGCACTAAAAAGTCCGGCCATCCAGGCTTGTAATTGTGTCTACCATGACCTGGCGCAAAACTTTAATGAAGTCTGTGCCTTTGATGTTGCCCTGATTTCATCATTGCTGAAACGGTCTGTCGTTCATCAGGATTGCATGGCGAAAGGCGATCCGGTCTGCAGTTTCGAGATCGGAGCCCAGGAGAACCTGGATTCCTAATTGGCCACTATTTCACAAAATCCATGGCTTTCCCAACGGCCCTCAAGGCACTTCATTTCCGGTCTCTGATTCAGCAGTCAACAGGCGAGCCGGCGTCTTTTTAAGAGCGTCGAGCCTGGTTCGATGTGCCGCTTTCGGCATACACCAAACCCAGGTGCTTAACAATGTCTGGCCGGCGTTATTTTCTAGCAAATTTGTAAAAGGGGCAAAATGGGGTCAAGAGACGGGATAGCCCGAAACCACGGTCATCGCGATGTGCCATCGCCGAAAGTCGGTGTGTTGCTGGTGAACCTCGGAACTCCCGAGCGGTGCGATGTGAAGGCGGTGAGACATTACCTCGCAGAATTTCTTTCCGATCAGAGGGTCATCGAATTAAATCCGCTGCTGTGGAAGTTCATTCTGCATGGATTCATTCTTCGGTTCAGGCCTCCCCGGATGGTTCGGGCTTATAGAAAGATCTGGATGGAGGACACCGATGAATCGCCTTTACGCTTCCATACGAGAATGCAATCCGATCGACTTGCAGGGCTGCTGAAGCAGCAGGGCGACAAGATCATCGTTCAATGGGCAATGCGCTATGGAACACCATCGATTCCGGATGGACTGGGGCAACTCAGGAAACTCGGCTGTGGCCGCATTCTGATCGCAGCGCTCTACCCACAGTACAGCGCGACCACGACAGCAACGGTTCACGACAAGGTCTTTGAATGCCTGGCTGGGCTTCGTGATCAGCCATCTGTCCGGACATTAGCCCCGTATTATGATCATCCTGGGTATATCGAGGCACTGGCCGAGTCTGTCGAGGCCTATCTGAAATCGACCCCTGAGCGGCCACAAGTCCTGATCGCTTCATACCATGGCTTGCCGATGGATTACGTCGAAGCCGGTGATCCATACTATTGCCATTGTGCAAAAACCACGCGACTGCTTCGCCAGCGGCTGGGGATGGAAGACAGTTTGCTGCGTATGACCTTCCAGTCACGCATCGGCCCAAAGCAATGGCTGCAGCCCTATACCGACCAAACGTTGGCAGAACTAGCGGATTCTGGGGTGCGTAGAGTCGGGGTGCTGACGCCGGGTTTCTCGGCAGATTGCCTCGAAACACTGGAAGAAATCGCGATCCAGAATCGTGCACTGTTCCTGGAACGCGGCGGAGAATGCTTTGACTATCTTCCCTGTCTCAACGCTTCCGACTCCGGAATCAAGTTGCTGGCGTCCCTGATAAAAACGGAACTGACTGGTTGGATCTGATTCCTCAATCAACCGAGTTGATTTCAAGGTTCTGACCAATCACGATCCATGAAGCCGGGAGGGAATGCCCAATGTTCAGCATCTTCAGTCATCTGGTCCTTTTCATGACGTGCTGGGTCTTGTTGCACCCGGTTGAGCGGTATCCCATGCAAGTGCCTTTTCTCGAGTACCTGGTCCTGGGAATCCTGGTGACCTGCGGCACCTTGTTGTTCCGCCAGCGTCTGAACTTGCACCGGACACTGGTTGGGTAAGGGAAGCCAGAGCGAGTCGTTGGCAAACTGAAGCAAATGATCGGGCAGCAAAGGATCCGTATCGGTGTCAGCAGTTGCCTGTTGGGGGCTGAGGTGCGTTTCGACGGCAGACACAAGCGTGACCCGTTTATCAGCGAGGTACTGGGACGCCACTTTGAGTTTCTGCCGATCTGCCCGGAGGTTGGGGCGGGAATGGGAGTTCCGCGAGAACCGGTGAACCTGGTTCGATTTCAAGATGGGTCCATCCATGCAGTCGGGGTCGAGAATTCGGGGCTCAACGTGACCGGTTCGATCAGGGCATACAGTGATTGCGTGATGCCGGAACTGGCTTCCCTGCGGGGCTACTTGCTTAAAAGCAGGTCACCAAGTTGCGGGCTGCGGGACGTCCCGGTTCATGCCGAAAACGGCCGAGTCCAGATTGGGACCGGGACGGGATTGTTTGCGGATTCACTGCTGAGTCATTATCCGCTGTTACCGGTCGAACAGGAAAGCGGCCTGGTGAGCCCGGCGTCCAGGGAGCATTTCATCGAACGGATTTTCGCTTACGACCGGTGGCTGGCGCTGGTTGAATCCAGACCGACCCTGACTCGGCTGATCGATTTCCATACCCGTCACAAACTGCAGATTCTGTCTCATCATCAGCTGATTTACCGGCGGCTTGGCCGGCTGGTGGCCGAAACGGCTTCAACGGTGGGTCTTGACGAGGTTCTGCAGTCCTATGGCAGCCAGTTGACAATCGCTCTTGCGCACCCGGCAAGCCGCAATGATCAGGTCAATGTCATGCAGCACTTGCTTGGTTACCTGAAACCCGTTCTGGATCACGATGCCAAGCAGGAGTTCCTGCTTGCCTTGGATGTCTACAAGGCTGGGAAAACCCCGCTGTGCGTCCCGCTGGACCTCATTCGTCATCACTTCAGTTGCCATCCCCATCCATTCGTCGAGTGCCAGGTCTACCTTTACCCGGAGCAGCAGGAGTCGCTGTTACGGGGCAGTATCTAGATCCATCGGTTCCCGTTTTTGCAAGAAAACTCGGAGTATCAGTCGTTTTCGCCGTTCGACTGGATGGACCAGGCGATCCGGCCACTCGATCTGTAGCCGGTTCAAAGCCAGGCGTCATGGAGAGGCGACTGATTGCAGGATTCCTCTGACCAGAGGGGTGATCAGCGATTCTCGGCGCATTTCGTAGGTTGGGAACAGGAAGATTCGGTGAGCCACCGTTTCGTGAAAGATCGTTTGAATGTCCTCGGGAATGATTGCGTTGCGGTTGTTCAGCCATGCCGCAACGCGGGCTGCGCGCAGTAACATGCTCATGCCGCGTGCGCTAGCGCCGGCAAACACCAGTCGATCCATGTCAATCCCATCAATGGATACTCCGTATTGGCCCGGGTTCCGAGTTGCTTCCCAAAGGTCCAGAGCGTAATCCTGCAGTGTCCCCGAGGCAGTGATTTCTCGCTGGATGGTTGTTGCGATCCCGTTGAGCCGGTCAAATGGAAGAATGTCGGGCCGAATGCCTTGCAGCAATTGGTCGATATTGTGGAAACGCGGATCAAACACCAGTGCCTTGCGGTCTTTGATGAATTCCGGGATTTCGATGTTCAGTTCCATCATGAAACGGTCGCGGGCTGCCGCCGGAATCTCGAATGTTTCTTGCTTTTCCACCCGGTTTCGATCGGCAAAGACCTGCAGATGCGGGAAATGGTATTCACGGTTAAACGCGCTGATGCTTTTTTCTGCCATGACGCTGAGCAGTAGGGAATGAACCTGCGGTCGTGCTCTGTTGACTTCATTGAAAAAGAAGGTGGACAGACGTTCTTCGTGCCTGAGGATCGGTCCGGGGTCGATCTGGGGCTTGCCTTCCCGGTTGATGTACGTGTGGTAGACGAGGTCATTCGGCATCAGGTCAATGGTTCCTTCGATGCGTTCGTAGGAACCACCGATACAGTGAGCCACGGCGCGAAGCAGCGTGGTTTTGCCGACGCCTACATCGCCTTACATCATTACATGTCCGCGGCCAAAGACCGATGTAGTGATCAGGCGAATTGCCCGTTGCATGCCGACCACGGCCTTCCCGAGTTCACCTTCAAACGACTCGGCGCGTGATTTCCAGTCGCCAAAATCGTGTTCGTTTTTGGGTTGCCTCATTTTGTTTGCGTTCCTCGTTTTCCAATGGTGTCGGATCAGTTTCGCCGCTCCGAAATGCACATTTCACCGGCAAAACAAGTTAGAATTAACCCCTTGTTCGTACACTTGTCAAACGCGCATCCCATTGTGCGGCAAAGACTGCTTTTCAGCGCAACAATGCCAAGAAGGCTGGCTTTCCGTATTTGGAAAGGGTCGAGCGGGCATTGTCGGGTATCTTGGGAAGATGAATATTCATTTGATCGCGGTTGGTCAGCGGACTCCGCTATGGATTCGCGAGGGGTTCGCGGAATATGCAAAAAGATTGACCGGTGAATGCAGGCTACGCCTGGTCGAAATTCCGGCTGGGAAACGCATTAGCGGTGACCTTCGAAAGGTGATCCGCACAGAAGGGGGAAAGATGCTGAAGGCTGTCCCGACAGGGGCACACGTGGTCGCGCTGGACGTCAACGGGTCTCACTGGAGCACAGAGAGTCTTGCCGGGACCCTCTCGAAGTGGATGAGCATGGGAAAGGATATCGCGCTTTTGGTCGGGGGTCCCGATGGATTGGCGCCGGACTGTGCAAAGGCCGCCCATCAAAGCTGGAGTCTTTCTTCCTTGACATTTCCTCACCTCCTTGTTCGCGTCATCGTGGCGGAGCAACTGTACCGTGCGCTAAGCCTGCTCCGAAACCATCCTTATCACCGAGAGTGAAGAAGTCGGAGGCACAGATTGTTCTGGCTTCGGCATCAGCGCGTCGGAGGGATTTACTTGGCCAGATGGGGGTCTCTTTCATGGTGAAGCCGGCCGATATCGATGAACAGATGCTGGAAAATGAAAGCCCAGAGCAGTATGTCCGGCGGTTAGCGGCCGAAAAATCGGCGGCACGTTTTTCGGGACAGAAGGCCGATTTGCCAGTTCTCGGTGCCGATACGATCGTGGTGCTGGACAACGATGTACTGGGTAAACCGGCAGGCCGCAAATCGGCCCTTGCGATGCTGGAGCGTTTATCCGGCAGGCAGCACAGGGTGATGAGTGCGGTTTCCGTCCGTGGGCGGAATCATTGGCAGGCTTTGAGCGAGACCCGGGTATGGTTCAGGAAACTGGATCATTCGGAACTCGCCGAATATTGGGCTACAGGGGAACCGCGTGGCAAGGCCGGTGCTTATGCCATCCAGGGAATTGGCGGCCTGTTCGTGCAGCGCATAGAGGGAAGTTACAGCGGCGTGGTCGGCTTACCCGTATACGAGACTGCCGTCTTGTTGAAAAAAGCCGGGATTGGTTTGTTGGCCGGGGCGTGATCCAGGGAACTGCAATTTCGCACCCCTTGAAACTGTCCGTGGCCTGTTAGCCTGCTGGTGAAACGATTGATTAAAACTGAAAACAAATGAGTGACGAAATTCTGCTGAACATTACTCCCCAGGAAACCCGAGTTGCGGTGGTTGAAAACGGGGTGGTTCAGGAAGTGATTATTGAGCGTACCAGCAGGAAGGGGCTGGTCGGCAATATATACAAGGGGGAGGTAAGCCGGGTATTGCCGGGCATGCATGCGGTCTTTGTCGACGCGGGACTGGATCGGAATGCGTTTCTGCATGTTTCGGATCTGTCCAGCAAGGACGCAGAAAAGCTGGGCTCTAACAACATTGATCGCCTGCTTGTCGAACACCAGGACATTGTTGTCCAGGTGATCAAGGATCCGCTGGGAAGCAAGGGTGCCCGGCTGACGACGGAACTGTCGATTCCCTCCCGTTACACGGTCTATCTGCCCTACTCGTCGGTGTGTGGAATTTCCCAGAGGATCGAATGTGAGGAGGAAAGGACGCGGCTCAAGGACTGCTTGGATGGCTTTCAGGAACAATTCGATACGGGGGCATTTATCGCCCGCACTGCCGCCGAGTCCGTCGACGAGGATGTCCTGCGTTCGGACATGATGTTTTTGGTGAAGCTGTGGAATTCGATCAATGAACGTATTCAGGACACCAGTTCCGGGACACTGATCCACAACGATCTTCCCCTGAGCGTTCGGGCTTTGCGTGATCTTTACCGGGAGAAAATCGAAAAAATTCGTGTCGATTCCAGGGAGACCTACCAGTCTCTGGTGACGTTTGCCGGGGAATTCCTGCCTGAGGTGACCGACATGATCGAACATTATGCCGGTGAAAGGCCCATTTTCGATATTTTCGGCATCGAGGACGACATTCAGAAGGCGTTGGACAGGAAGGTGTTTCTCAAGTCTGGTGGTGACTTGGTGTTCGACCAGACCGAAGCCATGACCACCATCGATGTGAACACCGGGGGATACGTTGGCAAGAGAAGCCTGGAAGAAACCATTTTCAAGACGAACCTGGAAGCTGTTCAGACGATCGTTCGGCACCTGAGGCTGCGTAACCTGGGTGGAATCATCATCATTGACTTTATCGACATGCGCGATGAGGATCACAAGACGCAGGTGCTCAACGCCCTGGAAAAACAGCTGGAAAAAGATCATGCAAAGACCAGCATTACCGAGGTATCGGCTCTCGGCCTGGTCGAAATGACACGCAAGCGAACGCGCGGGAGCTTGCAAAATATTCTTTGCGAACCTTGCGTTACCTGCAGTGGTCGAGGCGTTCTCAAAACGGCAGAAACGACCTGCCTAGAGATCTTTCGTGAAATCATCCGCGAGGCCAAGCAGTACAACATGGAGAGCCTGCTGGTGCTGGCTTCAAACGAAGTGGTCGAGATACTGCTCGACGAAGAAGCATCGACCCTGTCCGAACTGGAGAAATTTCTGGGCGTTCGTATCCGTTTCCGGGTGGAAAGCCAGTATACGCAAGAACAGTACGATGTTGTGTTGCTTTAGCGTGGCTGGCCGGTTCGACAGGTCTGTTCTCAGCACTACGTGATCGAGACTACCCGCATTGTTTACAGCCTTCGGGCTGCCCTGGTTGTTTTGCTGCTTATGCTGGCCCTGGGAATCAGCGCAGTCAGGCTATTCCTGCCCCAAATCGGTCATTACAAGACACGGATCGTTTCGTCGATCAGTTTATCGATCGGAAAGCCGATCGAAATAGACAACATGAAGGGAAGCATGAATGGTTTCTGGCCAGAGGTTGTTATTTCGGGCTTGCGCATTCTCGATCCGGACAGCCGGAAGACCCTCCTGCGCTTCGAGCAGTTGCGTGCCGGTTTGAATCTGACGGAATTTCTGCTGACAGGCCGGTTTCAACCGCGCTGGGTGACTATCAGGGGAGCCAAACTGTCGATCCGCAGGACGGATGACGGCCGCATCAGCATAGTCGGTATGGATAGTGGAGGGGAGATGCCGAAATGGATATTCGGCGATGGTCAATTCGAATTGCTTGAAAGTGAAGTCGACCTGCAACACCCCGGTCGTCCAGCATCTCCTTATCATTTTTCCAGCGTTGATATTCGACTGTTGAGTGCCGGCGACGGGCACAAGGTGGCGATCGACCTGGAAGTGTCGGGGGCTCATGCCGAGGCGTTCAGCATGCGCATTGACTACGCTGGTGATATCTCGATGCCGAACTGCTGCAGCGGTAGGATTTATCTCCGAACCGGACGCCTGGACTTTGGGAAACTGCTGGAGGGCTTTTCGCTCAATGGCTACAGTGTTCCAGCCGGTAAAGGCAGCTTCCGGTTCTGGGGAACCGTGAAAAAATCGGCCGTGGTCGATCTTGCCGGTGAAGTAGTTTTTCGCCAGGGCCGGCTGGCGCATCGGGGACCAGACTCCGATAGCGAGAGCGCCGAACTTGGATTGTCGAAAACCTCAGCCTGGTTCCTTTGGCAGGAACTTGAGGACGGTTGGAGCCTGTCTGTTCGTCGGTTCTTGCTCAACCTTAACGGCAAGGCGTGGCCGCGAACAGATTTTGATTTCGGGTACCGTGCGCAGGTGGCCGATGGTTCCTTCCAGAAGACTTTTTCTGCGTCGTACCTGAACTTGACGGATATTAACAGGGTGGTGGTTGGTCTGCGTATGTTGCCTGGGCAACATCACGAGACCTTGCAAGCGTTTGCCCCGCAAGGAGATGTTTTCGATCTGACGCTGGGGATATCTGGGTCCGGGAATACCGATCATCCTTGGTCCGTGTGCGGACGCTTCGAAGAGATGGGTTTCAATTCTCGCGGATCCTACCCGGGGGTGAAGAACCTTTCCGGAACGGTCTGCGGCAACTCGGATAGTGGTTCGTTCCAGGTGATTTCGGGGAAGACCGAAATCGATTGGCTCTCCGAGATTCGCTGGCCGATCCGGCTGGAAAGGATCAAGGGTGATTTTCGCTGGAAACGGGACGAACGTGAATGGAGCCTGATCAGCGACTGGATGGGGTTGGCGAGCCCCGATATTTCGGCGCAAGCGAGGATGGTCTTGTCCCTGCCTCGCGGAGAAGGGGAACCTTTTCTTGATTTGCAGGTGGCCTTTGAGAACGGCAACGTAGCAGCGAGTTACAAGTACCTGCCGGTTAATACTATGACCGAGTCCCTTGTCGACTGGCTGGATTCTGCGTTCCAGTCAGGAAAGTTGACCGAGGGAGCGATGTTGCTCCGAGGGCCGCTGAGCGCGTTTCCGTTTCGTGCTGGAGAAGGTGTCTTCGAAACACTGTTTCATACCAAGGATGTCGTGCTGTCCTATCATCCGGACTGGCCGTCAATCACCACCGATGAATCGGAGGTTCGATTTTTCCAGGCCGGTATCAGCATCCAGGGCTCGGATGCCACTGTATCGGGAATGTCAGTCAGCGGTTTCCGGGTCAATGCTCGGGACCTCGGTTTTGACGAGTACCTGGTTGCCGAGATAAGTGCAGAGGGACAGATCAGCCAGAGCTTGGAATTTGTCATGAATACTCCGCTGGCGCCTCTGTACAAGCCACTGCTCGATTATGTAACCATCGTCGGTAGCAACCGTGTCACGCTCCGGCTTGATGTGCCGATTATAGAAGAACTGGATGATGTCCTCGTCAAAGGCACGGTTGATCTCGAAAAGGTGCGAGTGGGTTCTGCTGGTTTGCAGCTAGATGAAGCAAGAGGACAACTTCATTTCACCCACGAGGGAATCGAGGCCAGCGGGATCGGGGGGAGGTTGCTTGGCTCTCAGGTCTATGTTGACCTGTCGGACAATGATGGTGGTTTCGAGATGCACCTGCGAGGGACGGTCAGTTCCGATTCTCTTGCTCGCAGGTATTCCTTCCCGCTGATGCCTTTTGTCAACGGCAGGACGGATTATCAAGTCGATTTTATGTTTCCCAAGCTGACAGAGAACCTTTATGCCGACATCAGCTTCTATTCCGACTTACAGGGAATCACAGTCAGTCTACCGCCGCCTCTGCTTAAGTCGTCGGCTTTACCACGTGAACTCACGCTACGGAGCCATCTGCAGCCTGGCAAGGAAATTTCGCTGGAGTTGGTGTACGGAGACATTGCCGAGGCGCGTTTTGTGTTGGTGGCAAATGGCGACGAACTAGAGTTGGTCAGGGGGCGGATCGAACTTGGCGGGATTTCGAGTGAAAAAGGACCGATGGATGGCCTGGGTCTTTACGCACGGCTGGAAAATATTGAATTCGATGCGTGGTGCGACTTTTTCGATTCACTAGACAGCCCGTCAGAATCGAAAAGTACAGGACTCACGCTGGTCGATGTTCAGTTCGGAAACCTTGTTCTTCCAGCTAAGGATATGGGTCCGTTCAGTCTCCGGATGCGTCGGCAGCCCGGAGCGTGGGAAGGCTTCATGGAAAATCGATTTGCAAGCGGTCGCTTTGCCGTGAAAATCGACCACGGCGAAATTGCCGGCTTGGATCTGGACCTTGATTACCTGCGGATACCGGAGAAGGGTAGCCTGGAGAATTACTCGTCGGGGGAAGGTGTTGACTGGAAACCCCAAAGTTTTCCGGACCTGAATATCAGGGCCGGTCGACTGTTCTGGGAGAAGACCGATTACGGAACCCTGGAGCTTGTGACCACGCGGCAGGCTCGGGAAATGCAGATCGACAGGCTGAACCTTTTCGGGAAAGGTGTGGATCTCAAGTTGGTTGGCACATGGGTGGATTCCGCTGGCGGACAAAGGACTTCGGTTGCCGGTAGATTGGACATTGATTCGCTGGGAGATTTCCTCAGGAATAGGGGAAAACCGGGGTTGATCATGGATGCTCGGGTGAGGTCCAGAGTTTCGCTGACCTGGGATGATCCGGTTTATGATCTCAATGCCGAGAATCTGTCGGGAACAGCGAGAGCTGAGTTTGGAGAAGGCCGTTTTTTGACGGTGGACCCCGGCGGGATCGGGCGTCTTTTCGGCCTGTTTAACCTGGACGGATTGAAAAACCTCTTGCTGCTTGATTTTGGTGACTTGTTTGGTCGAGGATGGTCTTTCGAAGACGGTGAGTGTGCGTTCCGTGTTTCCCGGGGACTGGTGAAGATCAACCGATTGCTGGTCAACGCACTACCGGCGGAAATCATTGTTGCTGGCGAAGTGGATCTCGTTAAGGAGCAGCTGGACGATATTGTTACCGTGATGCCAAGGGGAGTGATCGCCGGGGCAACCATTCTGTTTGAGCGATTACAGGGAAACAGATCGCGTGAGGTGATCAACAGGAAATACTGGATCACCGGTGGATGGGATGATCCGGATATCGTCCGCCTGCCGGGAAGCCGAAAGTCCTTGTAGAGCATCCATGTGGGTCGGCACGTCTGCGGCCAGGGACAAATGGTTTGGTCAAGTCCGTGGTCCAGGTTAAGGCCGCGTTTTGATCTCGCGCAGATCCTGCGATCATTTCAGCTTTGTGGCTTTGTGGCTTTGCTGCTTGCCGAATAATACGCGGTTCTTGGGAATGTTATAATTCAGTCGCCCTTGCCGTATTGCGGTGGAAATATTTTCTCGGAATCGATGGACTGGTTCGCGAAGCCGGTTTTTAATCCCTGGACTACCGGTTTGAAGGGTTGAGGGAAACAGGTACTGTGGGTGTTGGTCCACGCAGTCAGATAGCTCGGCGCATTTTGCGTCGTTGTTCAAGGAATTAATTCAGGGGAAGAGCCAGAAATCATTAAAGTATGAAAAATTGTGCAGCGATTCAAATGGCCTCCGGCCCTGATGTGGAAGCGAATCTGCTCGAAGCTGGGCGGCTGATCGGTGCCGCCGCGGAGGCGGGTGCGGGATTGGTAGTGCTTCCCGAAAATTTTGCCCTGATGGGCAGAACCGAGTTCGACAAACTGGATTGCATGGAAAATGTCGGTAACGGGATGATCCAGCAATTTCTTGCTGATAGTGCAAGGCGTAATTCGGTCTGGATTGTCGGCGGTACCCTGCCGATAGTGGCCTCGGTTTCCGGGAAGATTAGGGCCAGTTGCCTGGTTTTCGATGACCAGGGTCAGCAAGTGGCGCGTTATGACAAAATGCATCTGTTTGATGTTGATGTTCCAGGAACAGACGAACAATACCGGGAATCCGATACCATCGAGGCAGGTACCGAACCGGTGGTTCTGAATACACCGTTCGGCCGATTGGGCATCGCAGTCTGCTACGACCTCCGATTCCCGGAACTGTTTCGGCGGATGTTGTCGAGCGGAGTGGAAATCATCGTGCTTCCTGCAGCCTTCACCGAGAAAACCGGAGCCGCCCACTGGGACGTCCTGGTTCGTGCCCGTGCGGTGGAGAACCTCTGTTACGTGGTGGCCGCCGCCCAGGGAGGTTTTCACGTCAACGGTCGGCAGACGCATGGTCGCAGCATGATTGTCGATCCTTGGGGCAAGGTGCTTGACAAGAAGGATACTGGCCCCGGCTATGTGCTTGCCAGAATCGATCTGCAATTGCTTAACCGACTGCGTAGCAGCTTCCCGGTTCTTGATCACCGGTTGCTAGCATGCGGTGAATTACCATGACATCCGAGAATGGCCTTGCTCTGGCCCGGGACCTGATCCTGTCTCCGACCGGGCTGGCGAACCAGGATATTGATCGGGTGATGGCGGAGTTGCTGAGCGCCCCGCTGGATGACGCCGATATCTATTTCCAGTCGAGTCGTTGCGAATCATGGGTGTTAGAAGACGGGATCATCAAGGAAGGCTCGCACAGTATCGAGCAGGGAGCCGGCGTGCGCGGGGTGTCCGGAGAAAAAACCGGATTTGCGTACAGTGATGACATCGAGCTGAAGCCGCTGCTAGATGCGGCCAGAAACGTCACCCGTATCGCCCGGAGTGGTTCACGGGGTACGCTAGCGCCGGTCACGTCGCGATCTCGATCGATACTCTACCGGCCAATCGATCCGCTTCAGTCCATACCGGACAGCGAGAAAGTCAGTTTGCTGAACCGCATCGACCGGGAAACACGAAAACTGGATGGACGCATAGAGCAGGTCATCGTCAGCCTGGTTGGGGTACATGACGTGGTTCTGGTGGTCGGTCAGGACGGGCACCAGGCTGGCGATGTAAGACCGCTGGTCCGGTTGAACGTGTCGGTGATCGTTGAGCAGAACGGTAAGCGTGAGCGCGGCAGTGCAGGGGGTGGTGCGCGAACCGATTATCGCTATTTCACCGACGAAGACCGGGCTCTCGGATACGGCCGAGAAGCAGTGCGACAGGCGCTTGTGAAACTGGATGCCGTGGCGGCACCTGCAGGAAGCATGGTCGTGGTACTGGGCCCCGGATGGCCAGGAATCCTGTTGCACGAAGCGATTGGACACGGTCTCGAAGGCGATTTTAACCGGAAGGGAACATCTGCATTCAGTGGACGGATCGGTGAACGAGTAGCGGGTGACCTTTGTACGGTGGTGGACGACGGGAGCTTGCCGGGACGACGAGGGTCGCTCAATATCGATGATGAAGGGACCCTGACCCAGAAGACGGTTCTGATCGAAAATGGAATTCTCAAGGGATATATGCAGGACAAGCTCAATGCACGCCTGATGGGTGTGCAGCCGACCGGAAATGGTCGCCGTGAATCCTATGCCCATCTTCCCATGCCTCGCATGACGAATACTTATATGCTGCCGGGGCCACATGATCCAGAGGAAATCCTGCGGTCAGTCGACAAGGGACTTTTCGCACGCAATTTCGGTGGTGGACAGGTTGACATTACATCGGGTAAATTCGTGTTTTCGGCGAGTGAGGCCTACCTCATCGAGAAAGGCAGGGTGACACGCCCCGTGAAGGGCGCAACCCTGATCGGCAACGGTCCCGACGTGTTGACCCGGGTTTCCATGGTCGGCAATGACCTCGAGTTCGACAGCGGCGTTGGAACCTGCGGCAAGGACGGCCAGAGCGTACCGGTCGGGGTCGGTCAGCCAACCTTGAGGATAGATGGCCTGACTGTCGGTGGAACAGGAGTCTGAGGCATTGAAAAATATTGCCGGTCGTCTCGTTGCCGTTCCTGGTGGCGGCACAGCCAGACTTTTTCCAGTGAAAACATAACCCAAGGTTGATGAATTGATAAACAAAGCGCCGCTCCTTTTCGAGGATCAAGGCTTGTTACAGCTCCGTGAACGGGTGGGCGAGCTGCTTCGGGAGGCCCGCTCTCAAGGCGCAAGCGCGGCGGAAGCCGGGATAGGAATCGAAGCTGGGCTGTCGGTAACGGCCCGTCTTGGCGGCGTGGAAACGATAGAAAACCACAAGTCGCAAAGCCTGGGAGTGACCGTCTATTTCGGGCGACGCAAGGGTACCGCAAGCAGCACCGACCTTTCAGCCAAAGCGATTCGTGAAACAGTGACGTCAGCGTGCACGATCGCTGGTTACGCGACCGAAGACCCTCATGCCGGACTACCCGAACCGGACCAACTTGCTACTGAATTTCCGGACCTTGATCTCAATCATGCTTGGGACCTCGATGTTGATGAGGCGATTAAACTGGCCGTTGAATGTGAAGATTCGGCACGCCGTTATCATTCCGACATCACGAACTCCGAGGGTGCAGGGGTGGATACCCACCAGGGAATGCGAGTATTTGCCAATAGCCTTGGATTTAACCATGGCTACATCAGTAGCCGTCATAGTCTCAGCTGTTCCGTTTTGGGTCAGCGTGGGGACAGTATGCAGCGGGATTACTGGTATACTGTATCGCGTGATAGCAGCGACCTGGAATCGGCGCGCATGGTCGGCGAAAAAGCTGCAGAACGTACCCTGGGAAGGTTGGGTGCGCGAGCCTTGTCTACTCGTCAATGCCCGGTCATTTACACTGCAGAATGTGCCTCCGGGTTGATAGGGCATTTTATCGGTGCAATCCGTGGGGGAAACCTGTACCGAAAATCATCCTTCATGCTCGATTGTCTCGGCAAACAAGTGTTCCCGGAATTTGTCCGAATTCATGAACAACCATTTCTGAGCAAGGCGCTGGGTAGTTCCAGTTACGACAGCGA
>DBZZ01000081.1:44541-47696 GCA_002311315.1 Methylococcaceae bacterium UBA1147 | reverse complement strand
CGGGGTTCATAACCTGATGGTGGAACCTGCTGGAGGAAGCCAGGCGCAACTGCTTCAGCAGATGGGGACAGGCCTGCTAATCACCGAACTGATCGGTCAGGGGGTCAATACGGTAACCGGAGACTATTCAAGAGGCGCTACCGGCTACTGGGTGGAAGACGGAGAAACCGTCTTTCCGGTGGAGGAAATCACCGTGGCCGGAAATCTCAGAGATATGTACCGCAACATTGTCGCTATTGGAAGCGATGTGGATGTTCGAGGGAATATTCGGGTTGGATCGGTCTTTATCGAAAACATGACCGTTGCAGGTGGGTGATTCGAACTTTGAACCCTATTCCCTTGCCGGAATTACATTGCGGCAGGCGTCAATGGGCTCATTAATTAATATCAGGTAAAAATAGGTAATGTTTCTAGACGAGTTTTGTTCAAGTCAGGGTGGCAAGGTGCTCATCGACGCAGTGCAGGCAAGTCGCTTTGCCAAGGAAATTGCGGGAGACTTCAACCCAATTCACGATGCCGATGCCAAGCGCTTCTGCGTGCCGGGCGATCTTCTTTTTTCCCTAGTGTTGCAGCGGTTAGGGCTGAACCGAAACATGTCGTTTACCTTTCTGGGAATGGTCGGACACAATGTGCTGCTCAACTTTCCAGAGACCGTTGCAAGCAGTTTCAAAGTTTCCGACGATGCCGGAAAGTCCTATCTCAAGGTTGACCGAAGCGGCGATAATAGTTGCGATGGAGCCATGATCGAGAATTTCATCCGCAGTTATGTGGCCTTTTCCGGGCCGAATTTTCCGCACGTCCTGGTACCGCTGATGGAACACTACAGGGTGATGTTCAACACCGAACGCCCGCTTGTGATCTACGACCGGATGGAGTTCGAATTCGATACGCTGGATTTTAACAACCCGGTGCTTCGTTCGTTGGAAAATACTCTGGACGTCAATGGTAAGCGCGGTGATGTTCGTTTTCATTTTGCAGTGGTATCAGATGGGGAAACCGTGGGCCGCGGATTTAAAAGGATTCTGATCAGTGGGTTGCGCGACTACGACAAGGTCCTTCTGGATAGCTTTGTCGAGAACTACGTGGCCCGTATGGAATCGTACCGATCGCTCGTCAAGGAAGAAAAAGGATTATTGGGCTTCGGTTTTTAACCCACCGGTTCTTCTTTTGACGCAAGTCGCTTGAAACGCATCGCGGTATTCATTCCGAGGGAGCTTCCAGCACCGAGCCGTGTGCTTCAGGATCAAGTTTAAGACGCAAAGATTTTAGATCGGCCCAGACCATTTGCCGTCGTCCGAAGAGGACCGATTCAAGTGGTCGCTCAAAGTGGATCACAGGTTAGTTTTCTCGCCCGCGCCGTGACGGACGAGCCAGGTGTCTCAAGCGCAACCATGCTTCAGGACCGAGCGAGCAGGTAAAGTAATACCAGGTTTCCAATTGTCAACAGCGCAGTAAGGCCCTGCCAGAATGCCAGCGGATTACGCTGTGCTAGGGGAAGCCCGCGCGGTACCAGGAACATGGAGTTCGGGTGCTGGAGGTCGTGTATGAATTCGCTGGGTTCCTGGTAACGCCCTTCCGGGTTGATCGACAGTGATTTTCTGATTGCACCGTCGATCCACGTCGGCACCATTGGGTTTAGCTGAATACTCGGAACGTAGTTCAACCGCGCCAGCTTTGCGTGGGTTGGTTTTTCGGGCATGTCCTGGCCGAAAGGCAGGGCACCATTTAGCATTTCATAGGTGATGACCGCCAGCGAAAAGAGGTCTGAACAGGCGTCGCAACGTTGTCCCATCAGGTACTCGGGAGCCGAGTAGTTCAGTGTTCCGAGGATGGTGTCGTGGTCGCGTTGCCTGGTTTCGGCAATCCCGGCGATCTTGATCGAGCCAAAATCGATGATCCTGATCCGACCTTGCTGGTCCAACATAATGTTTTCCGGCTTGAGGTCCTGGTGCAGCATTTCCATCCTGTGGAAGGCCCGCAAACCAGTTGCTATCTGGCGGGCAAGTTCGATAACCGTGCTGATGTCCGGGTCCGGGTGCCGGTCCATCCATTCCCTCAGGGTCTGGCCTTGCAGAAATTCTGTAACGTAATAGATCCACTTCTTTGGTTTGTCCGTGTCAAGGACTTGGAGTACGTATGGGTCATTGATTCTCCTGCCGGCCCATTCCTCGTTCAGGAACTGTTCGATGTACACAGGGTCATCTTCGTAATTGACCGAAGGCGTCTTGATGATCACGCGGGTGTCGGTGTGGGTATCGATCGCCAAATAGATCTGCGTCCGCCTGCTGGCGTGGATTTCCTTTTCGATCCGGTAACCGTCCAACACCATGCCTGGATCCAGCGGAGGCGGGAAGGGTTTGTTGGCATTCTGTTTGGCGAATTCGCTGTTGTCGGGGGCAGGTAGGTTGTCGATGCGGACAACCTGGCAGGTCAGGTTGTCGTTGCTGTCGTTCGATACGGCCAGGTCGATGATGGCTTCCGCAGCGGACTGGAGATCTTCTGGATGATCCAGGATTATCGCTGTCATGGATTTATTCGCTACAAATTCATGAACCCCGTCTGTGGTGAGCAGGAAGATGTCGTTCTTCTGCAGGGCGAACTTTCGACAGTCTACGTTGAGGTGGGGTTCTATGCCCATGGCTCTATTAAGAAAGGTTTGCCCCCTCGGGCCTGGAACCCGATGATCGTTGGTTAGTAGTTCAAGATGGGACTCCCTTAGCCGGTAAATGCGGGAATCGCCGATGTGGTACAGGTGGGCGGTGTTGGATTTCAAGATCAGGATGCTGAGGGTGGCGACCATGCCCCTGGCTGATTGGTACTGCGAATGACCGTTGCTGTAGAGCCAATTGTTGGTTGCCGAGAGGACCTTGTGGACTGATGTATCGACTGTCCATGATTCAGGGGTGCTGAAATAATCCGAAAGGAAACCGATGATGCAGGCGTGGCTGGCTTGTTTTCCGTCTTCGCTGCCACTCATTCCGTCTGAGATGGCTACCGCAATGCCCTTGTATTCCAACTGGCTGCCCGCGGGTTCGATGTAGCCGTAGAAATCCTCGTTGTCGGGTTTTGGGCCCTTGTCGCTGAACTGACCGATGCTGATTTCCAGGATTCTTTTCATGAATTCCCCTATTGGGTTTCTCCAAGCCATCGCAAAT
>DBZZ01000081.1:33527-44492 GCA_002311315.1 Methylococcaceae bacterium UBA1147 | reverse complement strand
TCGGGATGGTGCCGCCTGGTGATGCTTTGGCCAATCTGGACAAAGGTTGAGCATAGCATCGTTACGTTTGCGGCACCTAGGCGCCGCTATTCCGACTTCATTGCCAGCCGGTAGGGCCGCTAACTGACATCAGTCAACATCAATCATCTGTACGGTCCCATCGGGCAGAACTTCAGCCGTTTGCCCTCTGGGTTCCTCGAGCAAAACAATCACCGCGAAAAAAACCAGCCCGGCAGTGCAGGCAATAAAGGTGAAAAACGCGGCCGATGAAACAAACGACAGCACGGTAAGGAAAATTAGGCCGCCGACATTGCCATAAGCACCCGTCATGCCAGCGATCTGTCCCGTCATTCTGCGTTTGATCAATGGAACGATGGCATAGACTGCTCCGGAACCTGCTTTTGAAAAAATGCCGCCGAGAATAGTGGCGCAAACCACCAGCCACAGGTTCCAGTCAGCCGTGACCTGGCCCAACAACAGAAAACTACCCGCGATGCCTGCGGTGACAATGCTCAGGGTCACTTTTCGGCCGATTTTATCGCTAAACCAACCGCCAGCAGGACGAGCAAACAGGTTGATCATGGGATAAATACCGGCCAGGATGCCCGCCATCACAGGTTCAACCCCAAAAGTGTCGATATAGAAAAGCGGTAACATGGAAACCATAGCGATTTCCGTGCCAAAGGTGACCATATAGGCAAGATCCAGTACAGCCACCTGTCTAAATGAATAGCGCTGTAGCTCAGCTACGGTACCGTTCAATGCTTCTGTATTGACTTGAATGATTTTCCAGACTTGGAAGGCGTATAACCCGGTCAATCCGGCATAAATCAAATAGGCGATGTTGTCATGGAACATATGCATCTGCCCCGATAGCTTCCAGGTCAAAATCGCCAATGCGAGATACATGGGGATGTTCATTAGAATATATAACAACAAGTCACCCTTGCTGGAAACCTCCATCGCCCCTGTTTTCTTGGGTCTGAAATAAGTTGAACCTTTGGGGGTATTGGATACGCTGAAAAAGTAAATGCCGCCGTATACGATGGCTATCAGCCCGGTGATGCTGATGGCGTAACGCCAGCCGTTTTCTTCGCCGAGGTACAGGGCAATGGAAGGCAGAAGCATGGCGGCGCCGGCCGAGCCGAAGTTTCCCCAGCCTCCATAAATGCCCTGGGCAACGCCGGTCTGACGGGCTGGAAACCATTCGCCGATCATGCGGATTCCCACCACGAACCCCGCTCCCACAAAGCCGGACAAAAAGCGGGCGATGGCCAGTTGTTGATAATCCTGGGCAAGGGCAAATCCAAACGCAACAATACCGCCGACGATTAGGATCACGGAAAACATTGCCCTCGGACCCAGTTTATCAACCAGCATACCGACCACGATGCGGGCGGGAATCGTCAGTGCCACATTCAGAATCAAAAGCAGCTTCACTTCCTGATCGCTGAGATGCATGGTTTCACGAATGATGCCCATCAATGGCGCATGGGAAAACCACACCATAAAACTGATAAAGAAGGCAAACCAGGTTAGATGAAGGGTCCTGATTTTTCCGGAAAAAGAAAGCAGATTCAATTGTTGTTCAGACATAATGATCTAAAGTAAATTTGATTTCGGACAACCGGGTTCGCTGCATTTGCCGACGAGTAAAAGTGAGGCTGAATGCGCTTACGGCATTAAGCAATTATGATGCCATTAATTGCGATCCGATGATTTCTGGATGATCGACCTGTTTGATTCATGAAGTTGGCTCGAGCCGCTTGAATGCTCAATGGATGGGCCGGTCGAAGATGCTCCGCTCCGAATCTGTTGCACAAGAATGGTGCATTTTACTCTCTCGCTGGTGTTCCAATTCCTGTCGCGGAAATATATTGACCTGGAAAAAGGTATCTTGGCTGGCAAGTGAAACTGGCAAGAATATTGCTTGCTGTCTTCCACCATAATCTTCCTGACACCAGTATCCTAAAGAGACCGAAAGGAGTTTCGTGTTGTCCCGGCCAGATCGAAAAGGTGCCTGGCTTCATTGAGGTGATCGTGTTTCAGGGTTGTCGAATCAAATCGTATGCTAGGGGTTTCATGATGAACAAGGAGAAGCTAGTCGTAATCGGGAATGGCATGGTGGGTCACCACTTTCTCGAAGGACTGGTCGATAGTCAGGCAAAGGACCAATTCGAAATCACTACTTTTTGCGAAGAACCGCGCCTGGCCTATGACAGGGTTCACCTGTCGGAATATTTTTCCGGAAAAACTGCTGCCGATCTTTCCTTGGTCAAGCCCGGGTTTTTCGAGCGAAATGACATCAGCGTTTACATCGGCCAGCGCGCTGAATTCATCGATCGTGAAAAAAGGATCGTCCGTTCGTCTGCCGGGGTCGAGGTTCCCTACGACAAGATCGTTCTTGCTACCGGGTCATATCCCTTTGTTCCTCCGATAGCGGGCCACGACCGTGAAGGCTGCTACGTTTACCGAACCATCGAAGACCTTGAACAGATCATGGTCGGCGCATCTTCTTCCAGTATCGGCACCGTCGTCGGCGGCGGCCTTCTGGGGCTCGAAGCTGCCAAGGCTTTGAAGGATCTTGGGCTGGAAACGCACGTGGTCGAATTTGCCCCGAGGCTTATGGCGGTGCAGCTGGACGAGGGTGGGGCAGCCATGTTGCGCAGGAAGATCGAAGCACTTGACGTGACCGTTCACTGTAGCCGGAATACCACGATGATCACGGATGGGCATTCCTGCCGACAGAAGATGAATTTCTCCGACGGACAGTCGCTTGAAACCGATCTGATCCTGTTTTCTGCAGGGATTCGACCGCGTGATGCCATAGCTCGCGACTGCGGACTGGAAACCGGCCAGCGGGGCGGGATCATGATCGACGACCATTGCCGGACGTCCGATCCTGATATCTACGCAATCGGGGAATGTGCGTCATGGAATGGACAGATTTTCGGTCTCGTGGCACCCGGCTACCAGATGGCTAGAACCGTAGTCGACCAACTGAACCATGGCGAACAGTCATTCACCGGGTCGGACATGAGCAGCAAACTAAAGTTATTGGGTGTGGACGTGGGCAGCATCGGTGATTCCCATGGAAAGACACCCGGTGCACTGAGCTACACCTTCAGCGATGAGCCAGCCAACATCTATAAGCGAATGGTGGTCAGTGGCGATGGGAAGCAGCTACTGGGTGCGGTTTTGGTCGGGGATACGTCCGAATACAGTTCACTGCTTCAGTATTGCTTGAACGGCATTGAATTACCCGAACAGCCGGACAGCCTGATTCTGCCAGCTAGGGGAGGCGACTCTTCCACTGGACTGGGACCCGATGCACTGCCCGATACCGCCCAGATCTGTTCCTGCCATGATGTGTCCAAGGGACAGGTTCGAGAGGCGGTGGCCGGAGGTTGCACGAATATCGGCACCCTGAAATCAGAAACCCATGCCGGAACCGGTTGCGGTGGTTGTGCCGCCTTACTCAAGTCGGTTCTGGATTGTGAACTGGCAAAGCAGGGTGTCGAAATCAATACTGACATCTGCGAGCATTTCCCCCATACCCGGCAGGACCTGGCGACTTTGATCAGGGTAGAGAACCTGAGAACCTTCGACGAACTGATTGGAAAATACGGCCGTGGGCGCGGTTGCGATATCTGCAAACCGGCCGTCGGATCGATCCTCGCTTCGTTCTGGAATGACTATGTTCTGAGCGAGGACAAGCTGGCCTTGCAGGACACCAACGACCATGCACTGGCCAACCTGCAGAAAAACGGGACTTATTCGGTTGTACCCCGGGTTGCGGGCGGTGAAATTACCCCGGACAAGCTGATCGTGCTGGGCGAGGTGGCCAGGAAATTCAACCTGTATACCAAGATTACCGGCGGACAGAGGATCGATCTTTTCGGCGCCCGTCTGGAGCAGTTGCCGCTGATCTGGCGGGAACTGATCGATGCCGGTTTCGAAACGGGCCAGGCTTATGGCAAATCTGTCCGCACGGTTAAATCATGCGTTGGCAGTACCTGGTGCCGTTTCGGTGTGGATGACAGCGTGGGTTTGGCGATCGATATCGAAAATCGGTACAAGGGCTTGCGGGCTCCCCACAAGCTGAAATTCGCTGTGTCCGGGTGTACCCGCGAGTGCGCGGAAGCACAGAGCAAGGATATCGGTGTGATTGCTACGGAGAATGGCTGGAATCTTTATGTTTGTGGCAACGGAGGGATGAAACCAAGACATGCCGACCTGTTTGCCACTGATCTTGATCGGGAAACCCTGATTCGTTACATCGATCGTGTGCTGATGTTCTACATTAGAACAGCGGACAGTCTGCAAAGGACCTCGGTCTGGATGGAAAACCTGGACGGTGGTCTGGAATACCTGCGTTCGGTGGTTATCGAGGACCGACTTGGCATCTGCCAGGAACTGGAAGATCAGATTCAGCATGTGATCGCTACCTACGAGTGCGAATGGAAAAAGACCATTGAAGACGAAAGCCGCCTGAAGCACTTTCGTCATTTCGTAAACAGTGACCGCGATGACTGCAACATTCTCTTCGTGGAAGAACGGGGACAGGTACGCCCGGCTACTGAAGAGGAACATAAAGATTTGCGCGAAGTGATGACGGCCTGATGTTTCAGACACGAAGTAGAAAGGAAACAAACATGGAACTAGACTGGGTAACGGTGTGTGACGTAAGCGATCTCAAGATCGGTGCAGGCGTATGTGCGCTGGTTGAAAATCGGCAGGTGGCGATCTTTTATCTGGGATCGGATGACTCGATTTACGCGATCGACAACTATGACCCATTCGGTCAGGCCAATGTTCTTTCACGGGGAATCGTCGGCGATATCGAGGGAGATCTGGTTGTAGCATCACCACTACACAAGCAGCATTTCAAACTTGAAACAGGAATCTGCGTGGAGGACGATTCGGTGAAAGTTGCGACCTTTCCAGTCCGGCTGGATGACAAGCGGGTGCAAATGGCCGTCGTTTGAATGCCGGCCGGCCGCTGCAGCCGAGTTCAGTTAACAACAAAAACAGATTTGGGGAAAAGTTTTTTGGAATATACTTTTTATACAGCCGACGTGTTTACGAACCGGTCGTTTCAGGGAGCGCAGATCGCGGTCTTCCCGGAGGCAAATGGATTGAATACCCATGCAATGCAGCAGCTTGCCAACGAGTTGAACCTTTCGGAAACCGTGTTTGTCTTCAACAGCGACGGGGAAGCGGACGGACGAACCATGCGCACCTTTTCGCCCCTGGGCGAAATCGATTTCGCCGGTCATCCGATTATCGCGACTGCATTCGTACTGGCGAGGACGGGTGACGTGGTTCTGGATGCGCCGTCAACGATGATCCGATTGAAACAGAATACCGGTCCGGTGGCCATCAATATCATTGCTCGGGATGGACAGCCAGAACTGGTTCAGTTCAGCCTGAGGCCGGAGCCGGTCATCGACCGCTTTGTGCCTCGTGAGATAGAAATTGCCGAGTTCCTGAACCTTCCGGTCGGGTCAATCGACAACAAGAAATATCAGCCGATGATGGTCTCCTGCGGATTTCCATATCTGGTGGTTCCGTTGACGTCGTACCGGGCCGTTCGCGACGCGCGTTTTGATTTGTCGATCTGGGGACAAACGACCGCGCCTGCGACTTCCGCTCAGGAAATCCTGCTGTTTTCCAATCAGACCGCGAATTCGGCGGCTAAGTTTCACGCGCGACTGGTGGGGCCGCGTATCGGTGTTGGTGAGGATCCCCCGATTGGATCAAGCATACCGGCCTTTACCAGTTATCTGTGTGCACAGTCGAATGCACGCAGAGGAAGCTATCGCTTCGCGGTCGACCGGGGTACCGAAGAGACGCGCCTCAGTCTGCTGCACATCGAGATAGACAACAAGGGCGGCAACCAGCTGACTGTGCGCGTAGGGGGCCAGGCCGTGATGGTGTCCAAGGGAACAATCAACGCTCCTGTTTCAGACTAAGTCTTGACCCGCCGGAAAGCTGTCTGCAGGAGTTACTGGCTAGCAATGATCAATGCGATCAGCGTGGCCAACTCGAGACCAGGGTTTCCTGAGAAGTATCGGGTCACCCGCTGTTGCCAACCGGCTGTTGGGTGCTGACTGATTGCTTGACGGATTCGGTCTGTGGTGTCGCTTCGGCCATGCCGATTCGTTTTGTTTCCCAGACTCCCGGACACAGGTTGACCACATCGTGAAAGGTTCCCTTTCCGGTGTTGGTTTCCGTTGAAAAGTGCCCCGTAGCTTCGGCAGCATCGTAGCCCATGTAGATCATTGTTGCATGCAGTGTCCCGTCTTCATCCATCCGTCCCCTGGCCGTGTAGTCGAAGCCGGACTTGTTGGTAATGGTGGCGGTTATCTTGGAATCCTTGACGGTTATGATTCCCTTGCCGGTTTCGTTTCCGCAGACAGCCTCGCTGACACCGTTTTCGTTAGCGGTTTTTCCAATAACTTCCCAGAGGCCATCAAAGCGGTGGGGTTTGGCTGATGCGGCTTTCTTCGTGCTGTCGGATTCCTGTTCGGCGAGGTCCGGATCGCTCGAGCTGCAACCCGTTAGGTAAAGCGCGAAAATTGCCATTGCAAGCGTTCGCTGTTGTGTGCGTGTCATCGTCATACTGTGTCTCTTAGTCGTTACCTGTGTCAGGACTAACTGTTCAGTATACGCCAAAACCCGGCATTGAGCTGTTTCTGAAGGACAATCCCTACTTGCGGATCATGTAATCGCCTACGACCAGGACGTCCAGGCCGCTCGTATAGAAAACACTGAGGGCGTCTTCCAGGGAATGGATGATGGGCTTCCCCATGACGTTGAAACTGGTGTTCAGGAGAAGAGGAATCCCGGTCAGTCCGTGGAAGGACCTGATCAACGCGTGAAACTTTTCGTTGTACTCGGCTTTGACCGTCTGTAGGCGACCGGTTCCGTTAACATGCACTACAGCAGGGACCTTGTTCTGTACTTCATTTTTGAACTTGAGGGTCCGTTCCATGTACGGGCTTTCCTGGTAGTTTTCGAAGTATTCTTGTCCGAATTCGTGAAGGATCGAGGGTGCGAAAGGTCGGAATTCCTCGCGGAACTTTACTCGGGCGTTGATGGTGTCCTTCATGCCTTCAGGCCTGGGATCAGCCAGAATCGAACGGTTTCCGAGTGAGCGGGGACCGAATTCCGCTTTTCCCTGAATCCATCCAACCAGCTTGCCTTCACTGAGTAGTCGGGCTGTTTCAGTATGGATTGTTCCCGGGAAATGTTCCAAGTTCGGAATAGCGGCGATACGGATTACCTGTTCCATTTTCACCCGTGGGATCTTCGAACCGAGGTAGGGGTTTCCGAAACGTTTTCCAGGTGCTTTTCCCGGGTGATTCTCATGGTAGGCGAGCAAAGCTGCCCCGAGAGCGGTTCCATCGTCTGCTGGTGCAGATGGGACGTACAGCTTTTGGAAGGGAGTATTTTCTTCGATCATGCCTGCGGCAGACGAATTCAGCAGACAGCCACCTGCCATTGCGAGGTTCTGCGACGGGCAAAGCTGATAGAAATTGCGTACCGCCTCGATCAGGATTTCGCTGAACACCTGTTGTGCAGTATGCGCAAGGTTCGCGGTGTCCAGGGTACCGCTGTCCAGCCAGTGCTGCAGCTTTCTCAGGATCTCCTGGTAAGTTTTGTTCGACAGCCCATGGATCCGTGATCTCCGGAAAGTAAAAATCGATTTGAGCAATTCGTAGCAGCGAGAATCCAGCGAGCCGTAGGGAGCGTAGCCCATGACCTTCCATTCTTCTCCCTTGTCTGGGTTGAATCCGCATAACCAGGTCATGTCGGCGTAGTACCTGCCGAGGCTGGCGAAACCCTTGTGCTCGGCAACAGGTTCGATTTTCCCTTCCCGGTAGCGGTAGTAGGCAAACGAACCGAAATCGCCAGCGCCGTCGACAATCATGCAAGATGCTTCATCGAAGGGACTGGTATAGCTGGCAAGGGCCGCGTGGCACAGGTGATGCGGGAAATGGCGGATACTGTAACGGCTTCGCGGGAAACCAAGTTTCATTGCATAGGTGAAGCCGACACCCAGTCTGTCGTACATCGATGCTGCAAAGGCGTTGATCATCTTTGTCCGCAACGAATAAGGGGTGTTAAATCTTACGTCGGTATCGCTGGAATTGAATATGGCCGTTGCCGAGGTGATCCCCAGTTGGCAAAGCAGGCGCGAAAAACGGACCGAGAACTTCCTCCAGTTGATGGCGGCGACGAATTCTGCGTCCGGGTCGCAGTATTCCTTCAGCAGACTCGGCAACCGTTCGTTGTCCGGTTCGCAATTCGGCGCCCGCTTGTATTGCAAATGGCGTTCGGTGGCTTCCGCGAAGAGTATCGTACCGTCCTGGTCGACGATGGCGAGTGCGGGGTCGTGGGTGGAGACTGAAAGACCGATGTAATATACCTTCATATCGAGATTGGTGCGGGTGCGAATTGAGTGTGGCGGACTTCAGTGGTTGCCGGACATGGGGTCATTCTTAAAGCGGGGTTGGGGAGAACAGCGGAGGTAGGGTGTGGCCCTCTGGAACTCAGAGGAGAGGTTGGAAGCCAAGAGTCACGAAAGTTTTCGTGATGAGGCTGTCGTCTGATTCGACCTGGGCCTACGGGGTAATTTCTGACGCCTGGCAGTAACCATCGTTGCGGCCTAGTTCATGGCTTCTTCTAAGGCTTCCTTTGGAGCGCTTTCGATGGTGTTCCTTGGCTGAATCTTCGCGACATGTGAATCGTAATGGCCGAGTGCCGTATGATTTTCGTAAATCTTGCCCAGATCATAGATCCAGACACCGAAACCCAGGGCGGCATCAACCAGGCCAGGTTGATTCTTCAGGGCCCAGCCGATCAGTCTCCAGAATTGTCCGCGGTGCTTTCCCTTGATGCCGAGGTAATAGACGATTCGGATGATGATCGCTGTATAACGCGCCAGTACACTGAGTTTGATGTCAGTGATTTTAACCGGATTGCAGAGTGAGTCTTTCTTGTATTCGTTGAGAAAATTCTGCGTTCGTTGGTAAATATTCTCCGGCGAATAGATGGTTTTGAGCAGACGGTTGTACCCGTCACGAAGAACATCAGGGTCCATGATCGGTATGATATTGGTTTCACTTTCGTGAAAGTTGAATTCCTCGATCAGGCGCCCTTCTTGCTTCATTCGCGTGTAGAGTTCGGTTCCAGGGGGTGCTTTCAGTACACTGACACCGGCGATGACGATCCCGCTTTCCTGGATGAAGTCGGCCTGCCTTTGAAAAATTGATTCCTTATCGGTATCGAAGCCGACGATGAATCCAGCGGTAATCACAAATCCGGATCTGTGCAGAAGCTTTACGTTCTCGATCATGTCGCGTTTTAGGTTCTGCGACTTCTTGCAGGCTTCGAGTCCTTCGTCGTCCGGTGTTTCGATGCCGATAAAGAGGTTCTGGAACCCGGCCTTCAGCATCAGGTCCATGAGTTCCGGGTCGTCGGCCAGATTGATCGTGATCTGAGTCGCGAAGGTTACGGCCAGCTTTTTTCTTTGGCGCCACTTGATCAGGGCCGGTAATAGTTCGGATTTGAGGACCTTCTTGTTTCCCGCGAGGTGGTCGTCAGCGAAAACAACCATTCCGAATTGGTCGATATCGCCATATGCTTCCAGTTCGGCAATCATTTGCTCGGCCGTTTTGGTTCTGGGTTTCCGCCCGAACAGTGCCGTGACGTCGCAGAAGTCGCACATGTAGGGACAACCTCGGGAATACTGTACGACCGCGTAGGCGTATTTTTTCAGATCGGCCAGTTCCCACAGGGGAATCGGGGTTGTGTGGACATTGGCCATCTCCGGTGTACCGTAGACTCGCTTGGCGCAGCCTTTTTCCAGGTCGTCGAGAAACCTCGGCAGTGTTAGTTCGGCTTCGTTGAGGACGAAATGGTCAACGGTCGTGAACCGTGTGAATTCGTGAGAAAACAGGGGGCCGCCAGCGATGACCTTGGTGCTGGTTCGGGCACAGCGGGCAAAGATCTCGCGGCAAGAAGGTTCCTGAACGTTCATGGCGCTGACCATGACGTAATCCGCATCATCCAGGTCAGAATCAGTCAGTTCGTCCCCGATATTCAGATCGATCAGCTTTTTGTCCCACTCTGTAGGCAACATTGCCGCAACGGTCAAAAGACCCAAGGGCGGATAGCTGTACCGCTTGCCGTACATTTTCATCAGGTGGTCCATGGACCAGAATGAATAAGGCATCTTGGGGTACACAAGCAGGATATTCACGCACCGACTCCTAATCTGGGCCGCTATTCAGCGGTTTATCATTGTTCTTATCGAAGGGGGTTTATGTTACCACGAGATTCGATTGCGATCTTTGTGCTGTACAGGCCTGTTGTCGATAGCCCTGCGGCGAATCGAAACCGGTAGACCGATCGGAATAATGAACCCAAGCGACCCTGCGGAGGGTCAAGCCTACCCGGTCGGGCCGAAGACTCTTGATCTGTGTAATCGCCGGTACTGCATTCAGGGTCCAATGTTAATCAGCGGCAAAGGTATTTTGGATGGGTCTTGTCGTCAGGCAGGAAAGAGCTTGAGGGTCAAGGTGAGAAACCGATTTCTTGGGGAGGGTAGCCAGACTGAGATATTTGTACTGGCCCGGACATGAAAGAGCCTCTCGGGCAACACCCGAGAGGCTCTTTCTTTTACTCTAAAGCCTAGACGCTTTGGTACTGGCTTTGGTGGTTGTTACCGCAATGACTAATTGAAACCCACCGAATGCGTTTTGTTGCTGTGAGTATACAAGGATTCCAGCATCGGCAGCGAACTTCTGGGGCCGCTGGTCCATAATTTTAGGGCTTGGTCCAATTTCCCTTTCTTTGCTTTGACCTTCCCAACGCGAAGCTTGCTTTTTGCACCTTCCAGGGGGCCGGCCCAGGTTTCGCTATTGATCTCGATAACCTTGTCATATGCTGCTTGAG
>DBZZ01000081.1:32574-33270 GCA_002311315.1 Methylococcaceae bacterium UBA1147 | reverse complement strand
TTTTCATCATTGAAGGTTCTCCTTACGAGTTGTCGATGAGTCAATTATCTCCGGGAGTCATTCTTTCCGTATTGTTGTTTTGCTTGCCTTTTCCATGGACAGAGACACTCTTTCGAGCACCACACAACTCCGAGAATCTCGCGCATTTTATACGCTAGCCCCGGGTATTTGCAATATGGGTGGGGGAATTTCTCGGATCAGTGACTGGAATCCGAGAATTATGAGGGGCTGTTTGAAAGCTACCGGTCCTTTTGTGGTGCTGAAAAACTGCTCGAAAATATCCTTCCTTTTATTTAAATAACTTTAGATAACAGGGAGTTAATGAGAGATCTTGGTCGGGGTTGAGCCGCGCAACGCGATAGGCTAGAATAACCAAGCGAATGTGAAAAAGTCCTTATTTCCCGTGCTTACCGAATCTTTAATAAAAATGTAAGGTTTTGGGGCTTAGAGGAATTACGCATTTGGAAGCGCTTCGCTTTATAACTAGAAGTACTATCTCGAGGAGGAAAGTATGAAAAAATTATTAGCAATGGTTTTAGCGGCTGGCTTTTTCGCTGGTATGGTTGGGTGTGGCAACTCTCAAGATGGAGATGGCCAGAAACCAAACGATAATCCATACGGCACAAGATCTGCACTTTATGGACCAGCTGGCGATGGTAAGGCTAATCGGTAAATAGAGCGTTACCGGCTTGAGTA
>DBZZ01000081.1:20336-32523 GCA_002311315.1 Methylococcaceae bacterium UBA1147 | reverse complement strand
AAATCAAGTTCGGTTTTTGTTGTTCGGGAGCAGTATCGCAAGGTACTGCTCCCGTTTTTCCGGCACTCTTTGAGTGCCGGAATTGTTTTGGGGCTGCGACTCTGCTTTTCCTTCCTCTACCGTGTTCACGATTTTTCGGAGGAGGTTCCCAATCCGGTTTCTTTGGCCGATCGCTGTAGCTCGCCCTGTGGGGTTTCAGCTGGCTGTTTTGTGATGGCGTCGGACAGCAATGGCATCCAGCATGCGCTGCTGTGTCTTCGGCAATACCACTGCAAGCCCCGGCTTGATGCCTCTCTCCGAAGCCTCGAATGCCTTCATGGTATTGCAGATCTGGCCATCCAGGCGCACGCCGATCCCGCGGAGGGCAATTGAATTTCCCCAGTCGCCGAACATTTCAAGGGTGAGTTCGCAGGCAGTGATTAGGAATACCACTTCCTTGTTCGGGTGTGCATGGATGGCTTCGATGATTTTTTCGGCGATGTAGTGCACGGTGGTGATGAAAACCGGCCGGCATCTCTTCTCCGGCATCGCATGGACGCATTTACCGATGAAACACTGGCCGCAGACTGGGTTTTCATCATCATGTGCGCAGTCGTCGGTGAAACGCCCGGAGGGGCATTCGAAGGGCTTGTGGCAGTAAGAGAAACCGATGATCAGAAAGGTATCGGCGTGCTCGATTCTCCTTGTAAATGCTTCCGCACTGGAAAATCCATAAAGGAAGAAGTCGTTGTCGCGGGTGTAGGAACGGGAGCTCCAATACGATCGAATCATCTTCCCTATGTGCAATAGTGGCTTGCACCAGAAATAGCTCATGACCTTGTTTTCGTCGTTTTCGAGCAGGTACCTCAGTGCTTTCCAGCGCAGGTTTTTCCGAGTGGATGGACGAATGCCGGGGAGTGTTCTCCAATGTCTGATTCCCTTTAACGGGAAACTGTTCCGCAGTTTACGGGCGCGTTGGTCCCATGCCGTTTCAGCTTCATTCCACGAGTTGTGCCGGTTCCACATGCGAACTGGCAACGGGTTGCGGTTCGGTTTCATGTTTCTGGCCTTGTGGTGGTGTCGCTCTGACCTGCAGCAGAAGCTGAATTCACCAAGGGGTTACTTCACCCCGCTGAACATCCCGTAACCGGAGATGCCGGATTTCATGAGTTGGTACTGATAGAGCCCGGTCAAGTAATTCGCGTTTTGTACTTCCGTCCTTAGTCCCAGGAGACGTGAAATTTTTTGCAGCGGGTAATTGGCCAAGGCCGTGCGATACATGCGCCTGGACGAAGGTAGCGTATAGCTCGAAATATCCCGGTAAGCAATCTCGTTGAACCCGGTGTTTTGCAGGTGGGTTTCCATTTGCTTCGGCGTTGCCAGGTTGGGTACAGCCCATCCGTTCAGGCAGATCAGGATGATCTTCCATTCCTTGCGGGTAAACTGGGTCCGCTTGGCCAGGCCGTCGGCGATGACCATCCGGCCCCCCTTCTTGAGCAACCGATAGGCTTCCTGGATAAAGCTTTGTTTGCGAATGGCGTAGCAGGAGCTTTCCAGACCCCAGACAACATCGAAACGTTCATCCTCGAGGGGTACCTTGCAGAAATCAGCTGCCTGGAATCTTACGCGGTCGGCCACACCGCGTTTCTCCGCGAAGCGGGTGGCGTACTCGACCTGTTTTTCGCTGAGCGTGATTCCGAGTACCCGGGCACCGCAATTTTCCGCCAGCCAGATTGCGGAGCCGCCAAGACCGCATCCTGCATCCAGTACGTAGTCCGATTCGGATATGCCGATCTGTTCGGCCAGCACCTGGTTCATTTTCATCAGAGAGTCGCTGTGGCTGCGGGTGTCGGAATCCCAGTAACCGTAATGCAGGGCCAGGTTGTTGCCGTTCGCCCAGGCAAATCGGTAGTCCCAGTAGCAGCTATCGTAGTAGTGAATGATGTCTTGCCGAAGGTTCTGTGTGGTGAGCGTGCGGTAATCCCTTTCGGGCTCCAGTGAAATCATGGCTGAAGATTGCATGGTGTTGGTTTACGGAGTTTTGTAGTCGGGTTACGAAAGGCAGACCCGGACGGTCTTGAGCGATGAAGGAGGCCAACAATGGTTGGTCGGTAGGCGAACCGCTTGTTTAACCCAATGTCTGCCTGTGGACCGATGCCCTGGCAACTGATCCAGGATGGATTGACCCGTTAATCGGTTGTTGAGGAGACCTTTTTCCATGTGCTCGTGACTCTGGGTATTCGGTCAGGACAATTTTTTGTACTGATGTTCCGAACCGTTCAGGTTGCCTTGGATCCATCCGGTTACCGCCAGCTTGACTGCATGTTCCACCGGGATATCCAGTTCCTTGACCTGATTCTTGGGAACGATCAGCGTGACTCCACCGAAAAAATAACTGCCCGGCGCGAAAACGGCCAGGTGGTCCTCAGGAATGCTACCATCGGGGAGGTCATTAAAGTTGTCGCGGGTTACCAATCCGAGAATATTGATGTTCATCGCCGGCAAGTTCACCAGGACTACCCGCTGCATCGATTGGTCAGGCTTTTTTGCGAACAACTGCATCAAGTCCTTTAGCGGACGATATACTGACTTGATCAGTGGGATCCTTCCGATAAGGATCTCGAAAAATCGGGATAATCGGTCGCTGACGATATGGACCATCAGGAATCCGATCAGCATCATGAACAGAACGGCGGCAAGGATACCGATGCCCGGGAATGTCTGGACATAGCCGTTGGCAACCAAGAACGAAACGACGTAGTGGTTCAGCAGGCTTTCTACCGACGATATGATCCAATAAAGTAGGTAAAGCGATAGCGCAACCGGAAGTACGGTGAATAGACCTTTAATAAAAAGCCGGTAGAGGTAGGACATTAAAGAAGCCTTAGTCTGGTTATGGGTATTGTTTCAACAAGTCGTCAAGTTGATCATGAACTCGGTGGAATATCGGTTTGAATGACGCCGGGGGCGTGCACGCCAACTTCCTGAGAATGAAACCTGCCCATTACACCCTTACGGGTTTCCAGCTGGATTCTGCCACGGCGAACCAAAGCCAATCGAACAGGTCATTAGACACTATTTCCCTGGATTTTGAAAGTTTTCGCGATGGATATGAAGGTGGTCCGTTGCCAGGTTCAGAGGCCTCGCAAGGCCTGGCATATGATCTGGGTATTTCATTCCTGGTCTGGAATTTGTGCTATTGTAGCCGCCTCGATTTTGGGGTTTTTCGGTACTTGTGCTTGCCGGATTGGTAGTCTGTAGAAAGCGGCCCGAAATAGCTGTCTTTTCCGATTTCCACAAGGGGTTTCTATGAAAAAAACAAACAGATTTGTGCCCATGGCGGCTTTGGGACTGCTGGTCTGGCTGGTTTCAGCCACTGCTGCAAACGCCGGGGATCCGGCTGGCCAGTATGAACTTCGCGTGTTCCCGGGTGGTGCACAGAAAGCTGGAGAATCCATTGTTTCGATTTCGGCACGATGGGTAACCAGAGATGGTCTGCAGACTGGTTTTACGGCCTTGACCTTCCTCAATGGGCCCGATCAGATGAAGCCCCATGATGCGCACGCAGCGGTCAAGAGGGTGGCCCACTCGGTCAGGAGAGGGATGGGCTACATGCGGCCGCCTCTGAAGGGGATCACAGTCGAAGGTGTCAAGGATGCGGAGAAACCCTATTACATCCTTCGCAACAAGGAGGGGTTTACCCTGACCAAACTGACCATCCGGGACTTTGTCAACGACAAGTACACGACTGAGATCGAGGCCAAATCATTTGGCCAGAAGGGAGTTGCGGTTTCCTTTGACCTGGTTGAATCGAACGTTGGCAGGATCGTTGTGAACTTCTCGGCGAGTGATCTGAAAACATTTCATGCACAGGGCGGCGGTATCGACGTTACCATCGGTGACGGTAAGACGGTCACCGTGGATACCAAGGGCAAGACGACCGACGAAATCGAACGGGCCCTGGCCTCTAGGATCAGCGGCAGCTTCAGTTCTTCCCCCCTTCTTCCGGACGAGCGTGAGAAGCGGGACCAGAAGAACATCAAGCCATTTGATGGCGGAGAGGTACAGGTCAGGAGCATGTCCGCAAATTCCTTTACCGTTGAGGTCAAGGACCACAGCCTGGGTATCATCAACCGATATAAATTCCCGGGCGGTTAGCTGAAACGTCCGAGGGGCCGTCATACGGGAAGGCCGGAGGCTGTGAGATCAACGTCTCCGGCCTTTTTGCATTCCAAAGGGTTGCTCAAGAAACCTGTAGATGAGTTGGAAATCCAAACTCGGCCGATTCGAGAACCGAAAGCTGTTTAGCCTTCGTCACCTTCACGAGGCCGTGCGGTAACCAGTTCGCCCACACATTCAAAATTGGCCATGGTGATCGAGCCTGCTGCCTCGTGGGATTCTCCGACCGAGCCGAAGATTTCCGCGGTCTCTTTCAGGACCGGTCGGAAATCTGCGTTTGGGTCGACCCTGACCAGTTTAGTGTAGGCGTTGATGATTTTGCTTCTTTTGGGTGAACCTGGGAATCCTTCGATCTTTTTCGTAATCTTGTCGCCGACACACTCTGACATTTCTTCCGCGCTGATCTGGTAGTCGGCGAGCTCTTTGTCTTGCTCAAATTTCAGCCGTAACTGTTCCAGTAAATCGGTTTTTGCCTGGCCGTCGCAACCCACTAGAAAAAAGGCTGTGACCCATGGAATCAGAGATTTCTTCATGATTAATCCTGCTTGTAAAAAGTTGATTGGATTGTGTTCGGTCGCTGACCCGTTCAATCAGTTGTCGGTTTCAGTGATAGGATACAAACCGCAAAGTAATCTACTATTATACTATGTGCCGGATACTTTGTAGTGGCATTCTGTGAAATGTCGGCGATTCCAGGCTTGTTTGCCGAGTACATTCCCCATTTGGTCATTGTTTCACATGAGTCGCGGAATAGGCGTCACTGAGCCGGGTAAAGTCTTCGATTTCCAGGGTTTCTGCACGTGCTGTTGGATCGATCCCGGTCGATTCGATTTCTTCGGCAGAAAGGAAGCCTTTCAGAGCATTGCGAAGTGTTTTCCTGCGCTTGGAAAACGCCTGGTTGACCAGGCTCCTAAAATCATCGGGGTTTTTTACCCAATACTGCGGTGATTCCCTTGGGGTCAGACGGACCACCGCTGAAGTGACCTTCGGTTCCGGAATGAAACTGTGCGGAGGTACACTGAACAGCGCTTCCGTTTTGCAATGGAACTGGATCATGACGCTCAGCTTTCCGAATGTCTTGCTTCCGGGGTTCGCACAAATCCGGTCGACGACTTCCTTCTGCAGCATGAAATGCATGTCGCGGATGTTCGCTTGCTGGTCCAGTAAATGGAAAAGAAGCGGGGTGGAAATATTGTACGGCAGGTTGCCAATGACCCGGAGCTTTTCGCTTCCCGCCGTCAAGGACTGGAAGTCAGTCTTCAATGCATCCGTGCAGTGAATGGTCAGGTTTTCGGTCGCCGCATAGCGTGATCTCAAGTAGGCTACCAGATCCCTGTCGATCTCGATCACATCGAGGTGCCGGCTTTGCTGAACCAGGGACTCGGTGAGGGCTCCTTTTCCCGGCCCGATTTCCACTAGGTGGTCGGTTTCTCTGACATCAATGGCATTGAGAATCCGGGTGATGACGGACAAGTCTTCGAGAAAGTTCTGCCCAAACCGCTTTCTAGCACGGTGCTGCATGCGCGGTGCTGGGCCTGGGCGGGTCATGAGCTAACGGTGGTTGTCCGATGTTCGTCAGGAGATCCTGTGGATTCTGCGCGACACATTTCCATGGCTACCTCGAGAGCGTAGTGCGCGCTTCCGGTCGAAATGTTTCCGCTGGCGGCAAGCTCAAGTGCAGTTCCGTGGTCGACCGAGGTTCGAACGATCGGCAGTCCCAGAGTAATGTTCACGGCCTGGCCGAACCCGGCGTATTTGAGGACCGGCAGTCCCTGGTCATGGTACATGGCCAGCACCGCGTCCGCGTTTTGCAGGTGTTGCGGAGTAAACAGGGTATCGGCCGGGAGCGGGCCTATTGCCTGAATGCCCCGCTTTCGAAATCGTTCGAGTACAGGTGAAATGACCTCGATCTCTTCATGTCCGAGATGGCCACCTTCTCCGGCATGCGGGTTCAGTCCGCAGACGAGTATTCTCGGATTGCGGATGCCGAAACGGGATCGGAGGTCGCCGTGCAATATCGACAGTACCGAACCCAGCCTGTTTTGGGTGATGGTCTGGCTGATCCGGTGCACCGGGATATGGGTTGTTGCGAGTGCAACACGCAGCCCGGGCGTTGACAGCATCATCACCGGATGTCCTCCTGTGATGTCGGCAATGTGTTCGGTATGGCCGCTGAAAGGGATTCCGGCATCGTTGATGACTCCCTTGTGAACCGGCCCGGTCATCATGGCGTCAACGGTGCCGTCGAGGCACAGTTGCGTCGCCAGGTTGATGGTATCGATTACGTACCTCGAATTTTCAGGGTCAGTTTGGCCTGGCGTCTCAGGTGCTTTCAGCGGAACCGGAACTACCCGGATCAGCCCGGGGGACTTTTTCCGTACGGCGTTTTCTGGATCAAATTCGATAATTTCAATGTCGAGAGCCAGTGCCTTGGCTCGTCGCGACAAGAGTTCGGGATCACAGACCGCGATCAGTTCGCAGGGCAGAGGGCCTTGCGTCAGCATGACACCAAGGTCAGGTCCAATGCCCGCAGGTTCTCCCGGGGTATAGGCAATTCGGGTTAGGGTGGTTTCGGGCAAGATTGGTTTCCGTTCTGCGTAGTGGGTTGGTGTTAGCCCTGCCGAAGTCTAATTTCGACGAATGCCTCGTTGCGAAGGCGCCTCAACCAGAGCTCGATTTCTTCTTCGATCTTCTGTTTCCTCAACTGCTGTCGAGCCTGTTCCTTGCGATGTTCTTTGGTATTGTCCTTGTCGGCACGATCCAGGACCTGAATGAGATGCCAGCCGAACTGGGTTTGTACCGGTTGGCTGATTTCGCCGGGCGACAGGTTAGTCATGGCTTCTTCGAAGGCAGGGACGAGTACCCCGGGGCTGACCCAGCCGAGTTCACCTCCCTTCAGGGCGGAGGCTTTGTCATCGGAATGGGCCTTGGCCAGCGCGGAGAAGTCGTCGCCGTCTTCCATCCGCTGTCTCAGGCTTTGCAGTTTCTGTTTTGCGTCTTCATCACTGAAAAGATCGCTGGTCTTGAGCAAGATATGCTGCACCTTGGTCTGCGTAACAACGTGCTTTGCCTTTCCTTCGAGTTCGAGCAGCTTGATGATGTGAAAACCGCTGGCACTTTGAATGGGACCTCGGATATCATCCACCTGCATCGAAGCAACGTAATCGACAAAGATTGTCGGGATTGCGCCCAGTTGTCGCCAGCCGAGGTCACCGCCACTGAGCCCCTGCGTACCACCGCTGTTTGATACGGCGACTTCCCCGAAAGCTTCACCCTGTTCAAGCTTTTGGACGACGGCCTCGGCCCGGTCCCTGGCTTGATGAATTTGCGTTGCAGATGCTGCTTCCGGGGTGCCTATCAGGATATGGCCGAGCCGGTAACGAATGTTGCCTTCGAGGCCTACTTCAGCCTGGGTATTGATGAAATGTTCAAGTTCACGGTCGCTGACCTTGACGCGGCTGGTGACAATCCGGTTGCGCAGTTGGTTGATGATCATTTCGTTGCGGATCTCGGCTAGGAATTCCGAGTATTCGAGTCCTCCACTGAGGACTGCTTGCCGGAATTCCGCGGTTGACATGTTGTTCTGTTTCGCCAACTGGACGACCGAACGCTGCAGTGTGCTGTCATCCACGTGCACGCCGGCCCGTCCGGCCTGTTGCAGTTGTAGCTTGTTGACGATCATTCGTTCCAGCACTTGCCGTTGCAGGACTGCCTCGGTTGGAAGCGGCGTTCCTGACCCCTGCAATTTGTATTGAATGCTTCTCACCTGCGCGTTCAGTTCGCTTGCCAGGATGACATCATCCTCCACGATGGCAACGATCCCGTTAATGTCGGCCGGGTAAGCCTGGGGTGTTACACAGAACAGAACGGTTAGCAGGAGCATCGACACGATGCCTAGTTTTGAATGGGTTGGTTTGTTGATCTGCATGATGGAACTGCCGCGTTGGGCGTGTTTTCTGGCTGGGGTTTGGGCACGGCTGATGAACGGTGCCTTATTGTATACTGGGTGACCCGCTATCCGGCATCCGGATGAGATCGCCTGCATCTTCCGGCGGCCGATAGCCCGGAAGGTTTTGGACCAGGAACTGATCCAATTTGTCGCCGAAGCTGGAAAATCCTTTTAGTTCCAGCTGGACAAAAAGACCGCGATTGATTTCATTGTTTTGTCGCCACCAGCGACCCAGTAAACGGACTCGCCAGCAGCAGGCCTCTTTTTCCACCCCGAGAAAGCCGGACAGGAGTTGTCGAGCGGGTAGCGGTTCATGGTCAATGGCTTTTAACGAATATTGCCCGCGGCCGACTCCGATCCATCCGTTGAAAAGAGGCCACCGGGCTGATACATCGATCTGCTCCAGGTTGTCTTTTCGGTATCGGTAGTTCAGGTTGAGAATCCGGTTTTCTTCATCGCCGTAAACCAGCGAAGCATTCAGTCTGTCCAAGGAACCCCTGTCATTCCACGGTTTGTGGTAGGGGTTCCATTGCAGCTCACTCTGGAAACGAAGGTTTTCCGTGATCAAGCCTTGCAGGTTACCTACGACGTTCGAGAAAGTTTTTGTTTCAGGCGGGGTATCGGGTGAAAGCTGTACAACTCGGTCCTTGAAGTAGGTGGTCATTCCCACGGTTCCAATTAGTCGTTCGATGCCCGTGGCCGACTCGAGGAACCGGGAAGTTAGAGTCATCGACAATTGATTGGCATCGCCAATCCGGTCCGTGCTGTTGAACCGGTTGTCACGGGATAGTTGTGCCATTGACGAATCGAAGCCGCCGGTGTCGAACAATGGAATGTCGTCTTGGTTTTTCTCGGGGACAAACAGGTAGTACAGCTTGGGCTCGAGCGTCTGGACCATGGACGACTGGCCGACAGTGAAGTATCTCTCCAGGATCAACTTGCTCTCGATCGAGAACAGGGGCAGGATCCGGGTGATGGAGCTCGGGGTGCCAGTTGACTGGTTCTGCAGCAGATACTGCGTAGTAGTTAGCGCGAGTTTTGGCGTAACAGAGATACCCGCGGTGCTCAGGGGCCAGCTGACGGCTTGTTTTAGATCAAGACGGTGCGTCGTGACGCCAGTCTGCTTCTGAAAATGCACGTATTCGCCGCGGAACCCGTANNCATACGAAAGTACAATCGTTGGTAGCTTCCGGTAAGGGGTGGTTGGATTATCCGGATCGACAGACTGGTAATAGTCGAGCATCGCCTTTGCGTTAAACCCTTCGTCGTTGTTGTACGTCAGATCGGAAAACCCGCGTATGTAGCTGAACGTCGTGGAGCCGGTTAGGTTTCTAAAGTCGTTGAAGTAGTCCAGATCGGAGACCCAGTTGAAATTGGTGTTGGAAGCCAGCGATTCGGTGATTTGTGTTCGATTGACCAGACTGAATGCTCCGCGGGACTTTTTATCCTTCTTAAAGTCTTGGGGAATGATGGCTCCTTCGACGATGCCGTTGGATGAATCGGTCAAGTAACGGAACCTGCCGAACAGCAACAGACCTCGTTTGTCCATGTAGCGAGGGACGATGTCGGCGTCGTAGTTGGGGGCGATGTTCCAGTAAAACGGCAAGCTCAGGTCAAAGCCGGTCGTCCTGGTTTGTTGATAGATCGGGTTCAAGAAGCCGGATTTTCTGCGGTTGTCGATCGGGAATTCCATGAAGGGTGTGTAAAGAACGGGTACCCCTGATATGTTGACCCAGGCATTTGTCGCCCTAGCCAATCCTTCATTACGGTCTATCTCCAGGAAGTCGGCTCCCAGCGTCCAGTCCTGGTTGCCGGGCGCACAGGTGGTGTAGATGGCATCGTAGAAATGGGTGACCGATTTGCTGATCTTGTCGGTCAGCTTGGCGCGTCCCCTTCCTGGCCCTATCTTGTCGATAAAAAGACTGTTCCTGAGCTTGGCCTTGTCTTCGGCCATTCGGATGAAGGCCCGATCGGCATAGACAGCCTGGTCCTGGTCGTTGTAGTGAACGTTGCCGCGTGCGTTGAGGACCTCGGCTTCAGTGTCGTATTCGGCTTCGTCAGCAGTGGTGCGCTGGTCCAGTCGCGTGTAATCGACATTGCCGGACAGACTCATGATCTGGCGGTTGTAGACATCGACGTAATCGGCGTTGATGTCCGAGGGCGACAATTCCCTGGTTGCCGTGGAAACCCGCGGTGGTCTTGGCGATCCCAGTCGGGTCGTGCATTGGTCCCACGGGTCGTAGGGAATTCTTGAAATCATGTCCCTGAAGATCATTTCCTGCTCGTTGCTGAAGGACGGATTTCCGACCAGGCTTTCTTCAGTTTCTCCAACCGCATGGGCCTGGCCGGCCGGATCGGGCCCGAAAAGCTGGCAGTCCCAACCTGAATCGTTTCCACTGGAATTGCAGGTCCAACCGGGTTGGCGGGCAATCGTCGGCGGCCCTTCTTCGAGCGCATCTTCTTGAAACCGAGGGTCGCTCATGTCGGCGGGTTCTTTCAGCTCCCGAGGTCGGTCGTGGGTGAGCGCGGGTGTAAGGTGCTGGCCGGAAAAAGGATCGGTTACTGTTTCGGTCGGTCCTGTTTCACCACTCAAGCGGGGCCTGGTAGGGAGTTCTCCTTTGGGTTGCTCGACTTTTGCCTGCCGTGCCCGGTCGGTGGTGCAGATCCACTCGCCATTTTCCTGGTCTTGATGGCAGTCCCAGCCAGAGTCCGTTGTTGCGGCGAACAAGACCTGTGGAAGGGCTAATAAAACCAGCAGACCAGCAAGCCCCGCTGCCCAGACCGTGAACCCATGGCGTAGGCTGATTTTTGATCCGATCGGGTACAGCCCTGCTGTGAACAGAATGGCGGTTTGGAACAGACGGATCACCTTTACGTGATTCGTCGAGGCCAGAACGATCTTTTCACAATCAGGGCTGTTTCAATCGTTCTCATCGGCTAATTCGGGTGGCCCTCGATCACGGGAGTCTGGTTTTCAGGTTGAAGCGTGAGGAACGGTCGGGATCGTCGGACGAATGGAGATTTGAAGGGCCGGCCTATACAATTGGGCCATTCTACCCTAATGCAATGGACAAAATGAATGCTATCGGATCGCATCAATTCTGGAGCTACGAAAATCAGGCTTGACGGTCTGGAGAACCAGGGTGGACAACGGCTGGATGAGTTGCTTGAATGGTTGAGAATGGTTGGACCAGCGAACCAGTATTCGCTGCAACCGGCGTCCAGCGATGCGAGTTTCAGGCGTTATTTTCGTCTGGTTTGTTCAGCAGGAACCCTGATCGTGATGGATGCCCCGCCCGAGAGGGAGCCCCTGCATTCGTTCGTCGAGGTCGACAGGCTGTTTGCGGGGGTCGGGGTACGTGTGCCGGAAATCGTCGAATACGATCTGAACAGGGGATTCATGCTGCTTGAAGACTTCGGTTCCACCAGTTATCTGTCGACGCTGGATACAGAAACCGCGGCGGAGCTTTACGCAGACGCGATGCAGGTCTTGCGCCTTTTCAACAATGATCTAGACCCGGGTCAGTCGGAGCTTCCTCGATATGACCATCACCTGGTGCAACGGGAAATGGGTCTGTTCGAGGAATGGTTCCTCGCAGGCAAGCTGGGAATTCAACTGACCAAAGCGGAGGTTGAACTCCTGCAGTCGGCAAAGGCATTCCTCACCCAGGTGATGCTCGAACAACCCAGTGTCGTCGTCCATCGTGACTTCCATTCCCGGAACCTCATGCTGGTTGATGGGCTGAATCCGGGGGTACTTGATTTCCAGGATGCGGTTGTCGGACCGCTGACCTACGACCTGGTTTCCCTGTTGAGGGATTGTTACATCGCCTGGCCGGAGACCGCGGTGGTTCAATGGGTGAGAGATTACTTTGACGGTTTGAACCTGGATGGGGTGGATTTCGAACAGTACTATCGATGGTTCGATTTGACCGGGCTTCAACGCCACATGAAAGCTTTGGGCATCTTTTCAAGGCTGGACCTTCGGGACGGCAAGAGCGATTACCTTGGCGATATTCCGAGAACCTTTGATTATGTTCAGGCCGTTGCTTCGCGGTATGCAGAACTTTCCGCCCTGGA
>DBZZ01000081.1:8038-20181 GCA_002311315.1 Methylococcaceae bacterium UBA1147 | reverse complement strand
GTGATCGAATACACGATCGCTGCCCTTGTCGATGCAGGGTTTATCGATATCGTGATCAATGTCGCTTACCTGGGGGAAGCCATCGAACAGACCCTCGGAAACGGAGATCGATTCGGAGCCGGCTTGAGTTATTCGCGGGAAGGGGAGACGGGCCTGGAAACGGCCGGCGGGGTTGTACACGCCCTGCCTTTGCTTGGCGATGGACCATTTCTTGTTGTCAACGGCGATATCCTGACCGATTTCCCTTTCCATCGCCTGCGCACCCGGCGCACCCGGCGCACCCGACCTGCCCACCTGGTGCTGGTAAAAAACCCACCGCACCATCCGGGTGGTGATTTTTGTCTCGATGGAGACCGTCTCGTGTCAACGGGTGAAGAAGCGCTGACCTTCAGCGGAATCGGGGTTTATACGGCTGATTTTTTTTCTGCCTGCCGGCCTGGAAAATTGCCTCTGGGTCCTTTGTTGCGCGAAGCAGTGAAGCGCAACCGGGTTAGCGCGGAAGTGTACCAGGGATTCTGGATGGATCTCGGGACCTTAGACCGATTAAGGCTTGCCGAAGAACAGGTCAGTAAAGCGGCATTCGGGAAAGTCGGATTAGTCTGACTTTGCTCTGGGTAGGTGCTGTCGGATTTCGCCAAACCGGTCGATGCAATGGTCGCGACCTTCGCCGTTCGTTCTTGAATGCATGAAAGGAAAAATGATTGAATTCGGTCCGTCTTGGGGAGTGAACAGCGTTGTGCAACGGAAGATGGCCCAGGCTTTCTTATCGATTGAATTGGCGCCGAAGTAACGACCCTTCGGGGTAAAGCCAAGGCTGTTTCCGGGTGGCCTGGATGTTTTGCTTTTGGTCGGCAGAGTGGACTAATGATTTGAAGCAACAAAAAAGGTGCACGGGTGATCACCGTGTTTGAGAAATCCGGATGATAACCGGGGCGAGTACATCAACATCACTCAATAACAACCAGAAACACGACCGAGGATATCTAGGTCCATGAGCAAAGATTTTATGCCCGGGTTGTCGCGAAGGGTTTTCTTGAGTTTGAAGAATCCTACATGGACGTGGGGTGGGATTTCGATGAACTGGGTCACTTGTTCAACCTATTCGCAGAACTCTTGATCTGTCCGGTTGCGAGCAGTGAGGCTTTGGGATTATCATCCACGCCGATTATCTGGAATCGGTTCAGGTGTTTAGTAGAGAGGTTGGTATGCAGGAAACGGACTTAAAGTCGGAATATGACGTGGTGATCTGTGGCGGTGGGCTGGCAGGTCTGAGTCTGGCTAAGCATCTTCATCAGGTCCTCCCTGAGTTGTCCGTAGCGGTCATCGAAAAGATCCCCCGGCCGTTGCCGGAGGCCGGTTTCAAGGTTGGTGAATCGTCTGTCGAGGGCGGTTCGAATTACATCGGACGGGTTCTTGGTTTTCATGACTACCTCAAGGAAAAGCATTTCCTGAAGAATGGACTGCGCTTTTTCCCAGGCCAATCTGACCGTCCTCTGGAGGAAAGACCCGAGATGGGGCCTCCATGCCTGCCCTTGCTTCCGGCCTACCAGATCGACCGGGGAGTGTTCGAGAACGATGTTAGGGAAATGCTGATCGATGAAGGTATCCAGCTTTTCGAGGGTTACGGATTACGCGACTTTGAATTGGGTTCATCGGGCGCACGCCATACGGTCCGGATTCAGAAGCCGGATTCTGAGGGGACTGCCACGGTCAATTGCCGCTGGCTGGTTGACGCGACCGGGCGCCGCTTTTTTATCCAGTCCAAGCTCAAGCTCAAGAACCGATGGGAACACAAGCTGGGAGCTGCCTGGTTCCGGATTGAGGGCCGTTTTGACATCAACGACTTCGTTGAGCGTGGAGAATGGCATTCTGAGCGTGACCCGGACGATATACGGTATTTTTCCACCAATCATCTGATGGGTTACGGTTACTGGGTATGGGTCATCCCGCTGGGATCCGGCCATACCAGTATCGGCATCGTGGCGACGGAAGAATACCATCCGATCAAGCAGCGGAGCAATTACGCCCTGGCCCTGAAGTGGCTGCAAGAGCATGAACCGGTGATTGCGGATCACCTTGACGGCAAGGTTCCACTTGATTTCCGCTGCTTTAAGAATTGCAGCTACGGTTCTCACCAGACTTTTTCTTCCGATCGATGGGCCTGCGTGGGCGAGGCCGGAGTTTTTCTTGATCCTCTGTACAGCTATGGCCTCGATTTCATCGCCATGAGCAACAATATCGCGGTGGAGATGATTACCCGGGATTATAAGGGTGATCTGACTCCGGCGGATGTCGACGAGTTCAACAATTTCTACCTGACCCTGACCAACAACCTGCTGCAACTGTTCAACGGTTCGTATCACATCTTTGACAAGGGGCATGTCATGATGGCCAAGCTGTATTGGGATACGGGTTTTTACTGGGGGTTTTTCGCTCCGCTTTCGTTCTTCAAGATTTTCCAGAAGCCGGGCCTGATTTCCGGTACCAATTACATGAAAAACACCCTGGCCCTCAACCTGCGCATGCAGCAAATGTTCAAGGACTGGGCCAGAATGCCGTGTTCGACTCAGGCCCCCGACTTTACCAGGTACCCGCATCTGTATTCCTATCTTTCACGCGCCCACGTGGAATTGTCGAGGAACAAATCGCAGGAACGTGCCCTGCGCGATATGGAGAAAAACTGCCGGATGCTCGAGGATGTTGTGCGCGTCTGGTTCCTACGAGCCGTTGAATCGACCATGCCGGAGAGAGTGGAATCCCTGAAGGCCAGGGGTCGGCTCAATCCTTACGCCGTCAGTCTTGACCCGGATCGCTGGGAAGGTGATGGGCTGTTCGATTCCGAAGCGAGTTCCATGGGGTTGATTGAAAAGGATATCAAGGTCTATTGCGGCGAGATCAAGCTTTCGAAATGGGCGTCACTGTATCACCTGTTCAGGCTGTATTTGTGGGGATGGACGATGAAAACAGTGGAGGCGACCTAAGCGGCGGGTTTGTTCTGGTTAATACTGGGTAACCGGGGTTTCCTGGCCGACAGCGTTGCCCGGATGTTTGAGTGCAATCAGAAGCGCCAATGCTTGATTCGGTCCCATTCCCTGGACCAACCTTGATCTCCATCGTGCTGCATCGGATTCGAGTTTGGAGAGGCCGGCGGCGCGGTCGGAATGGCCATTTGATGGACCGTTGACCACAAAGGACCAGCTGGAAGGCGTGCTGTGATATGGGTTGTTCCTGAGAGGTCTGTTTTACATGGTATTCACGTTCCGGAGTTTGACTGACCGAAGTCCATGCCGCTGACTGAACAATATCGAAATTTTTCTGACCTTCAGCAAAATGAAGTCGAGGGTCAGGATTACCGAATACGCAGTCGCGAAGGGACTACCGGGATAGCGGTTGTGGCTCCACACGGCGGAAGAATCGAACGTGGCACCTCTCAGGTCACTGAAGCCGTGGCAGGCCAAGAACACAGCTTCTATTGCTTTGAAGGCATGAAACCGGTCCTTTCAACCAACAAGGTTCTACACATCACCAGTAACTGTTTTGATGAACCGGGTGCTCTGGCACTGGTCAGTCGGGCAAAAAGGGTGATGACTATTCACGGAGCCAGAGGCAATGAAGTAGCGGTTTACCTTGGGGGACTCGATCTGGACTTCAGGACTCAAGTGATCGAATCGTGCAGGTCGGCGGGCTTCGATGCCGGTGACGACCCCAGCTTAACCCGACAGGGCATGGCCGCGATGAACATCTGTAACCGGGGCATCACGGGCAAGGGTTTGCAGGTGGAACTGACCTTTGGTCTCAGAAAACAGCTGTTTGACCCGTCGGCCTGTGGTACACAATGGTATCCGAACAACCGCTTCCGGCAACTTATTCGGTGTTTCAGCGATGTGCTAAGGGAAACCGTTTCCTGATCAAATCAGCTACACTCAACGCGTTTGTTACCGAGTTCTTCCAACGCAGAACTTGATTTGCTTGTCTGCGGATCTGTTGGCCTGGAAACGAGCGGACGTCCTCTGCTTCAACAACGCACAGCGCCACTCACTTTGCGGCTTCATGTTTTATTGTCTCAGATCGAATTCCCCGCCTTCTTTCTCCGGTGGAATCAGGTCGGCCTGTGTGATTCCCAGACCGAGGACCATCGGGCTGGCAATGTAAATTGAAGAGTAGGTGCCAATCAGTACGCCAACGATCAGTGCGAGTGAGAAATTGTGGATGATTTCCCCACCGAGCATTGCGAGCGCGACAAGAACCAGCAGAGTAGTGAACGAGGTCATGAGGGTTCTGCTCAGGGTCTGGTTCAGGGACGTGTTCATGATCTGCTCGGACGTTCCCTTGCGCATTTTTCTGAAGTTTTCCCGGATGCGGTCGTAAACCACGATGGTGTCGTTCAGCGAATAGCCGATGACCGCAAGAATGGCTGCCAGTACCGTCAGATCGAACTCCAATCCAAGCAGTGAAAAGAAGCCCAGGGTCAAGACGACGTCGTGTGCCAGGGCCGCCACGGAGCCGAGGGCGAATTTGTATTCGAAGCGCCAGGTGACATACATCAGGATGCCGAACATCGAGTAAAGAAGCGCCAGGCCGCCATCCTCGGTCAATTCGTCCCCAACCTGCGGGCCAACGAACTCGACTCGAAGTTGCTTACCCTGGGCTGTGCCCAACGTATTCAGCAAATCCATGACCTGAGTGCTCAAGTCGGCAGTGCTGACGCCTTCTTTAAGCGGCAACCGGATGAGCACTTCCTTGGACGTGCCAAAGTGTTGTACCGATGCATCTCCTAGGTTGGCGGTCTCAAGTATGTTCCGGATCTCGGGAAGTTCCACCGTTTGTTCGTAGCCGACTTCGAGTACCGTACCGCCGGTAAAATCGATTCCCAGACGAAGCCCGTTGATGGCCAGGGAAGCAATCGAAGTGGCCAGCAACAGGCTGGAAACGATCAGCGCAATCCGGCGTTTTCCCAGAAAATCAAAATTTGATTTCGATAAATCCACTTTCAGTTTCTCCTGAATTCAACTGGACCCTCAGATGGCGAGTTTCTTTACTCGCTTGTTGCCATAGATCAGGTTGATCAGGCTGCGGGTTCCCATGATGGCGGTAAACATGGAGGTCAAGATTCCGATCGACAGTGTCACCGCGAAACCCTTGATCGGGCCGGTACCAAACCCGAAAAGCACGAGCGCCACGAGCAGCGTGGTTATATTGGCGTCGAAGATCGTCGAAAAGGCTTTTTCGTAGCCGAAATATATACTGCTCTGTGGTGAGTTTCCATTGCGGATTTCTTCACGGATACGCTCGAAAATCAGCACGTTTGCATCCACTGCCATACCGACCGTCAATACGATTCCGGCGATACCCGGAAGGGTCAGCGTGGCTTGAAGCATGGAAAGAATTGATACGATCAGGACCAGGTTGATGGTCAGGGCCAGGTTGGCAACCATTCCGAATACCCTGTAGTGGATCGCCATGAAAACCAGAACCACTGCAAAACCAGCGATGACCGAAGTCAGTCCCCGCTCGATGTTGTCCTTCCCAAGGCTTGGCCCGATCGTTCGCTCTTCGACGATTTCAACGGGTGCCGCCAGGGCTCCTGCTCTGAGCAGCAGAGAGAGGTTACGGGCTTCGCGTGTGCTGTCCAGGCCGGTAATCTGGAACCGCTTGCTGAAAGAACCCTGGATCGTTGCCACGTTGATGACTTCTTCAACCTGGGTTTTCCTGCGAACCTTTTCCCCGTTCTCGATGGCTGTATGGACCTTGTTCTCAATAAACACAACGGCCATCTGTTTGCCGATATTGGTCCGGGTTGTCTGGGCCATCTTTTTCGCGCCGACGCCATTCAGACTGATAAATACGGAGGGGGCCCCGTTCTGCTGATCGAGTCCGGATGAGGCATCTACGATCTGGTCTCCGGTCACGATAACGCGACGTTTGAGCAATACCGGGTTGCCGTCGCGTTCGTAATAGATCCGGGTGCCAATCGGGGCATGGTTTCTGATCGCATTCTGCACATCGTGTTCGGCATCCACCATCCGGAATTCCAGTGTGGCGGTGGCACCGAGGATATCTTTCGCCTGGGTGGTGTCCTGAACTCCGGGCAGTTGCACCACGATGCGACGATCGCCCTGTTGCTGGATGACCGGTTCGGCGACTCCGAGCTCGTTGACGCGGTTTCGCAGGGTGGTCATGTTCTGGGCCAGAGCAAATTCTCGGATTTCCTTCTGTTCGGCCTCGCTGATGGTTGCCGTCAGTCTCAGGTCGTTTTCATCTTCCGAAATCTTGAGGCTTCCCAGTTCCTTGTCGAATACTCTGATTCCCGCTTCAAGGGTTTCTCTGTCCTTGAATTTCACCCAGATCTTGCTATTTGCACGCTGCACGGCAAGGTAACGTACCTTGGCGTTCCTGAGTGCCAACCGGATGTCCGCGGTGTAGCGTTCTTCTGCCTGGCGAATCGCGGCCTCCATGTCGACATCGAGCAGAAAATGAACACCTCCGCGAAGGTCCAGCCCCAGGTACATGGGGTTCACGTTCATTGACTGCATCCAGTCGGGTGTTGCGGGTGCTAGGTTCAGGGCTACGGTATAGCCACTTCCCAGGTCTTCCTTGAGCCGGTCTGACGCCTTCAGCTGGTTATCGGTGTCATTGAACCGGACCAGGATCGTATTTTCTTCGAGTACCGCGGAAATCGGGGTCAGCCCGGCCTGGCTGAGTGACTGCTTGACCGATTCCAGCGTGGATTCGTTGAGTGTAGCCTTCCGCTGGGCGGAGATCTGGATCGATGGATCCTGTCCGTACAGGTTTGGCAGAGAGAAGAAAATCCCGATCACGACAACCGTGACCACAAGCAGGTTCTTCCAGATGGGGAAGCGGTTTTCCATGGATTCGGAGGCCTAAGTTTTCTGTTTTATCTTTTTCATCGTGTTCTTGTACGTGCCCCGCGGCATCAGGGTCGAGATCGCATCGCGCTGCACCTGAAGGTAGCTGTTCTCGCCGACTTCGATTCGTACAAAATTTTCGTCAAGTGAGACAACCTTGCCCAGGATGCCGCCGTTGGTGACGATTTCTGCTCCGCGGTTCAGTGCGGAAACCAGGTTCTTATGTTCCTTGGCCTTTTTTTGCTGAGGGCGGACGAACAGCATGTAAAATACTAAAATTATTGCGAGAGGAAAAATTATGCCGGCCATCCCTGGGTCCTGGGCGGGCGCAGCGGCGTAGGCGTCAGAAATAAAAAATCCCATGGATCTCTCCGTATTAACTAATTGAGGTAAACCAATAATTATGACATAAACGGCATAGTTTTACGTCGTTGACGGTAAAAATTCTGCACAAAAGAATCGAGGGTCTGTGAATGAATTGCCTGCCTCAGGTCCGTCATTAGCTTTTGGTAATGGTGGAGGTTGTGAATGGTATTGAGGCGAGGCCCCAGCATTTCGCTACACTTGTCGAGATGACGCAGGTAGGCCCTGGAAAATTTTTGGCAGGTATAACAGCTGCACGACTCGTCAGGCGGGCGAGTATCGTCCGCGAACTGGCTGTTGCGGATCTTGAGAATGCCATTCGAAACAAACAGGAAACCGTTCCTCGCGTTGCGGGTCGGCATGACGCAATCGAACATGTCGATTCCACGCCGCACTCCTTCCACCAGGTCCTCCGGGGTCCCCACACCCATCAGATAGCGCGGCTGGTCCGCCGGCATTCGCGGGATTAGGTCATTGATGATCCGTTGCATTTCTCCCTTGGGTTCTCCCACCGATAGCCCGCCGATGGCATAGCCGTCGAAACCGGTGGAGGTCAGGTTTTCCAGCGATTCACGACGGAGATTCTCGTACATGCCCCCCTGAACGATTCCAAACAGCGCATTCGGGTTGTCCCCGTGCGCTGCCTTGCTGCGCCTGGCCCATCGCAGTGAGAGTTCCATCGATGATCGGGCCTGTTCAATGGTGGCCGGGTACGGAGTGCATTCGTCGAAGATCATGACGATGTCCGAGCCGAGATCCCGTTGGATCTTCATCGATTCCTCGGGGCCCATGAAGACAGGGCTGCCGTTGATCGGCGACCGAAACTCGACCCCCTGTTCGGTAATCGTTCGGATTTTACCAAGACTGAATACTTGGAATCCCCCCGAATCGGTCAGGATCGGGCCGTTCCACTGCATGAAACCGTGCAGGCCGCCGTGTTTGCGGATGATCTCGGTTCCGGGTCTCAGCAACAGGTGGAAGGTGTTGCCGAGCACGATTTCGGTCCCCGATGCGACCAGTTCCTCGGGAGTCATGGCCTTGACTGTCCCGTAAGTGCCGACAGGCATAAAGGCCGGTGTGTTGACCGTGCCGCGTGGAAAGACCATTTGTCCAATGCGGGCCCGGCCGTCTGTTTGCTTGATACTGAACTGCATGGCTCTGTTGATTTGGTTGCACGATTGAAAGGCAGCGATGTTTGCGGGCCTTCTGAACTGGCGCAACAGTCTATCACCAGACATAGTCGAGAGAGCGTCGCTGGACATGAAAATATTCTGAGTCGTCCGACACAGAAGAAAACGGACCACAGGTCCTTTCGTTTCAGGGGCCTCTTAATCAGGGCCTGGTTGAGGGCAGCGAGCCTGAAGCCGGGATTGATCTATCTGTGCGTCTTCTTTGCCTGATCCAGTGTGCGATTCGAATGCCGAATAGGAGTGACAGCAGACTGCCATAGAACAGCGGTTCCCTTATGTCAGTTTTGACTAATAGGAAGAAATGCAGAATCCCGAGGCATCCTGCGGGATAAATCAGCCAATGGAGTTTTTTCCAGCGACGGCCAAGTCGGCGTGCCATGCTTTGGGTTGATGTCAGTGCCAGCGGAACCAGCAAAACGAAGGCAACGAGTCCGATAATGACATGAGGGCTTTGCGGCACTTCGTCCACGATTTGCTGCCAGGACAAGGAAAGGTCCAGTGCCAGGTAGACAAGGCAATGAACGCTGGCATAGAAAAAGGCGAACAGTCCGAGCATCCGGCGAAAGCGCATTTGCGCGTTCCAGTGCAGCAGTAATTTGAGCGGTGTGCAGGCGAGTGTGGCTAGAAGGAAGCGCAGGGCCCAGTCACCGGTCCGGAACTGGAGGGTCTCGATCGGCTCCGGACCCAGCGAGTCGTTCAGGGCATCGACAACCATGAGCGCAAAGGGCATCAGGCCGAGAAAGAAAACCATCGGTTTTGTCAGGTCCGGCAATGCCGGTATCTTCATGATCAGAAAAATCGCCTAAGGTCCATGTCCCGGTACATTTTTCCGACTTCATCCGTGTAGCCGTTGAACAACTCGGTTTCGCGCTTTGGGTTGAACAGTCCACCGCCGATAACCCGCTCTCTTTTCTGGCTCCAGCGTGGATGTGAGACGTCCGGATTGACGTTGGCGTAAAATCCGTACTCGTTGGGAGCGGCCAGGTTCCATGAGGTGGGCGGCATTTGTTCCGTTAGTCGGATTTTCACGATCGACTTGATGCTTTTGAATCCGTATTTCCACGGGATCACTAGGCGCAATGGCGCGCCGTTCTGGTTCGGGAGCAGTTCGCCATACAGCCCCAGTGCAAGGATGGTTAGCGGGTGCATGGCTTCATCGATACGCAAGCCTTCGACATACGGCCATTGTAAGGTGGGAATGCGTTGTCCGGGCATCTGCTCGGGGTCGTATAGGGTGGTGAACTGCACGTATCTGGCTCTGGATGTCGGTCTTGCCCGGCGGAGCAGTGAAGCCAGTGGGAAACCGATCCATGGAATGACCATCGACCAGGCTTCAACGCACCGCAATCGGTAAACACGCTCTTCCAGGGCTTGCCCACTGATCAGGTCCTCGATTCCGACCACTGCGGGTTTTTCCACTTCTCCTTCGATTCTGATCGTCCACGGCCGGGTTTTGAAGCTCTGGGCATTATGCGCAGGGTCTTCCTTGCCGGTGCCGAATTCGTAGAAATTGTTGTAGCGGGTTATGTCTTCATAATCGGTCGGACTTTGTTGCAGCGAGTAGGGACTTCCTCTGGTGAACTTGGCGATTTTGACCCGCGAAGCTGCCTGCGCTGAAGGGATCACGGGTAGATTGAGCGATGCGACCATCGCCGCGGCGGAGGCCTTGATGATCTGGCGCCGCTTTTTGAACAATGCCGGGTCGGTTATTTCCGATTCGGGGTTTCGCTTCTTTGTCCGTATCAACATTTTCGTGGCCCTTGCATGAAGTTGTAGCCAGTTGTGGTCCCTGGAAGATTCCGGCGAAAAGTTCGGATCCCCATTGCGGCATTCCCATTGTGGCAGGCCCGCGACAAACGGATGAAACGCAGCTGGCTGAATCCGCGACAAGCCGTTACACGAATTTCGGAGGCGAATTGCTGCTGAAGATGAACCATCTGATTCACGGGGACGCCTGCTCGTGTTGTGGTTTGTATTTCCACTGTGATTCCGGATTTTCCGGCCTCCAGTCTTCAATCAGTTGCCGTGCCTGGTTGATGAGCTCTGGCGGCAGTTCGTCGTTTAGCCGGGCTAGGCCCTTTTCTGCTTTCGAATAACCGTTACGGGCACTGAGACCATACCACTTGTAGGCCTCGACCAGGTCGCGTGGTACACCTGCGCCGTTTTGATAGAGGTTGCCAAGGTTGTATTGGGACCGAGCGAAGTTCTGCTCTGCGGATTTCCTGAACCACCTGGCAGCGGTTTCGCGGTTCCGGACAATGCCGATGCCGCGGAAATAGGCCGTGGCAAGACCCAGTTGCGCTTCGGGATGACCAGCCTCGGCGGCACGCATGAACCACTGTAGGGATGTCGCGTTGTCCTGCTGAACGCCCATGCCGCCGGCGTACATGAAACCGAGGACCTTTTGGGCATTGACATGGCCCTGCTCCGCGGCAAGCTGATACCAGGCGGCAGCTTCCTCAAAGTCGCTGGCAACGCATTCTCCGAGCTCATGGTATCGTCCCAGTTCGTTCTGCGCTTCGGCAAGCCCGGTCCGGGCTGCGCTTTCGAGTTGATCAATGTTGACCATTGAACAATCAGCATTGTTCTCCGGTGCACAGGCGCTTAGCTGGACCAAGAGCACTGCCAGGAACAGGAATCGTAAAGTGTGATCGAGAGAGAACATAGGGCCTCAATCTAATTGCAGGAGGATTGACATCCGGCGGTTCATGAACGCACAGAAAGGCCAGTCATTAATCCTAATTCAAGCGACTATTTACATCAAACCCGCCGCGGTTTTATCCGATTGCTTGTTTTTGCTATCCAACCGGGAAGAGGCTGAGGAATCCAGGCGATGTAAAGAACCAGCATGATCACGGAAAACAAGCGCAGGTGCATGAGCAGAAGAAGGGCGGTATGGAAGGCGACACCGGCTACGATCGCGGTACTGCGGCTGAACCGCCACAGGACAAGTACCGGGAACAGCAGTTCCCACCACATCACCAGAAACGACAGGCCGCTCAGCAGATTCAGGAAAAAAGGATATTCCATCAGGCCGCTCATGTTCCAGCGTGAGTATTCCGGGTGGATCAGAACGTATTGCAATACCGTGCCGTCCAGCCACTCCGGGCTGTGGAATTTTACCCACCCGGAAATGAAATAAACCAGGATTAGCTGGGTCCGGATCATTCGAAGCGGCCAGATTTCAGCGCTTCGTTTTCGCTGCCGGAGCCGGGCATCGATGGAAAGCGCGTTCCCGCTCGGCGACAGCAACAAGTAGAACAGCATGATCCTGAGTATGGCGTCATCACCGTCCATGATCAGCGGATTTCGGTTCCACAGGGAGATTAGCCCGATCAGCGTGATGAATCCCGTGGTGCGGGTCAGGAACCCCGCGGTGAAGGCCAATGCGCTGACCAATACAAGCCAGAAGAACATTTTGGCCTGTTCGGTCGATTCGATCAGGAATAGGATGGACCATGAGCCGGCATGGTAAAGGTCCAGATCTGTTTTTGTATCCAGCCATCCTTCTGGTCCGAACTGTGATGAAAACAGTGGCATCAGGTTGATGAGGTACAGAACGATGAGACTGCCCAGTCCGATGCGGAGCAATGCATACTGCCGAACATCGATGTTTTGAAACAGGAATTCGTGCCAGTGGCGAAGCATCGAGACCCGGTTAATCCGGGATCATCCAGAGAACCTCATCCTGCCTCGATGAATCACTGGATTCTTTCTTGCCGAC
>DBZZ01000081.1:4759-7941 GCA_002311315.1 Methylococcaceae bacterium UBA1147 | reverse complement strand
CGCTCTGCCAGTGATTGGTAAAGGCATCCAGTAGCTCAGGACGATGCAGCCGTATCAGGCTTTCGATCAGGCGAAAGGGTCGGCTATCCCGTCCCCGGTGGGGGGCAATGACCTGGTTCAGCTCACCTTGGTAGCTCTGGTAGAGCGTTTCCGTACAGTTGATCCGTTTCGGTCGGGAGGTCTCTCGAATGCCGCTGCAGACCCTGAGATAGCGGTGGGTTCGTGGCACATCGGGGGCGAAGAAATCCCAGTACTGGTGGGCTCCAACCAGGTCAACGTAAGCCCGTGCCGCTTTGTGCAGGGGGCCCAACTTGTCATTCATCAAAAAAGAACCAATTGCCGCTTCGATTCGGCGTGCAGGGCCGGTGGTCTGTTTGTCTGCTTCAAGCAGCTGGGAATAGGGAGGCAAGATCCATAAGGTGATGATAATGAAATGCAGCGGAACGAAGGTTGAAACCGCTGCGGTTCGTAACCAGGTTGCAACTCCTTGCCTGGAGCGAAGCCGTTGGCGTAAATTCCAGGGAACCATCTTGTCTTTCAAGTCGTGGGCCGGCAATAGTGGCCGAACCAGTCCAAGCTGTTTTGAGTCGGGACGGTGGGCCTGTATTCCGCTCCAAGCCATCCTTGGTATCCCGATGCGTCGATTGCATTAAACAGGTCAACAAAGTCTATTTGCCCGGTTCCTGGCTGATGCCGCCCGGGTGCATCAGCGAACTGTATATGCCCAACTCTTTCCGCGTAGCGGTGGAAAAAAGCAAGATGGTTTTCGCCCATGGTCTGCATGTGGTAAATGGCATATTGCAGGTAAACATTCGAATGCTTCAGTTCTTCCAGTACTTGGACCAGTTGTTCGCTACTGTGAATCAGGAAACCGGGCACGTCTTTTGTGTTGACTGCCTCGAAAACGGCCTTGATGCCCTGATCAAGGAAAACATCGGCGGCGTGACCTAGGTTGTTTTTGAAGGTTTCCATGTATTGGTCGAGACGGTCGGTCTCGAAGCAGCAGCCGGGAAGAACGTTGATGAGTTTTGGGCGGAGGATCTCTGCATACTCGGCGGCTTTGTTAACGGCACCAATGAAGTCGTGGCGTTTCGATGGGACTGCGGCGAGCCCTTCACCGCCGTTCATCAGGTCGCCCGCTGGTACGTTGATCAGAACTAGTTCAAGCCCCGTCAGATCGATTGGAGCCTTGATGTGTTCGGCCGGAGTCTCATACGGAAACTGGATTTCTACACCCCGGAAGCCGCACTCTCTCGCGGCACTGAAACGTTCCAGTAGGGGTAGTTCGGTAAACAGTAAGCTGAGATTGGCAGAAAAGCGCGGCATTGTTCTTTGTCGCTGGTTGCGTTAAACGGGCATCGATGGTGTTTCAGTCCGGTTCTTTTGCCGGGGTGTAAAGCCTGACCAATGTCGAAGGGTCCTGGTCCAGGAAGCCGTTGCCCGCATGGATTTGCATCAACTGGGCAGCCAGTCCAGACATGGGTGCGGCTTTACCCTGCGAGCGCGACAGGTCCACGGCCATGTTCAGATCCTTGAGCAGGGTCTTGATCCGCCACTTCACCGGCTCGAAGGTTTCACTTGCCATTTCAGGTCCCAGGATCTGCAGGGGTTTTGAATCGGCAAAGCCTCCGGCCAACGCTGCGGGGATCTTTTCGGCATCAACTCCGGATCGTTTTGCCAGGGCAATCATTTCTGCAATAACCATGGCGTTGCAACTGACGATCATCTGGTTGCAGATTTTGGTAACCTGTCCGGAGCCGATCTCCCCCATACGCGTTACCCGTTGGCTCAGGGGAGCGAGAATCGGTTCGATACGCTGGATATCGGCCGTGTCGCCGCCGAGCATCATGACCAGTGTTCCCTGTTCGGCTCCGGCCACTCCACCGGAAACCGGTGAATCGACCCAGTGCATGCCGCATCGGTCATACAGTTTCCCGGCGAACCGGCGCGTGGCATTCGGTTCGATGCTGGAAAAGTCCACGACGATCTTGTTTTTCGACCCGTTCTTAGCGATACCGCCCGGCCCGAAAACTACTTCTTCAACCGCGGCTGTGTCCGACAGGCTCAGGAGGATGACATCTGAACCGACGGTAACTTCGGCAATCCCCTCCATCACGACCGCACCGGCCCTGGTGACCGGCTTCACTTTTTCTGCACTCCGATTCCATACGTTGACCGGATAACCGGCACCGAGTAGACGAAACGTCATGGGGGCACCCATCAGACCAATGCCAATGAACCCGACCTGTTCTTTCACCTTTCCCATGGTTGCTGTTTTTTTCTTCAGTCGAAACTGCAATCATATCACTCCGTCGTGGCAGGTGTGATACGTGGAGCTGGGGAGATCCAGGGCCTGTGGGGGTGATCAGGGCACGGTTGTTGAATTCAGGAATTATTGGGACGTCATTGATGGATGTTTTACTGGTAACGCTGGGGACAGCCGGGGATGTGCATCCCTTTGCCGCGCTCGGAAGTGAACTCATGAAACGCGGTCACAAGGTAACCCTGGTGACCAACGATTACTTCCAGCCTCTCGCAGATCGGCTTGGCATCCGGTTCCAGGGGATCGGGTCGCGCGATCATTACCAGTCGGTTCTGGCCAATCCCGACGTCTGGCATCCGGTTCGCGGTTTCCGGATCCTGGTTCGTGAAATGATCCTGGGTGGGATGGAACCGGCCTTTGAAGCCATCGAAGCCCTTTCCGGCAATCAGACCGTGGTTGTTGCCCCTTGCTACGTTTACGGAGCTAGGGTGGCCCGGGAGAAACTGTCCATTCCCACGGCCACGGTGATTCTCCAACCCTCGTCGCTCTGGAGTTCGGTCGATCCTGCGGCGTTTTCGTCGTTACCGGGCAGCCGGTTTCTGCCACCATTGATCAAGACCCTCATGGCAAAAGGGCTGGAGACGTTCTTTCTGGAGCCCCTACTGGCTCCCGAAACCAATCGTTTTCGCAAGCGGCTGGGCCTTTCTCCGGTTAGCCGGGTCGCTACCCGGTGGCTGTACTCGCCGGATCTGGTGATTGCTCTTTTTCCTGAATGGTTCGGTGCGCCTGCACCTGATTGGCCGTCACAGGTGATTCAGACCGGTTTTATCTCGCACGAATCCTGCGACCCTCTTCCGGTTCCTGATGACTGCATGGAATTCCTGAAGCAGGGACCGGCGCCGATCGTCTTTACCCCTGG
>DBZZ01000081.1:0-4648 GCA_002311315.1 Methylococcaceae bacterium UBA1147 | reverse complement strand
GGGGATTCTGCTGACGGGCTATCATGATCACCTGCCGGCCGTACTTCCGGAGGGGGTCCGCCATTTCGATTACGCACCTTTTGATGCGGTCTTTCCGCTTTGCAGTGCCGTTGTGCATCATGGGGGGATTGGGACCATGGGTAAGGCCTTTCGCGCGGGGGTACCTCAGTTGATCATGCCGATGGCCTACGACCAGCCCGACAATGCTCAACGGCTTCGTCAACTGGGTGCTGGAGCTTTCCTGTCGCCCCGCAAATTTACGCTCGCAAAGGTGGCTGAAACACTCGATGAACTGGTTTCCTCAGGCCCGGTTCGGGCGCGATGCGTGGAACTTGCGGGGCGGGTGGATACTCGGGCGGCGTTGTCTGAAACCTGCATCGCCATCGAATCGCTTGTCAGTTGAAAGCTGCCTTATCGAGTGATGCGATGATTGGCGAGGGTACCTGTTCTGTTGCATACTCCTTGCGGGCAGGGTGGGCGGTTTAGTCAGCGACTATAAAGTTGAACTTCCGATGGATTGGCCTACAATCCTCTAGCATTTTTGCTCTCTGGCCCGAACAAAACAAGCAAAGTTATGGAATATATCACCTGGGATGTCAGCCCGATGCTGTTTAGCTGGGGACCGGTCACGGTTCGTTGGTACGGGCTCCTGTTTGCAGCAGGGTTCTTTCTGGGCTTTGTCGTTCTGTCCTGGATGTTTCGCCGAGAGGGGCGGCCGGTAGAAGACCTGGACGACCTGTTCATCTACGTGTTTATTGCAGAGCTCGCCGGCGCACGGTTAGGACATTGTCTATTTTACGACCCTGCGTTCTACCTAAGTCACCCATTGGAGATTCTGAAAGTCTGGAACGGCGGGCTGGCCAGCCATGGTGGCTATATTGGGTGTCTGATCGCCGGCTATTATTTTACGAAGCGCAAGCAGGGCTATTCAGCGTTGTGGTTGTTGGATCGAGGGGCGTTTCCGCTGGCCATAGGCGCGGTATTCATTCGCATTGGCAACCTGTTCAATTCGGAGATTGTCGGTATAGAAACAACTGTGCCCTGGGCGTTCATTTTCGAACGCATCGACATGCTACCACGTCATCCTGTCCAACTCTACGAAGCGCTTAGCTACCTTGCCGTTTCAGGGGTCATGCTGTTCGGTTACCTGAAGTGGACCAACCGGATGGCTAATGGCTTTCTGATTGGTATGTTCATGTTGCTGATGTCGGTGGCACGTTTTTTCCTGGAATTTGTCAAAATCCGACAGGCTTCATACGGATTTGAATCTGCGCTGAGCGTCGGCCAGTGGCTCAGCATTCCTTTCATTCTTGCAGGCCTGTTTCTGGTTTGGCGAGGCTACAGACAGCGGCTAGTCTGATAGCCCGGCTGTTCTGTTTCCTTTGGCACAGGTTAGCCGGCGTTGCTCAGGAATCTGAATTCCACCAGAATAACAACGGCGAGAGCAACCCTGATAGTTGTCAGTTCAATCATGAACCCGGTGTTGGCCGAGTGACTATTGAAACTGCGGCCCATCACGCTACCGATCACAGCCCAGGTGGCGTACCGTGTGATGAAGTAGATGGTTCCTCCGATGATTGCCCAGCGTGCCCGGACTCTTGCCGGCGTTTTCAGCGGAACAAAAATACCCAACCAGCGTGGCGATGGAGCGAATCATGTGTGTTCTTTCCCCCCGGTAATGTCGGCTGGACTTTATCCGCTTCGGCAGGAAATTCATAACCCGGGACGGTTGTCCTGAGGACCTTGCTCATGCGCGGTTTCCTATACCTTTCGCCGATGTTTATTATTGCCTCCCTGTCGCTTGTTTACATGGTCTGGCAGCAACATCCTTGGCTTGTGCTGTTTGAATCAGCAGTGCTGCTTTACGTTGGCCTGGGTTGCCTCTTGCTGAGTGGCCTGATCGCCGTTCTGCGACCCGGTGCTTTTCCCCTGTCCTACGATGTTTTTCTTGTTGGCACCCAGTGCACATGGTTTGTGCACTGGCGAGAGGTTTACCGGATCGACGCCCCGGTTTTTTCGTGGTACCCGGTCTACTGTGTGTTCATCGCCATGCTGCTGAACCGTCAGGTGGTCGAACGATGGGCCCTAATGGACGATCTCCAGGTCAGAATGATGCGTCTGATTCATTCCTCGAGACTTTTCCATCCCTGCTTGCTGAATTTGTTGGTCGTTCTGAGCGTTTATTTCAGTGAATACTTCATGTTCTATCCGATGGCGGTTTCGCTGGTGTTGATCCGTTGTGCTTTCGGGATGGTTCTGCAAAAGATGGATTGACAACAAGACAGGGTGTGCTCCCTGTCGGCTTGATCTAGGGCATGCAGTGTCTGATCGCCAGAGTTCTGATGTACGGCATCCTGGATGACGAGATAAAAAAAGCGAGACGGATGGACATCCGTCTCGCTTTTTTGTGCTTTTATTGGGACTTTACTCGAATTCCTTGTGCGACGGATTGAATTCGATTCCCTTGAGCATGATTTTCCAATAAAGGAACGGAAAGAAGAACTTCTTTAGCAGCCAGTAGCTGAAGCGCTCTTTGCGCGGGTCTCCAGGAAAGGATGGGGTTACCTTTCCACCGTAGCAGAATTCGGCCAGCATGACTGAATTCTTGCTCGTGGTCAGCGGGCAGGCGCCGTATCCGTCGTAATCTGCAGGTAGCGCAGACTGGTTGATCTTGGCAAGCAGACCCTTGGCGACGATGGGGGCCTGCAGACGCGCGGCAGCTGCAGTTTTTGCGTTGGGCGTATTGGTTGCATCACCAAGGCCGAAAACGTTACCGTATTTCTTGTGTTGCAGCGTTCCGGGATCGACGTCGACCCAGCCGGCGGTATCACCGATCGGACTGCCTTTCAGAAAATCCGGTGCACTTTGCGGCGGCGTGACATGGATCATATCAAAGGCCTTGGTGACCTTTTCCTTGTTGCCATCAGCGTCTTCGACCTCGAACACGGCTTCTTTCTTGTTGCCATCGATGGCAACAAGAGTGCTCTTGAAGTCGGCTTTGATTCCATAGTTGGCTACAACGCCTTTCAGTGCTTCGGCGAACAGCGGTACGCCAAACATGGCTGGCAGCGTGGTGTTGAAATTGATTTCGGCAGAGACGTTGTTTTGCTTGAAGTGGTCGGCGGCCAGGTACATGATCTTCTGCGGGGCGCCGGCACATTTGATCGGCATGGCCGGTTGGGTAAACAGGGCCGTGCCGCCCTTGAAGTTCTGTATGCATTCCCAGGTGTAGTTGGCATATTGCAGCAGGTAGTTGCTGCAGACACCGTTCTGGCCGATCGTTTCCTGCAGGCCATCGATCTTGCCCCAGTCGAGCTGGAGGCCCGGGCAGACTATCAGGTAGGCATATTCTACCGAATCGCCGCCTTGCAGTTTCAGGGAATTGTTGTCCGGGTCGAAGCTGTCCACTGCGTCCTGGATCCAGGTCGTTCCGGCGGGGATGCAATCCGACTCGGGCTGGTGGGTAGCGTCGGCGCTGTATTCGCCACCGCCGACCAGCGTGAATGCAGGCTGGTAGTAGTGTGTATCCGAAGGATCAACAATGGCAATATCCAGCGATTTATCTTTTCGTTTGAGTATTGCAGAAACAGTAATTCCCGCGGATCCGCCGCCGACAACAACAATCTGGTGTTTCATAATAACTCCTAGTTATATGTATATTCTTTTTACGGAATTAGATCTTTTTTTATTACACAACCGTGACTAAAGTCATCTTTAATTTCTAGGTGTTTCAATTACAGGTAATGGTCAATCAACAGCACCGAGAACAGGATCATGAGGTAGAGGATCGAGAAGCCGAAGGTTTTCATGGCAATGCCATCGTCCCGCGACCTGATCAAAACAATTGAATAATACAGAAAAATTACATTCAGGACTAAGGATACGGCGAAATAAAAAATGCCGCTCATTCCGGTGAGATAGGGAAGCAGGGTAACCAGAACCAGCAGTATGGTGTAGAGCAGGATGTGCAGCCGAGTAAAGTCGGCTCCATGGGTGACGGGGAGCATCGGAATGTTGGCTTTGGCGTATTCGTCTCGCCGGGCAACTGCCAACGCCCAGAAATGGGGCGGGGTCCAGACGAAGATGATCAGGAACAGTAACAGTGCATGGGGATCGATGGTCCCCGTTACCGCGCACCAGCCCAGCACGGGGGGAGCGGCTCCAGCGGCACCGCCGATCACGATGTTCTGCGGTGTGGCGTGTTTGAGATACACCGTGTAAATGAGGGCGTAGCCGATCAGTGACGTGAAGGTCAGTACGGCGGTCAGTGTATTCACAAAAAACATCAGGGCGAGCATGGACAGGATACCCAGCGTCGTTGCGAAAGCAACCACATGCGAACCCTCGAGCTGGCCGGTCGGCAGCGGACGGTGGCGGGTTCTTCCCATGGTCGCATCCTGCTTGCGGTCGAGAAAGTGATTGAACGCAGCGGCAGACGATGCGGCCAGTCCGATACCCACTGTTCCGAAAACCAGCACCTGCAGTGGAACCATTCCCGGAACCGCCAGGAACATGCCGATAATCGCGGTGAATATGATCAGGACTACGACCTTGGGTTTACAGAGATCAAGATAGTTCCCAAACAGGGTGGTCAGACTGTCTTCGGCTATTGCACTTGCTTTCATATGTGAACCGTTATTCGTCTACA
>DBZZ01000013.1:1871-17232 GCA_002311315.1 Methylococcaceae bacterium UBA1147 | reverse complement strand
AGAACATCCTTTCGCAGCACACGCCTGATTTCTTGTAAGTCGAAAAAATGTGCCCCGGCGAGTTTCGTCGGGGCATTATTATTTTCAGGGATTGATCAGTCCGTCATAAAACGGGCGATCAGGGGCGCGGTGATGTCACCGCGGTGCAGGGCGGTTGCAACAAGGGCGCCTGCAAACCCGGATGAGGAAAGCCGTCCCAGGTCTTTCGCATCCCGGACTCCACCCGCAGCGAAGAAATCTCTTTGCGGCCAGTTTCTTCTGAACGAATCCAGTCGGTTCCAGTCAGGCCCGCTGGGCCCTCCTACACAGGCAAGGCTCATGATAATGGTTCGTTCAGGCCACAGGTATTCGTTTTCAATGATCTGTTCAGGCCCCAGGATGCCGTGTTCGGAAAAATCCAGGGATAGAACATTCGATTCCTTTCCTGGCAAAAGGGTTTCCAGTCCGGATTCGGGGAGCGATTCGGAACCCAATACGGCAATCCAGGTTTGCTGATCGGTATCCTGATGAGTCAACATATCCAGTCCCTGGTCTACCCAGAATTCCGTTTGACCGAAGGACATGATCATTTGTTGAATGAGGTCCAGATTGGAGCCCTTTCCCATCAGTGCATTCAGGTCTGCGACGTAGATGGTTCTGAACGGGAAAAGTGACAGAAGCGCCGTTACGTACGTGAAGGGATCACCGTCCGGACAAAGTGGTGTTCGCAGGGGGCGGTATTGGTCGCGAAGGCCCAGTTTCGCATGAACGGCCTGCCCACCCTTTAAGTCGATTACCGGAATGATTTCCAAGAAATGCCCATGCGGATATTAGTACTTGAATATATTACCGGCGGTGGGTTGGCAAGGGAATCCTTGCCGGATTCCCTTGCCAGGGAAGGAGAACTGATCCTGCAGGCATTGCTGCATGATCTAGAGCGGATCAAGGAGATCCACTTGCTGGTGCTGCGTGATGGCAGGCTGGACACGATTTCGCTGTCCCGTAGGAACATTGATCTGGTGATTGTGGATTCCGGTGACGATTTCGAAAAGGTCTGGAAAGAAGCCATCTGCAAGGTAGACGCTGTGTGGCCGGTCGCACCGGAGAGTGGCGGCATACTGGGCAGGTTATGCCATCAGGTGGCTGATTCGGGAAAGACACTGCTGAACAGCCCGGCTGAAGTGGTCGAACTGACCACGGAAAAAATGAAAACATTGCAATGTTTGGCCGCTCATGGCATCGATGTTGTTCCCACCGTTCCGCTCGAATCCTTCGCTGGACAGTTCCGCGGTCCCTGGGTCATCAAGCCCGATGATGGGGTCGGTTGCGATCGAATGACCATGATTCACACCTCCCGACGGCTTGCAAGTATGAGAAAGGATTGGTTGGGGCAAAACGGCATCATCCAACCTTGGCTCGATGGAACTGCCCTGAGTCTGTCAGTACTGTTCAATCGCGGAATGGCGGTCCTGCTAAGCTGCAACGAGCAGAAGGTGGTTGTCGAACATGAACGCTTTTCCCTAATGGCCTGTATCGTCAATTCCTCAGGACTGGACCGAACGATATACCAGGACCTGGCGTCCGCGGTTGCCCAAGCCTTGCCGGACCTGGTCGGTTACGCCGGGGTGGATTTCATATCCCATGGCGGTCGGTGTACGGTGTTGGAAATCAATCCTAGGCTGACTACCTCGTATGCAGGGCTTTCAAGAGCTCTGAACCAGAACGTTGCTCAAATGGTGATCGACCTTTTCCTGACCGGCAAGATACCGGGTAGCATCAACCACGGTACTGGACTGATGCTTGAGTTGAATCGGGAGAAACCTCATGAAGCCTGACTGCGTCGTTGGCTGGGATATCGGCGGTGCACACGTTAAGGCAGCCGTGATCCGTAACGACAAGGTGATTGATACGATGCAGTTTCCGTGCCCCCTGTGGCAGGGACTGGATTGTCTGCAAGAGGCCATCGACCGAGTTCTTGAGCAAGTGCCGGATGAAGGAGTGATTCACGGGCTCACCATGACCGGCGAACTGGTGGATCTGTTCCCGGGAAGGGACGAAGGTGTCCGACAGATACTCCTGACAATCGCCGGTCGCATCGAGCAGGATCGTTTGTACGTATTTGTCGGCTTGAAAGGGATCCTTCCGGTGGTGGAACTGCTTCCTGACGACTATGCTGCGGTGGCTTCCGCAAACTGGTTGGCCTGCGGAGTCTGGCTCGCCCAGACTCTAGGGACGGCATTGTTCGTCGATGTCGGAAGCACCACCACCGACATCCTGTGCGTGGAGGATGGCGAAGTGAAGGCGACGGGATTATCAGATTACGACCGCCTGGTATCCGCGGAAATGGTCTACACGGGCATCGTTCGCACCCCGCTGGCTGCGCTGGTTTCGGCCGTTTCGTTCGAAGGCAACAGCGTACCTCTGATAGCCGAGTTGTTTGCGACTACTGCGGATATTTATCGCCTGACGGGAGATCTGGAGGAACAATGGGATCAGTTTCCACCTGCGGACGGTGGCGAAAAAACCATCGACGACAGCGCCAGGCGATTGGCTCGAATGATCGGACGGGATCTTGACTCTGCGCCCATGCAGAACTGGAAAGATCTTGCCGTTTACCTTCGGGATCGTCAACTGGAGCTCATCGAGCTCGCTTGTGTTCGCCAGTTGTCCCGGTTGGATTCGGTTTGCCAGCCGCTTTTGGTCGGGGCGGGTGTGGGTCGGTTCCTGGTTAAGACACTGTCTTCTAGGTTTGGGCTCGAATACCGGGATTATGCGGAGTTGCTCGACGACAGTTCGGCGAGTGGACGCAGTTCGGACTGTGCTCCGGCAGCTTCGGTCGCGAGGTTGCTGGAGCGGTATTCGCTTGATGCGGCGGTCCGTGTGGCCGGTAGTGCGTGATACGATGGCACACGCATCCTCATGCGTTTTGCATCGTCTCAGCGTCATTCCGAGGCCCAATATTTTTCCTGGTTGATTCCGGGGCGACGTTACATTTCGATGATTCGAGAAATCCCCTACTCTGAAGACAGTGTGGCGTTGTATCGAGTACTGTCCGATCACCCCTGGGCGGTATTTCTGGATTCGGGTTTCCCTTATTGCCAACAGGGGCGTTTCGATATCCTGACGGCAGACCCCTACAAGACGTTGGTGACTCGCGGGGGGCAGACCGAAGTCACTGGGCCCGATGGAAGTCAGTTCTATCCAGATGAGCCCTTTGATTTACTCAAGCAGCATTTGCCGCGGCAAGCCTCGAATGAGACTTCGTTTCCCTTCAGCGGCGGTGCGATTGGATACTTTGCCTACGACCTGGGGCGCCGGCTGGAAGAAATGCCTGTGATTGGTAAGGATTCTGAAAACATTCCAGAAATGATGGTGGGGATTTACGACTGGGCGATTGTTGTCGATCATAAGCTGAAGCAGAGCCGACTGGTTCAACATCGGTTTGATGCAACCACCAAAGGAATTTGTGACCGCATTTGTCAAAAGTTGACAGGTGACCCGGACAATTTGTCGAATGGCGGATTTTTCTGCGTAACGGGCCCTGTCGCGTCAAACATGAGCCCGGAGACCTATGGCCAGGCATTCAGGCGGATCAAGCATTATTTACTGGAGGGAGACTGTTACCAGGTCAATCTGGCGCAGCGTTTCTCGGCTCGCTGTGAAGGCGATCCTTGGATCGCCTACGAGGCCCTGAGGAAGCTCAATGCGGCACCGTTTTCGGCTTATCTGGGATTACCCGGTGTTCAGGTGCTAAGTTCTTCGCCGGAACGTTTTCTCAAGGTGGAGGCCGGTAAGGTAGAATCCAAACCGATCAAGGGCACCCGACCCCGGTATGATGATCCAGCGAAAGATCGGCAACAGATCAGCGCGCTCGAGAATAGCACCAAGGATCGGGCGGAAAATCTGATGATCGTCGACCTGCTGAGAAACGATATCGGAAAGACCTGTAGGCCTGGATCGGTCAAGGTACCCAAACTGTTCGATGTCGAGAGTTTTGCCACCGTGCATCACATGGTCAGTACGGTTTGCGGTCAACTGGCCGAAGGCAAGCACCCCATTGATTTGTTGAAAGGCTGTTTTCCGGGAGGCTCGATCACCGGCGCACCGAAAATCCGCGCGATGGAGATCATCGAGGAACTGGAACCGAATCACCGAGGCGTCTATTGCGGGTCCATCGGCTATATCGGCTACGATGGAAACATGGATACCAACATCACCATTCGAACCTTGGTTCATTCGGAGCACGAAATACGGTTCTGGGCCGGAGGTGGGATCGTGGCCGATTCGCGCGAGACGGCCGAGTACCAGGAGAGCTTTGACAAGGCTGCCGCCCTGCTGATATTGATGGACCAACTGGGCGCCACTGAGATTCCCGGGAGCCAGGTAGAATGAGGCTTGCCCGATTCGGTGATGCGATGTGCGGGGCGGCAGGTTTCACTGGGGGAGAATAGACGATGCACGTCATCAAGTTGGGAGGTAGCCTGGCCAATACAGCCTACCTGGTCGATTGGCTCGAAGTGCTTTCGTCGATGGGCAATGAAGGCCTGGTGATTGTTCCTGGTGGAGGCAGGTTTGCTGAGGAGGTTAGACGTAGCCAGCAGAAATGGAAATTTGATGACCGGGCTGCGCATCGGATGGCCTTGCTGGCAATGCATCAATACGGCCTGATGAACGAATCGCTGGGTACGAATCTGCAAGCAGTTGTCGGAGCAAAAGCCATCCCTGCCGTTCTTGCGAGGAAGCGTGTCGCGGTCTGGTTGCCGGATATTGCTGAACTGGACAAGGCTGCTATAGCCTGCAACTGGACGGTGACTTCGGATGCCCTGTCCGCTTGGTTGGCCGGCTATCTGAGGGCCGGACAGTTGACCATCGTGAAATCCTGTCCCCAATCGGGTATATTGGCCCGCCCCGAGAACCTGGTTCGCCAGGGGATTCTGGATCCTGCATTGGTGGATATCTGGAAGCCGACCGGTATTCCACTGAAGATATTTCATTGCACCGAATCGCGGGATTTTGCGGCGGAATTTGATCATCGACTAGCCGTCTGATCGAAACACGGAGGTTTAGATATTTGTGCGTGGGCCAACTGGAGGCCTTCCGCAAACAGAGAACACCGAACAGGACTCGAAACCAGCCCAATCAGGACAAAGATACAGAAATGACGACCAGGACACGTTTTGCACCCAGCCCGACCGGCCACCTGCATATCGGCGGGGTAAGGACCGCGCTGTTTTCATGGTTATACGCCCGCAAGAAAGGGGGACAATTTGTACTCCGTATCGAAGATACGGATCTTGAACGTTCGACTGCCGAGTCTGTAGATGCCATCTTGCAGGGAATGACATGGCTTGGCTTGGCTCATGACGAGGGCCCTTTTTACCAGACCCGGAGGTTTGATCGCTACAAGGAAGTCATCAGGGGTTTGCTCGATTCGGGTGATGCCTATCATTGTTACTGTACCCGTGAAGAGCTTGACGAATTGCGGGCAGGGCAGATGGGGAGAAAGGAAAAACCGCGTTACGATGGACGCTGTCGGCATCGCACGGGTCCGCGCGATGGTTTAGACCCAGTGGTGCGTTTTCGTAACCCGACCGATGGGGAAGTTGTATTCAACGATCTGGTTAGAGGCCAGATCGTGGTTCAAAACCAGGAACTCGACGATCTGATCATTGCCCGACCAGACGGATCGCCTACTTACAACCTGGCCGTGGTTGTGGATGACCTGGACATGGGGATAACTCATGTCGTGCGGGGTGATGACCACATCAACAACACGCCTCGCCAGATCAATATCCTGAAAGCCATGGGGAAACCGGTGCCACAGTACGCTCACGTACCGATGATTCTTGGAGCCGATGGTGCGAGGTTGTCCAAGCGGCATGGAGCTGTGAGCGTGATGCAGTATAGGGACCAAGGCTATCTACCAGAGGCGCTGTTGAATTACCTGGTTCGGCTCGGCTGGTCGCACGGTGATCAGGAAGTTTTTTCAGTGGACGAGATGATCGAACTGTTCGACATTGGCGACGTGAATCTGGCTCCGTCCACCTTCAATCCGGAAAAGCTGCTGTGGCTGAACCATCACTACATCCGGAACTCCGATTCGGAAAAGGTTGGAAAACATTTGTGCTGGCACCTGGAACAATTGGGTCTGGATCCGAAAAATGGCCCGGAGCCTGGAGCTCTTGTCGAGGCACAGGGTGAACGCTGCAAGACACTGATCGAGATTGCTGAGTCGAGCACCTTTTTCTACCGGGACTTTCCCGACTACGACCCCAGGGCGGCAAGGAAAAACCTGCGTCCAGATTCATTGCAGGTGCTTGCCCTACTCTGTGAAAGACTGGCGGCACTGCAGAAGTGGGAAAAGGAGGAGCTTCATCATGTAGTTCAGGCCGTGGTCGATTCCACCGGTCTCAAGTTTGGCAAGGTGGCTCAGCCGCTCAGGGTGGCTGTTTCCGGTTCCACGGCCTCGCCGTCCATTGATCTGACCCTGCTATTACTGGGCAGGACCAGGACCTTGGAAAGGCTGGATCGTGCGATGGAATTTGTCCGCTCGAAGGAGACCTGATTCTGACCGGGTTGCCGTCTGTTTGAGGGACGCTTCGGGCTCTTGGCACAGGCCATCCATTGCCCGATAAACGACGACCTGGGCAATCTAGACATCAATCTTCAATTGACGTAGAATGCGCTTCCTCCGAAGGGGCCATAGCTCAGCTGGGAGAGCGCAACACTGGCAGTGTTGAGGTCAGGGGTTCGATCCCCCTTGGCTCCACCAAACAACGATCATGGAATCAGAATAACAGTACGGAAGCTTTTCAACAGTTTTAGTCCCCATCGTCTAGAGGCCTAGGACACCGCCCTTTCACGGCGGTAACAGGGGTTCGAACCCCCTTGGGGACGCCATAAGTAAAAGGGTTAGCGAAGATTCGTTAACCCTTTTTTTATTTCGGTAAAACGTCCGCCATGATGGACCTGAGGGCGAAAGGCTTGTGGATTACACACGATGTTGTTTTTCAACATCGTTCTCGGATTTGGCGTTTGCCTGCGAATCTGGAACAATACGCCTCGAGTTTTACCGTCTTCCCACGGGAGGGGGTGGGGCCAGACGCCAGGGCCTGGGGAAATGGCAGCTACCCGTCGCTGGTCAAGTGGCGTGGGAGCATCCGGTGCGCTGGCACCGAACGGGATGATGATGTTTGAAACGGGTTCCGCAGATGGCTGGCCGATAAGGCTCGGTTCTCGAGAGAGCGTATCGTTTCCCCGGTATTTCGGGCAGGCTTCGGGTTAACAACAATAAGGATTGATACACATGTCGCAGAGAATTAGATTTCCAAACCGGAACGAGTTCCGGACTGTGCTCAACAACAGGGTGGAATCCTATTTCCGCGACAATAACCTGCACAAGCGGGATTTATGGCAGATGTACATGAAAACAGCCATTATCCTGACGCTGGGAATTGTTTCGTACACCATCCTGGTCTTTCATACGGAAACGTTGCTGGCGGCCGTTTTTTGGGGTTTCCTGCTTGCACAAAGCCACGTTCTCGTTGGCTTCTGCGTCATGCACGATGGCGGTCACAGGGGATACTCCAGCAAGACCTGGGTCAATACCCTGATGGGCCTGATGCTGGATCTTGTCGGCGGCAACCAGCGACTGTGGAACATCAAGCACGCCATGCTGCACCATACCTACACCAATATAGACGCGCTCGACGAAGACCTGCATTCCGGCGGCGTGCTGCGCCTGTGCCCGCAACAGGAACGCAGGCCGTGGCACAGGTTCCAGGCCTGGTACGCGCTTCCGTCGTATTCGCTTTTGTCCATCTACTGGATCCTGTTCAGTGACTTCAAGGAGCACCTGTCATGCAGGGTTGGTGATTACCGGATCCCAAAGCCAACCCCAGTAGAGAACCTGACATTCTGGGGTGGAAAGATCCTGTATTTCAGCTACGCTCTGCTGCTACCGTTGAGCCTCCATCCCGGGGCACATGTTCTGATAGCATTCGTCGGGGTCCAGATGATCCTCGGCTTTACACTTTCGATCGTGTTCCAGTTGGCACACACGGTGGAAGGTGTGGCGTTTCCCGAACCGGATTCGGAAACCGGTGTTATCGAAGAAGACTGGACGATCCATCAGATCCAGACCACGGTCGACTTTGCGCGGGACAACGGTTTCGTCAACTGGTACGTGGGTGGACTCAATTTTCAGGTGGAACACCATCTTTATTCCAAGATCTGCCACATCCATTATCCGGAAATTGCCGAGATCGTGAAGGCCACCTGTGAGGAATACAAGGTTCCGTACCTCGAGTATCCGACGGTTACCGAGGCCGTCAGGTCACACCTGCGTTTCCTCGATCGTATGGGCAAAGCTTCCCCGGCCTGAGTGACTGAAAATACAACAGGACCGGCTTGTAAACCGGCCCTGTCTTTGTTCTGGTTGATCAGCCTGTACATTTAGGTGGAACTGTTCCTGATTCGGACTACAGACGTGATCCGAGCAGTTACTTATGGGGTATCTTGGGAAAGATCATGGGTTCGATCTGTGGCGTATCGTCCGGAATAAAGAAATCGCTCCACAGGTCCTGTTCAGGGGCTACTCGGTAAACGCTGAAATTCTCGACGCCTTCCTCTTTCAGCAGTACATCGTCAATGCAGAATCTGCCGCTGAAGCTTCCGCCATCACGTGAAAGGATTGCGCAAGCGGCATCGGCCATGATTTCTGGCTTGCGGCAATGGGGCAGTGCGGTCGCCCCACCAACCACGTTGCTGATGGCCGCCGTAGCCACCAGAGAATGCGGCCATAATGCATTTACGGCGATTCCCAGACCCCTGAACTCAGCGGCCATGCCCAGTACACACTGGCTCATGCCGAATTTCGACAGCGAATAAGGCAGTGTTCTTGCGAACCATTTGGCTTGCATGTCCAGGGGTGGACAAACGTTCAGGATATGGGCGTTGGATCCTTTGGCAAGGTGAGGTACACACGCCTTCGAAAGCAGGAAGGTACCTCGCACGTTGACCGCAAACAGGAGATCAAATCGCTTCATTTCAATTTGCATCGTCGGCATCAGCGATACGGAACCGGCGTTGTTGATGCAGATGTCGATACCACCGAAGGCGGCAACAGTTTTACTGACTGCGGTGTGGACCTGATCTTCGCTGCGGATATCAGTGATGATCGGTAATGCCTCGCCGCCAGCGGATTCGATTTCCTCGACCGCGGTATATACCGTACCGGGGAGGTTGGCGCGTGGTTCAACTGTCTTTGCAAAAATGGCGATCCTGGCTCCTTGCGAAGCCAGTTTCTTGGCAATGGCCAGGCCGATCCCCCGGCTGCCTCCAGAAATGATGACACGCTTGCCTGAAAACGATCCCATAGTGGTTCTCCCGCTTTCGTGCGGGGCTGGCCCGGGATGTCGCTTTAGAAGAGGCCTGCTCGGCAACATGAACAATTGCAGCAGGAAGCACCTCTGGCGGCAAAACCAGCTCCGACATTGGAATATTGCCGATTCCTCAGCGTCGAGGCAACCGTTAACAGGGTTTGCTGCCACGTCGAGGGAAAGGATCAGGATATTGATCGCGTCCCCGGCTGACGCCATCAATATGGCTGAACTACATTATAATGGTTGATCGTTATTTATCAGACTAAAAATATACCCCCATTTTCCATTGCTGGACACTGTACTGGAAGCATACATCCTGACAGTGATTTCGGTCGCCAGTTAAACCTTGGATAAGGGATGAAGATTGAAAGTTCCAGTCTGTTCAGCACGGAACCATGAGGCATTTCATAAGTGAGCCTCGCATGCCGTTGCCATTCTAACGGTCAATATCAGAAAATGAGACACATCAATCTAATTACTCTGGCCGAATGGTCGTTATAGTATTAACCGCCTCTATCTGAGAGTTTACCCTGATCTAGATCAGGGTTTCAAACTAAGGCTCGTTGCCGTGCGAAACACGAACTGTGAACGGAAGTCGACCAGGTGTAGCATTGCCTCAGGCAGCATCCAAACGCCCCATACGAAGGAAGACATCACCCGGTTAAATTTTAATTGGGTCCTTCAGCATCTATTGGCATGCGATCCGGCCCATTGAGTTTGATACCGATTGCTAGAGGTACAAGACTTGGTCAATTGACAACCGATCAGGTTAGTGTTGCCATAATCATCTTGTTTTTGGGTTGTAGGGAAGCACAATGTCAAGCATGGGTCGTCACCTGATTATCGAATGCCGCGGTGGGCAGGCGCGGCTTAGTGAAAGGGAACTGGAAACATTACTTGTAGCGGCGGCTGAAGGTGGCGGGGCGACTATACTCCGTACATTTTTTCATTCATTTGGGCTGGGTAAAGGAATTACGGGAGTCGTCTTGCTGGCCGAATCTCATATTACTGTTCATACTTGGCCCGAATGCGATTACGCTGCATTCGATCTTTTTATGTGTGGTGACAGCAGGCCAGAGAAGGCCGCAGAAATCATTACCACAGCTTGTCCGGATGCCGTAACTTCGATAAGAATCATCAGTCGAGAACGACCTGAAGGTGTTCAGGAGAACGCCTTGAAATCCTGCTTTTCGGCAGATGCATCGATGAATGAAGAACAGCCAATAGGAAGTCCAAGGTGATCAACAAGCAGACAATGAACGTGGTCTGCGTGACGTGGATCACTTTGCTCGTTGTTTTTGGTTTGAACGGATGTGGTACCTCAGAACAAGAGCTTCATGAGCGTTCAACTAGCGCTAAATCCAAAATAGAATTACTTGTCTCCAACATAGAGCAGGGAAGCCGCATTACCAATGTTAGGTTATTGAAAGAATATGCGGATGTTGTAAAACACGACTCGCCGGAGTTGAAGAATATTGCCGAGGCCTTGGCTGCAGACGGAACCATCGAAGGTCCCATCGTGAGGGGATTGCAGGAAAGGCTAGCGTTGGCAAACAATCGGATTGGCGAGGCTATCCTCGACAATGCAGTCGCGGCGGATCTGCTGGACGAATTCGACAGGATTAAGATAGCTGCCGAACCGGAAAGATTTGGAATGATGCTGACTGACCCCATCAACGTGCTGGCCGACATGTCCAATGGAACACTGGCCCGGGTCGAGTCCATGAGCAAAGAAGCCACCCAGTTGGCAAATCAAAGCACCGACCTTGGTGCAGGCAGCCAATTGATTGGAAATCCAAATTATGGCCAATGGAGACAGGATCAGTATGGCTCTTCCTTCTGGGGATGGTACGGAAGGTATGCCTTTTTCAACGCCATGTTTTATCGGCCTATTGGTTATGGCTACTGGGCAGGTCAGCGACCCTATAGTTATTATAGTGATTATGGGCGCAGCTACTATAATTCGCCGTCTACACAAAAGCGCCAGGATGCTCGGGTACAGAAATTCAAGGGACGAACTAGAACATTCCAGAGCCCCTATGCCAGGACCCGGTCAGGCGGATCGGCGAACGTCCGTAAAAAAAGTAAGGCGGAATCCAACCTGCGGAGAACTGCGTCAGCTCGCTCTGCGTCGGCTCGTGCGCGCAGTGGTAGTCGTGGCAAGTAATCTAGTATCGGAGAAACAGCATGAATAATGGTTTTTCAATATTGTCGATCGAATTTCTCTTGATTGACTTGTTCATTGCCATTGGAGCTCTCTATGCGTTGCGTTACTTTCAGGGGCTTTTGATCGGGGTGGATACGACAACCGAGCTAGCATCGAAAGACAACTACGCTTTCGGAATCTCCTGCGCAGGGGGTACGCTTGCCTTGGCTCTAGTGCTGGCCGGAGCAGTGACTGGAGAAGCTCATACGGATTTGGCGAGCGAAGTGTTGAGCGTTGCCGTATATGCCGGTCTCGGCATTATTTTGTTGAAGCTCGGATGCATCATCAATGACCGGATAATCTTTCATCGTTTTTCCATCAAAACACAGATTCGTGAACAAAATACCGCAGCAGGTATCGTTCAGGCAGCGAATCTCGTTGCTTTGGGTTCCATCATCAATACTTCAGCACAGTGGGTGGATTCAGAATCCCCACTGGGTGCCCTTGTGGTGGTCTTTCTCTTTTTTCTCGCTCAACTGGTTTTGTTGACGACAACACGGCTGCGCGGACTGGTTTACCGAAGGCGGCATCATGGTGCGACTCTCCAAGGCGCAATTGAAAATGGCAATGCGGCGTTGGCGATTCGATACTTGGGCCACGTCCTGGGGGCGGCGTTGGCGGTGAAAGCCGCCTCGGGCCTGGTGCCTTATCAACTCGGTGGAGATCTGGGGCAATTCTTTGGCGCCGGGGCGGGGATCCAATCCATGGCATTGATTACATTAGGCTCTCAATGGCTTTTTGTCTCGTTGATCATCACGATTGTTATTAGTGCGCTTGCCGGAATTGCGCGTCACGCTGTTCTGCGAAATATCAATGTCATTGAGGAAGTAGATGACCAGCAGAACATTGGAGTGGCCTTCATCGAGGCCACTCTTTTCATCGCCGTTGGATTGATTGTGAGTTCCCTGTTTGGCTAAGGATTATCTGGCTAAATTCTTTGTCATGCGATCGAGCGTGCCCTCCATTGAGGGATAGCCTTCCAAGCTGGAGGCTTTTGAGTCTCGTTCTTAAGCCGACAACCAGCTCGTAACTCTACGAGAACTAGTTAAGCATGCAAATTGCTGGGCCGTTAGCCCGAAGATTGGTCGGCCATGATGTTCTTCTCATAGGGAGCATGGTCATTCTTGCTGGCTGTGGGCTGATATATGAGTACTTGCTGGCACATTACGCGGGGCGGATTCTAGGGGCCGTAGAAACGGCGATCTATGCCATGATCGGCATCATGATTGTGGCAATGGGCATTGGGGCTTTTTTAGCTCGATGCATCAAATGCCCATTTACCGGCTTTGCTTGGCTAGAGGTTGGGATTGGTCTGGCCGGCAGTTGCTCCGTTCTGGTGATGGCCGGCATGGTCGGTTTGACCTATACCCTGCCGGAATGGTTGCAGCAAATCTACGGACTGCATCCATCGATCACGACAGACGGCGGATTTATTTCTACGTTACAAACGCTGGCGCACTATACGCCGTTTATAGCTGGATTCATTCTTGGCGCAATGATCGGGATGGAAATTCCGCTCATTGCCAGGGTGCGTGAGCAGATTCATGGCCAGCACCTGATGCACAATACAGGCACGATTTATGGGGCGGATTACATTGGTGCAGGAATTGGGGCTGCAATCTGGGTCGCGGTTTGTCTGCACATTCCGATCATGGCAGCAGCAGTCGGGACCGCTACAATCAACCTGATCATCGGGCTGGTGTTTCTCTGGCGTTACCAAGGAGAGATCCTTCGTCCGACCAGGCTTTGGGTGACCCATGCCGGCCTCGCGGTCCTGCTTGTGGTGTTGGGGCTGAATGGCAACGACTGGGTTTTACAACTGAATTATGCCTTGTTCAAGGACACCCCAGTTTACAGCAGGGTGACTCCCTACCAGCACCTTACACTCACCCAACGAAAGGTTGGACAGGGACTGCCTAGCGTCCTCAGCCTCTACATTAACGGGCGTTTACAGTTTTCTAGTAACGACGAGAACATCTACCACAGCTATCTGGTTTATCCGGCACTACTGGCTTCTGCCCGGCACGATGAGGTGCTGGTGATCGGAGGCGGCGATGGAATGGCGGTGCGTGACATTCTTCGCTGGAATCCTCGGCGGGTGACATTGGTCGACCTGGATGCTGGCATGATTGCCCTGTTCCAAGGAAAGGATCCGGAATTGTCTGACGCTGTCAGGCAGACCATTTTGAAGCTGAACAAAAATTCACTCAATGATCCACGGGTTTCGGTGGTCTTGGGTGACGCTTTCATTGAGGTGGAAAAGTTTGTGTCCGAAGGTCGCCGTTTCGACACGGTGATTGTCGATCTACCCGACCCAAGCCATCCTGATCTGAACAAGCTTTATTCGGATTTCTTTTACGCCAGACTAAAAGAGATTCTGTCAGGAGATGGAGCCATGGTTGTTCAGTCAACCTCACCCTATCATGCAAAGAAGGCGTTTATTTCTATCGGAAAAACGGTCAGGTCTGCAGGCTACCTGACCGAACAGTATCACACGAATGTACCGACTTTTGGGGAGTGGGGATGGACGATCGGTACGGTTCGTGGTCTCATGGCGTCTCAGCGGATAGTGCAGGTAGAGAAAATGCCAGTGGCTGACTCATGGGTCTCAAAAGAGGCATTGGAGGCGGCTTTTATCTTTGCGCCATCCTATTTTGCCGATACCGACCGGATTGAAATAAACCATCTGGGGAGTCACCAGGTTTATCGATATCACCATGAAGCCTGGGAGAATGCAGACGGCGTCTTTTTTGCCCAGGTGAAAGATTAACCGGACGCGATCATTGTTGCGATAATGAAGCTCGGGTATCCTGCCGGCCAGATTATCACACAGGAGAATACTATGACCATCACGCTCGAAGAACTGGTATATCGATTAAACGACCAGGTGACAGAAGAGGGAACTTCATTTGACGCGGTTGTTCTGGAGAATGGTGTTGCGGAGGTTATCTGTTCCAATAACGAAGAATTTCCGATCCGTCTGGCCGTTACTGAAACACAACTGCTGGCGGTTACATCGTTGTTCGACACATCTGAGGTGCTGGCGAACGAAATGGAGAATCTCAACAAGATGCTGTTGCAGCTGGCCCCGGCGGTTCCTCTGAGCGCATTTGGTCTGCAGGGGGACACCTATATCCTGTTTGGGGCGATGGCTCTGGGGACACGCTTCGAAAACATTGTTCATGAACTGGAAGTACAGGCCGAAAATACCATTGATGTATTGGAGGCGATCGAACCATTACTTGCATAACCAGAGGTGAGAGATGAGTATTTTGAAAAACCTGTTTACCGCGGTCCGTGGCGGTACCAGCTCAATCGGTGAGGCAATTGTCGATGCCAATGCGATACGGATTCTGGAACAAGAAATTCGTGATGCGGAAAACGCCATTGCCAGAGCTAAGCAGAACCTGACCGGGCTGAAAGCTTCGGAAATCAAGCTGAAAAGGGAAATCAATACCCTGAACAATGATTACCTAGATTATGAGGCCAAGGCGATTGAAGCGCTTAACTTGGGTCAAGAATCCTTGGCGGAGGAAGTTGCTGAGCGTCTGGAAGATATCGCCAGCGAACGTGATGACAAGAGTGCCGAACATCGTGCGCTTGAGAGTGAAGTGAATGTGATCAATAAGCTGATTCGTTCACGTGAAAGGATTATCCAAAAGAACAAGAGGGAACTTGAAAAGGTAAAAACCATTAAGGAGATACAGAAAGCAACCACCAGTATCTCCAATAACGTAGCGGCAACTGGATCCTGTCAACACCGGGTCTCGGACGCATTGAAGCGCGTAAAGAA
>DBZZ01000013.1:0-1721 GCA_002311315.1 Methylococcaceae bacterium UBA1147 | reverse complement strand
AACTCAAGGCAAAACAGAAAGGCAACTAGAAGGTGTAAAGCCCTCAATGGATTTAGGGAAACTTAATGTTCAAAAAAATCTTTGGCAGGAGTGACAAGCCCAGGATGCTATCGAGCCCGGTTCAGTTGAAACCAGGAGATATTGTCTCGTTCAAACAACGAAGAGTCCTGCCGTCTGAACTCCAAGGAGAGCAGTTTGAAGTAACCGCCGTTGGTAGCTATCAATATTCGGCTGATGAAATCAATCGGGAACTGACACTGCGCGGTGTCGACAATAAAACTTATTATGTTTTGTTCCATGAGGAAGACGGCGAGTCGCTACTCTCATTCTCCGTCAAGCTACCAGAATCAGTGGTCTCTAGGATCTTTGATGAAGAAGAGTTCAGCGGGCTTTGGAGTGATGACTTCGTAACCCTGGCCGTAAGAGAGAGACCGGCCGAATTCGTCAGCTGGATTGCAGACCATTACAGGCAGCAAGTGAAGGAAAAAGAAGCTTATTATTACGATTACGACTGCGTCGATTCGGTACCGATCTACGAGAAGGGAGAAGAACTCCGATACCACGAATGCACAAGTAACCTGGAGACTCATCATCTATCCGTGGAAGTCTGGGAAGGCGGAGAAACTGATGTCTCCTTGACTGTTCTATGCCCGATGGACGTGGTTGACGATATGTGGCCCGGGAAATCCTGACCTTGACTTGAGACAGACTTGCGGAACCGTTGCGTGGCGTTGGTGTCGGGTATGGTGGTAGGGGCGCAGAAGCCCTTAAAGCCGATCGTAGCGGTAGACCGACCAAAGCAGCTTGGAAAACACTAAGTTCAAGAGAAGTGAGGATTATGATGTTTTTTCAGTTGCTGAAAAAACGCAGGACGAATCGACGCTACAAAAAATATATTCGGCACCATGTGCCTGATTTTTCGATCAGGCTTCTAAAGCTCGCATGCCTTCTGATCTTGCTGATCCTTGTTGACTCGGGAGGCTTGATTTTTTTTGAAGGCTATTCGCTGGGCGACGCCCTGTGGATGGGAATGACAACCATTACCACGGTTGGCTATGGAGATATCAGTCCCGCAACAACCGGCGGACGCCTGATCACAGTCGTCACTCTCTACATTTTCGGAATCGGTATCCTGACCTACATTATTTCCGAATTCATCGAATTCAGGTTGTGGAGGAACGCAGAGAAAAGATACGGTAGATGGAGATGGAATATGAAAGACCACATTCTGGTGATCAATACCCCAAACATCGATTCAGCTGGCTATTTGAAGCAGCTTGTTCGGCAATTCCGGGCGACTCCCGAACTGGCAGAATACCCGGTTCAGATCCTCACTGACCGGTTCGAAGATGGCCTACCCAAGGAAATTGTCGAATTGGGCGTTGTCCACTTTGCCGGAACCGCGGAAAATTCGGACAACCTTGTTGCTGTCAACGTATCGGATGCGAGTTATATCGTTGTCATTGCCCATGATCATGCGCAGCACCATTCGGACAGTCTCACGTTCGATGTTTTGGACCGGATTCAGGAGATGGGAACCAAAGCGGTGATCCTCGCCGAAGCAAGTCACGATGCCAACCGGAAGCGCCTGCAAAGGGCCGGTGCAAACATTGTTATCCGGCCGATTCGTGCCTATCCTGAATTTCTCGTGCGGTCCCTTGTTGCACCAGGAACAGAGGAAGTTCTTGAGGATTTCTTTACGCATGACCACGCTCATATGC
>DBZZ01000053.1:46267-46807 GCA_002311315.1 Methylococcaceae bacterium UBA1147 | reverse complement strand
TCAATCTCAAGGGATGGGGAAGCCATCGAGACGGGCGAAGACGCGATTGATGTGGCGTACCGAGAAACCGTCGAAGAGGCTGGGTGCTCGGTAGAAAACCTGGTTCGTATCGCCGAATTTTATGTCAGTCCAGGCACCTGCTCGGAGAAATTGACCGTGTTCTGCGGACAGGTGGATTCCAGAGAGGCAAGCGGCGTGCACGGTCTTGAGGAAGAGGGTGAAGATATCCTGGTCAGCGTGGTCGATTTCGACCAGGCGATGGAAAAAGTGGCCAGTGGCGAAATTGACTCAGCTACGCCAATTATTTCCCTGCAGTGGCTTGCATTAAATCGTAATCGTTTACGTCGCGAGTGGTGTTGACGTCCGATTGTCGGCGGGTCTACGGCTGTCGTTGACAAAGTTCTGTTTCCATTGGAAACAGGCTGGTCTTCCGTGAGACGGAGCCTGCTGAGTGTTTTCCATGAACTCGGCACATTGGATGGATATACGGCCATTGTTCGGGTTCCGGGTGGCCGGCCAACGACCCATGGACTCCAGCCG
>DBZZ01000053.1:45779-46113 GCA_002311315.1 Methylococcaceae bacterium UBA1147 | reverse complement strand
TGGTTCGACAGGAGTGATCGTTCGCCGGGCGATGATTCATCGGTCGTGATTCACAGAGTGGGCGAGTTTCAGGGTTGCGAATCCGTGACGATGAGGGTTTCTTTCAATGAAGGGGCTAAGGTTGTCATCATGGGCAAGCTTCCTTGCCAGTGCGAGGGCCGGTTCCTGGTCAGGGTCGGGTTCCTGAACTGGTGGTCCAGACCCGTGAGAGCACAGGGCCGGGTTGCGGCCAGCAGGCCGAGTTCAGTGCGGGGTGATTTGAGGTTTCGGTGCTTGCCGGTTGCGTTTGAAATGAATGCTATTTTGGATCATAGGCTGTAGAATTTCGGCCGGT
>DBZZ01000053.1:42652-45644 GCA_002311315.1 Methylococcaceae bacterium UBA1147 | reverse complement strand
ATAAGAGATTTCAACGGCCAGCGGCCGCGATTCGGCAGCAGAGTATACGCGGATGAAACTGCGGTACTGATTGGTGATATTGTTACAGGGGATGATGTGTCGTTTTGGCCCCAGTCGGTGGTTCGAGGTGACGTGGCTCGGATCGAGATTGGCAAGGGAAGCAATGTCCAGGATGGGTGCATGATTCACGGTACTCACAAGGGTCCTTATACCGCGGAGGGGTTTATCGTCTCGCTGGGGGAAGGGGTAACGGTAGGACACCATGCTGTCCTGCACGGATGCACGCTTGGAAACTATTGCCTGGTTGGTACAGCATCGGTGATCATGGATGGTGTCGTCATCGAAGACCGGGTGATGCTCGGCGCGGGTAGTTTGGTGCCGCCGGGCAAGCGGCTGCAGGAAGGATTTCTTTATGTCGGGTCGCCGGTCAGGAAGTTCAGACCCCTGAGCGAGATAGAACTCGAAATGCTGGAGTATTCTGCGCAGCATTACATGGTTCTCAAAGACCAGTACCTGGGGTGAAGGCCGTGCGTTGTTGGCTGGTATCTCACTGGATAGAAGATAGCGTTGACAGGGGTTGTTTCGGTCAGTTCGATTTCGAGGATGATCCTTGTTAGCAATCAAATTGGGACGGGGAAGGAGTGATCGGCCGTGACCAAGCGACTCGGTATCGTGATGGATCCGATCGACCGGATCAATATCAGAAAGGACAGCAGTTTCGCTATGCTGTTGGAAGCACAGGCCCGAAACTGGAGCCTGTATTACATGGAAGTGGATGACCTTTACCTGAGGGACGGCGAGGCCTTTGCCCGCACGCGAACGCTGGAAGTCGAGCGGAATGCAAGTTCCTGGTTCCGTTTCGGGGAACCGGCTGACCAATCGCTCCAGGACCTTGATGTTATCTTGATGCGCAAGGATCCGCCGTTTGACCAGGAATATGTCTACGCGACCTATTTGCTCGAAATTGCCGAGGCCAGCGGAGTTCTGGTGGTCAACAAGCCGCAGTCCCTGCGCGATGCCAATGAAAAACTGTTCACCGCCTGGTTCCAGCATTGCTGTGCGCCGACTCTGGTTGCGCGCGATGCAGAACGTTTCAAACGGTTCCTAAAGGAACAGGGTGACATCATCCTCAAACCGCTGGACGGAATGGGAGGACGATCCATTTTCCGAGTAAAGGCCGGTGATCCGAACCTGAACGTGATCCTGGAAACGATGACTTGCAATGGCGGTCGCTTTATCATGGCGCAAAGGTACCTGCCTGAAATCCGGACAGGCGACAAGCGCATTCTGGTCATCGATGGGGAACCCGTACCCTTTGCTCTCGCGCGCATCCCTGCCGAAGGCGAGACCCGCGGAAACCTGGCGGCCGGTGGACGCGCAGAAGGGAGGCCCCTAAGCGAACGGGATATCTGGCTGGCCGGCCAGATCGGACCGGTGCTGAAAGAAAGAGGCCTGATTTTCGTGGGGCTCGATGTGATCGGCGATTATGTGACTGAAATCAACGTGACCAGTCCGACCTGCATACAGGAGCTTGACGCACTTTTCGACCTGAATATCAGTGGCCAATTGCTGGATTGCATAGAGAACTATCTTTGAACTGGCTCGAGAGTAAACAACAATCGGAATTTCCCGCTGTGGTCACTGCAGGGAACCGGTTGGCGATTGCTGTTTTTGCTGCAGTTGTGTTCCACGGTTTTCTGTTGCTGCTGATCCGGGTTGACATGGCGAAGCCCAGGAAAGTGAATTCATCCCTGGAAATAGCACTGGTCGATACGTTTGTTGCCGAGTCGTTTCCAGCCGCTAGCCCTGTCGACCATTCAAACCGCACGATCCTGCAACCTGAGCCGCGACCCAAATTCAAACCGGTCATGAAAATGGAGCATCCGAAACAGGTTGTCGGTCCGCAGTCCGCGTCCACAAACCCTGTCGAGCACCGGACACTGGATCCGGCAGCCTTGCTGGACCAGATCGGTAACCTTCATTCGTCCGCTGATGAGTTAGCAGGGATGTTCGCCAGAACTCAGCGGATCAAGCATATCGACTCGGTAAAGATCCATCAGTACCAGGCGGCCGCCTACGAGAGGGCCTTCGAAAACAAGGTGGAGCGAATTGGAAATTTGAATTACCCTGAACTGGCTCGTCGAGAACATCTTTCCGGTACTCTTTTGCTGGCGGTTGCAATTCGCAAGGACGGATCGATCTACCGAATCGAGATTCGCCGATCTTCAGGGCACAAGGTCCTGGATGATGGGGCTGTGCGGATTGTGCGGTTGGCGGCTCCGTTCGCTCGCTTTCCGCCTGATCTGGAAAAGGAGACGGACATAGTGGTGATCACGCGAACCTGGAAATTTTCGGACGATTCGAGCATGACGACCGGCCGTTGAACGGGTATTCGGGAGATGTGTTGATCTCAATGCAAAATCGTTGAGTGGGACTGACAGGATGGCTGTGCATCCTGCTTCTGTGCGGTTGGCCCGGCGAACAAACAAGGTATTTGACAGTGGAATCTGGATCCAATGATAGAGAACCTTAACGTAACCGATCATTTCCTCATCGCTATGCCGGGCCTTAGTGACCCCAATTTCAACCGTACCGTGACCTACATGTGTCAGCATGATCCTGAAGGTGCCCTCGGGATCGTGATCAATCGGCCTACCGAATTGAAACTTGATGATCTGTTCAAACAAATGGATATCGAGGCGGGGGAGGAAAGCATTACCACAGTTCCGGTTTTCTACGGCGGGCCAGTCCAGCCGGAACATGGATTCGTCATTCATGAGCCAAGGGGGGATTGGGAGTCTTCGCTACGGGTTACCGATTCGATTGCACTGACCACGTCAAAGGATATCCTGGAAGCAATCGCCAGCGGCCAGGGACCGGAGCGTATCGTGGTCGCACTCGGCTACGCGGGTTGGGGAGAAGGACAGCTAGAGCGTGAAATGGTCGAAAATGCTTGGCTGAACGCTCCTGCAGAAAACCATATCCTTTTCGA
>DBZZ01000053.1:40324-42607 GCA_002311315.1 Methylococcaceae bacterium UBA1147 | reverse complement strand
AGCCTCCTGTCCTCAACGGCGGGCCACGCCTAGGACGCGCGGATCATCAGAGGTTTTTATTTCGTGGCTTCTGACCAATCCGGGCAAGCTATACCGGTAGGGACTTACCTAGGGTTCGACTTCGGCATCCGAAAAATTGGCGTTGCGGTCGGCAACCTTGAAACGGGAACCGCCAATCCTCTCGTGACGATCCTGGCTGTCGAGCAGAAACCCGATTGGCTAAAAATCTCGGAATTGATTGATAGCTGGCAGCCCACGGGCCTGGTGGTTGGGGTGTCCAAGCGTGAAGACGGGTCGGATAATTTGGTTACCCCACGTATAATGCGCTTTAGTAGGCAACTCGAAGGCCGGTATGCGCTCCCGGTGCATCAGGTTGACGAAAGGTTGAGCACTTTCGAGGCAAAGCAGCTTTTATTCGACGAGACGGGTGTGAACGCAACAACTTTGTGGAAAGTTCAGGATCAGGTGGCGGCCTCGCTGATCTTGCAGACATGGTTCGGTGAAGTCCGGGAGGACTGTTGTTAATGACTGATTCCGACGAGCGTACAGAACAGGCGCTTGAAAGTCTGGCTCGATCACTGTCCCGAACAATCAAGGAACGAAAACTTGTCGATCCTCTGATGATCGGTATCCACACCGGCGGGGCTTGGCTGGCGGAGAAACTTTGGTCCCAGCTTGGCATCAGCGAACCGCTGGGTCTTCTGGATATTTCCTTTTATCGGGATGATTTTTCCCGCGTAGGAGTCAATCCTAAAATCCGTTCCAGCAGTCTGCCCTTCGATGTCGAGGGTCGACAGCTGTTGCTGATCGACGATGTACTTCACACGGGGCGTACCATTCGCGCAGCTTTGAACGAGATATTCGACTATGGGCGCCCGGACAGTATCGTGCTGGGTGTTCTGGTTGAACGGGACGGTCGAGAAGTTCCAATACAGGCGGATTGCGTCGGATCGAGGATGAATCTCCTGAAGAATCAGCGGATCAAGCTTGCTGGACCGAATCCTCTACGGCTGGACATCAACACAATCGACCCGGAAACCCGATGATTGAACAGACCCGTGACAGACACTAGGTTGAATTTTCAGCTGGACGAACATGGCGGGTTAAGGCATTTCCTGTCGATCGACGGACTTGATCGGGAAATGCTTGTGCGGATCATGGATACGGCTGAACCTTTCGCCGGGGTAGTGGCTGACCAGCCGGTGAAAAAGCTTCCGTTACTGCGCGGCAAGACCATCGTCAACCTGTTTTTCGAAAACAGTACGCGCACGCTGACGACCTTTGAACTGGCTGCAAAGAGGCTCTCCGCCGATGTCCTGAATGTCAATATTGCAACGTCAGCAACTGCCAAGGGCGAGAAACTTCTCGATACGATCAGGAATATTCAGGCGATGCACGTGGACATGTTCGTGATCCGGCACAGCGAAAGCGGTGCGGCGGAGTTCATTGCACGGCACGTCGAGCCTCACGTCAGCGTGATCAATGCCGGAGATGGACGTCATTCGCATCCGACCCAGGCCATGCTCGACGCCTTTACCATTCGCAAACACAAGCCGGCTTTTGAGCGGCTCAGGATTGCGATCGTCGGCGATATCCTGCATTCTCGGGTTGCTCGTTCACAGATCCTGGCATTTAACACTCTGGGGGTGAAAGAAATTCGGGTGATCGGGCCGAGAACCTTGCTGCCTGTCGATGCCGAATCACTGGGCGTTCGTGTCTACCACAGCATGGATGATGGATTACAGGACGTTGATGTCATCGTTATGCTGCGTTTGCAGAAGGAGCGGATGCGCGGAGCGATGTTGCCCAGTGAACTGGAATATTTCAATTGTTTCGGTCTCACCCGCGAACGCCTCCGATTTGCCCGACAAGACGTCATGGTGATGCACCCTGGACCGATAAACCGCGGTGTGGAAATCGAATCCGGGGTGGCGGACGGTAAGCCCTCAGTGATTCTGCAGCAGGTGAGTTACGGGATCGCGATACGGATGGCGATCATGACCATGGCCATGCATTCGAAATCACGTCATCAGGGCGAGGCATGACAGGGCCTCGCCTGGCCATTACTGGCGCGCGTCTGATCGACCCCGCGAACGGGATCGATGAGATCCAATCCATCTACATTGCTAACGGTAAGGTCGCCGCGGTCGGAACAGCACCGGATGGTTTTCATGCCGACCGCGAACTGAGGTTGCCGGGCCAGGTAGTGTGCCCGGGTTTTATCGATCTTTGTGCACGGCTCCGGGAACCGGGCCAGGAATACAAGGCAACCATTGCCAGCGA
>DBZZ01000053.1:39264-40225 GCA_002311315.1 Methylococcaceae bacterium UBA1147 | reverse complement strand
AGCCGGTTATCGATACACCGGCGGTGGTCGAATTGATCAGGGAGCGTGCAGAACGGATCGGCAAGGCCCGAGTTCTTCCGGTCGGGGCATTGACCCGGGCTCTGAGAGGCGAAGAACTGAGCGAAATCCGGGCTCTCAAGGAAGCAGGCTGCGTGGCGGCTGGCAATGGTAATCAGCCCCTTGCCAATAGCCTGGTTCTACGGCGTGCGATGGAATACGCTGCGACTTTCGACATGCTGGTGATGGTCAGGCCTGAAGATCCCTGGCTGCGCAACCAGGGTGTTGTTCACGAGGGAGTCGTGGCGACACGCATGGGTCTTCCAGGGATCCCGGATGCAGCCGAAACTGTCGCCGTGGCCCAGGTACTGGCATTGCTCCGGCACACCGGTGCTCGGGTTCATTTTTGTCAGTTGAGCAGTGGCGAGGCGGTGGATATGGTGGCCAGGGCGAGAAACACCGGTCTACCGGTCAGCGCCGATGTGTCGGCGCATCAATTGTACCTGACCGACCGGAGCCTGGTCGATTTCGACAGTCGCTTCCATGTGATTCCGCCCTTCAGGACCGAGGATGACCGGGTTGCTCTTTGCAAGGGCGTTGCAGACGGCACCTTGTCGGCAATCTGTTCGGATCATCAGCCTCACGAGGAAGGGGCCAAGCTTGACGTTTTTGCTTCGACAGAACCGGGGATATCTGCGCTGGAAACGGTGTTGCCGCTGTTGTTGGATCTGGCATCGACCGGACAGATTGGATTGGTTCGGTCGATTGACAGCCTCACCCGTAGACCGGCCGAGATTCTGGGAGTAGGCAGCGGTCGATTGTCGCCGGGTGTGGTGGCTGACATCTGCATTTTCGATCCGCAGGCCTGCTGGACGGTCGATGCCCGTAAATGGAGAAGCCGGGGTCTGAATACTCCATTTTCCGGCAAGGAAGTGACTGGCCGGGTTACCTTCACGCTGGTTGG
>DBZZ01000053.1:28203-39135 GCA_002311315.1 Methylococcaceae bacterium UBA1147 | reverse complement strand
GTTTGCACTTGTGCGAGATCTTGCACCAGGGCGGCGACGCTCGCGTGTATTGGATCCAGAAGGATCGCTGGGTAGATGCCAATCGCAAACACGATAACTGCCAGCGGTATGACGGACGCCATCTCGCGCTGAGTCAAGTCTGGCAAGGTGGAAACGTAGGGGTGAACAGGGCCTAACACCAAACGCTGAAACAAGGAGAGCATGTATACAGCGCCAACCACGATCCCGCACAGAGCGAACAGGACCAGAAGGTAGCTATGATACGAGGTGCCAATCAGGATAATGAACTCCCCGATGAAACTGCCTGTTCCCGGCAACCCAATGGTCCCCAAGACAAAGATAGTTAAAAGTGCCGTGAACTTCGGCATCACCTGATGGAGTCCTCCATATGAGCTGATCATCGGATTATGCGTGCGGTCATACAACATGCCGGCCATCAGATACAGAGCCCCAGTCGTTAACCCGTGATTAACCATCTGGAGAACAGCCCCTTGGACGGCTTCCTGGTTTAACCCAAAAATGCCCAACGTGATGAACCCCATGTGCGCAATGGATGAATAGGCGATAAATCGTTTGACCGCACTTTGCGCGAAGGCGAGCACTCCGCCGTAGAGAATGGCAAACACGGAGAGCCACTGGATAGCCGGGGCAAATGTCACGGATGCTTCGGGAAGGATGGGAAGGCAAAATCGGAGGAATCCATAGGCGCCCATTTTCAGCAGGAGCCCGGACAGAATAACGCTACCTGCGGTCGGCGCTTCTCCATGTGCATCTGCAATCCAGCTGTGGAAAGGGATCATCGGAACCTTGATTGCGAATCCAACGAACAACGCCAGGAAGATCCAGGACTGGATCTCAGGCGTATACCCGACCTGCGTGAGCGCGAGGATATCGAACGTATGGCCGCCCATGTGGTACAGGGCCAGAAATCCAACGAGCAACAAAAGACTTCCCGACAAGCTGAAGATGACGAACTTGATTGCCGCCTTAGCTCGCAGAGCCCCTCCCCAGTGAGCAATCATGAAATACATGGGAATCATCGTGATTTCCCAGAAGATGAAGAAGAGAATAGCATTCAGGGAAGTAAACACACCCACTAGAGCCACTTCACCTAGGAGGAGGAACATCATGAAAGCCTTGATGTTCGTCATTCTCCAAGAAGATAGGACACACAAGGGCAGGAGGAGTGTTGTAAGCAGGATCAGCGGTAAGCTGATGCCGTCCACGCCGACCGCGTATTGGATGTTGGAGGTCGGTATCCACTCAACACGGTCTACGAACTGCATCCCTCCGATTGAGTAGTCAAAGCGCGCCCACAAGCGCGCAGTGAGCCCGAATGTGAGCAAAGTGATGCCGAGGGTTGCCCAGCGGATGGCCTCGACGTGGCGGAGGAATCCCACGATGAGCAGCCCGATGACGGGGGTCAGCACGACCCAAGTGACAAGCTGGAAACCCAGGAACGAATCGCTCATGGTTCCACCATCTGGAGTGGTTGTACCGGTGCGATGTCTTGGACCAGAGCTGTGATGCTCATATTCATCGGATCAAGTATGAATGTTGGATAGAGGCCAATGAAAAAGATCGCCAGAACCAATGGAATCACGCACGCCACCTCGCGTTGATTTAGATCGACTAAGGTAGAACTGAGGGGGGAAATGGGATTCATTACAAGCCGTTGAAACATCCCGAGCATGTAGGCAGCTCCCAGCACTATTCCGACCATGACCAGCAAGACCATGGTGTAACTGTGAAACGAAGTACCAAACAGGACTAAAAACTCCCCGATGAAATTACCGGTCCCTGGCGATCCGAAGGACGCTATGGTGAAGACGCTAAAGACGACCGCAAATCTCGGCATCGTCGCATACAGGCCACCATAGTCGTCGATTGTTCGGTTATGTGTACGTTCGTATAACATCCCGGCCACCAGAAACAGAGCCCCCGTCGTCAGTCCGTGATTAACCATCTGAATGACGGCTCCCTGCATGCTTTGATTGTTGAAGCCAAAAATGCCAAGGGTTACAAACCCCATGTGGGCGATCGAGGAATAGGCAATGAGCCGTTTAAAATCATGTTGTACGAGGGCCATGGCTCCGCCATAGAGAATAGCCAGTACGGAGAGCCACATGATGGGTGGGGCGAATGCGGTGGATGCCTCGGGGAGCATGGGGAGACAAAACCTAAGAAGCCCGTAGGCTCCCATCTTCAGCATGAGCCCGGACAGAATAACGCTGCCTGCTGTTGGCGCCTCCCCGTGGGCATCGGCAATCCAGCCATGAACGGGAAGCATTGGTATCTTGATCGCAAACCCAAGAAATAGTGCGAGGAAGATCCAGGTCTGCACTTCGGACGGATATTCCACCTGCATCAGGGCCAGAACATCGTAGGTGTGTCCTCCTGCACTATTTAGTTCGCCAATTCCAAGATTTACAAGCAGACTACCGGCTACGCTGAACACAATAAATTTTATTGCCGCCTGGATTCGGTGAGGTCCTCCCCAGTGTGCAATCATGAAATACACGGGAACAATTGTGATTTCCCAGAAGAGGAGGAACAGGAGCGCATCAAGGGCGCTGAACACACCCGCAATGGCGCTTTCTGCCAAGAGGATGAGCATCATGAATGGCTTTACGTTTTCCTTGATGCTACTCCAGGAGCCGAGAACGCATAGGGGAGCAAGGAACGCGGTAAGAAGGAGTAATGGCAAACTTATGCCGTCTACGCCGACTACGAATTCAAAGGGGAGCGGCCCAAGTGGCATGCGGTCAACGAACTGCATCCCCGCGGCCGAGTGCTCGAAATCTGCCCATAGGCGTGCGGCGAGACCTAAGGTGAGCAAGGTGACGCCGAGGGTCATCCAGCGGACGGCCTCGACGTGCCGAAGGAATCCCACGAGAAGTAGCCCGATGAAGGGTGTGAGCACAATCCAGCTTACCAAATTCATAAGTCTATCTTTTCAATGCAAGATCACCGAGAGCAAGGTCTCGACGACTACGAGTAGAATGAGAAGCATTACAAGAATCACCAACATGATGCGTAGAAGCTCGGATTGGGTGGTCTTCTTGACATCAACGACTTTCGAGAGTCTCGCCGACATCTTGAATAATGCGGTTGCAAGCCTGTTAGCAGGCCGGTCGATGAGAAATACATCGATGCCTCGCCAGAGCCATCGAGATATCGTTCCCGTGGCGTGAGCCGAGGTCATATAGACTCGGTCAATGGTTCCGAGATCAATTACTCTCCACAGCCATGCGGAAAATCGTGAGTAGGGACGAATGACCATGACCTCGTATATTTCGTCGAAGTAGCCTCTATTCAGAAAGAATACATAGAGTGTCTTCTTTCGTTCTTCCCATCGTTCTGATGGGCAACCTGGGAACGCATGGAAAAGGAACGCCAGCGCCCAGCCAGCGGTCGCAATGCCGATACCGATAAGTATGTTCGTAGGCGTCCACCCGGTGGTTTGGGTCGTTAGATGCTCAGTGATTGGGAGTGCCGGAGAGATGAATTCGAGAAAGCCACTCCAAATGATGACGAGGAAAGCGGCTAATCCTGCCGTCATGGGCATGAGTCCCAAAAGTAGCGACGCTGAAAACAGTTGAGGCCGCATCATCCCTGGTCGAAACCCCTCGTGCCAGTCGATGCGCCCTGGAGGTTTGAAAATCTCCATGATTCCCTGGAATAAATAGAATGCCGTGAAAAACACGGTTGCAAGGCCAAAGCCCCAGAAAAAGACCTGGGACTGGATAAGTTGTGATGCGGTCCATAACCGTTCGTACGGTCCCGAGAAAATAACCAATGGGGGAATCAAAGCGAGGATGAGAGCGCCAGCGTAAAGGGGGAGATGTTGCCGTGTGGCCTTGGTGCGTGGTGAAGCGCCAGGTTCACCATGGTGGGCTTCTCCGAGACTCTCAAGGGCGCTTCCTGCGGAGAGAAACAGGAAACTCTTCATAGCGCCATGGGTGAGAAGGTGAAAGAGTGCGGCACCGTAGGCGCCGACACCGCACGCCAGAACCATAAATCCAAGTTGGCTTATGGTTGAGTAAGCCAGAATTCGTTTGATGTCGAATTGGGTAAGGGCCACTATAGCGGCGAAGACGGCGGTCAAGCCGCCGAGGATTGCCACTATGATCATGATGTTCGGAGCCAAAAGATATAGTGGTCCCATGCGGATCAGGAGGTACACACCCGCGTTGACCATGGTTCCGGCATGAATCAGTGCGGAGACCGGGGTTGGGGCTTCCATTGCAAATGGGAGCCAGACATGGAAAGGAATTTGTGCTGATTTGCCAAGTGGCCCCACGAACAACAGCAACGCAATCAAGGAGAGGATGGGGACTTGCCAATCCAGACCGAAAAATCCGCGAAAAAGATTCACTGTCTGATCGGTGTAGTTTGGTGCAGCCGTCAAGATCTCTTGAATGTTGACGGTACCGAAGGTGTCCCATGCCAGGTAGATTCCAAATGCGAGGCCAACATCCGCCACGCCATTCACCAGAAAGGCTTTCGTTGCGGCATTGCACGCCGATGAACGGGATGACCAATGCGAAATCAGTAGGTAAGAGCATAGACCCATGATTTCCCAGAACATAAACAGCATCAGCAAATTTGCGCTCATGACCAGCATGATCATGGCCGAGGTAAAGAGCGCGATCACCGCGAAGAAGCGGGCATAGCGCGGGTCCGCCTGCATGTAGCGGCTGGAAAAGACATGTACGAGGCCGCCTACCCCGGTGACCAGCAAAAGCAACACTGCTGTGATGGCATCGACATAGAGACTTGCTTCGACGGCTAAGTTACCAACGTTGATAAGAGAATACAGCGGGATCGACCTGGCTCCGTTTTGGTATACGTCGATACAGGCAAGGACCGAGAGAATAAATGAGCCGGTAACAGCCGGGGTTGCCAGTCGATGGCTTTTCTCGCCTAACCACCGACTACGTAGCGCGATGATCAGGAAGGCAACAAACGGGAGTGCCGGGATAAGAATGTAAGCGATATTTGTCATCTATGATGCGGTCGATGATGAGACTGTCTTCCAGGTTCCCCCTGGCTGGTATTGCAAAAACTCTCCCGTGGTGGGATGGCAGGAGACGAGATACATCCACTCATTGTTGAAAAAGTTCTTGAGAATGTCATGACGGGATATGATTGCAGAGATACTCTCGGTATCTGCCTCGATTACCGTGACTATACGGAGTGGCTCATGATATCGGTCTGTGCCCGTCGTGAGGGATTGCATTGGAAATCCTGTTTGCAGGTCGCTGTTCCTCCCCAGCATCACGCCGACTCCACTGACAACGTTATGCAAGACTTTGGTTCCTGACCCGTATGCCCAGGGATCCGTTGCAGAGAAAAAATATTGAAAATTGATTGTTTGCACGACCACCAGCGGGGCGGTCATGATGGTTTCGAGTGCCTTGCCGGTGGTGTCCTGAGACTGGTCGTAATTGTGCAAGAAGGACCGACCGTTAAGGCTAAGTCCCTCTGTTAGTGACCGCCGTCCAACTACAAAGGCGGCATTGCTGGAGAGCCCCCACTCTGGTCGGACTTGAGCCCAGTCACGGCTGGATTTCCATACATGGTTGGCGGTGATCAGCGACTTTGGACTACTTGGGGCTCCTGGCAATCGACTACAGCGTTCCTGAGTATTAAGGAGCGAGGCCGCTTCCAGGTCATTTTGCAACTGGATCAAATCTGGGCCGTGGCCCTCGGGCATATCTTCCAGGTCGAACAAGGTGATGCGGTCCGTTGTTGTATTGTGCTCACCGGCGACAAACCACGTGTCGTTTGGAATTTCAATCCCTAGGTTCAACAGTTCTCGACGGACAGTCGCCTTGTTGGCCAAGCTTGCCAACACTCTGGCAGTGGGTCCTCCAGGGTTTCCTCCACACGCCCCGCAGTGGTACGCGGAGGCATAGGGATTATTTTCCGTGGTGCTTGCATGGCCGCAGAGCATAACCACGCGCGCGAAATCTCTGGTCAAGCTCATAACACGCAGCGCATTCTCGACCACTGCCACCTGTTCTTGCGGAGAAAACCTGCGCTTCCCAAAGTGTTTGAGGTTCAGTGTGTGATTGTCGGCGTTGATTCCGTATTCGTTTCGGAGTTCACAAAGAAAATCGTGTTGCTCTTTGGCGGAAAGATCTATTCGCTCAGCGGCTTTGGTTTGCGCTTTTATCCGATTGCTGTGTTCGGTTTCCTCCAAGGCAGCCAGTCGGTATTCTTCGACTTCTGACTGCGAGAGCGTAACCGCATTGGCTCGATGGCCAAGCCGCTGCAGGAGTACCTCGGCGATCAGTGCCCGTTCGTTGTCGGCTATAAAGGCTTCCCGGTCATCTTCGGAGAATTTATCAACTGGGATTTGGGTTGCGATGGGTGGGATGAGCCAGCGACCTAACCACTCACGCACAGACGCATAGGGCTTCAGGAGTACCGTCTTCCCCAGCATTGCCAATCCGAATACAAACCCGAACAAGTCAAATACGAGATAGGAACTGGTTGGGTTTGACTTAATCTGGTGGAACAAGTGACGACTGAATTTATTCCAACGGTCTCCCAGCATAAATCGCAGTACTGCGGTTTCTTGATTCTGCCGCGGTCCCTCCTTTACCTCGTACTTCGGTTTGATCAGCGCTGGGCAGAGGGGTTGATTCTCCTCTTGATCAATTATGCGGTAGTAGATCGGAGTGCCAAAAAACCCAGCGAACCCGATTGTTGCATAATCGCCTTGGGCTTCCAGATGGCGGCGAAAAGACTCGGAGCGGGCGTCTATACAAAATACGGCTTGTACACGAGCTCTCGGACGCTTGTTACTTTCGTCGTATCCAGATCTTTGGCGGTGAGTGACCAGGGCTGTCAGCAGGGAGTTTCGATACCGTGTTTCGTAGGCCTCGTGCCACACAGGACGAAGCGCGTCCGCAGGGAATCGATCGAGGGGAGAGAGTAGTGACTGGACGTCAGTCGGCGATAACGCTTGGAGGTCCTTCGGGCGAATATCGAGGAACTGCGACAGATGGAAAAGGCGCCAAGCATCCCGACAGACGGTTTCTGTGTACGCGTCATGTTCGTGGGAATGTGAATTTTCCAGATCGTTGGACTGGGCGCGTGCGACGAGGTCAGGTAGTGCCGGGGTGATGTTCCACATGCTCCGACAGACTGTCTCAGATAACTCAGCCTCATAAAAAACGCGTACGCACAGATACTCCAGCGGATTGATTGGGTGATGGCCCTGTTCAAGATAATCCGGGTTCATGTCTCGCCAGCGAATATAGCCAGCCCAGCCAGGTAAGTGGGTGAGGTGCCGGCGTAGATACGATACCCATTGTTCTTTGGGGACCTTCAGACGGTTCAGGTTTGCAGCGAGGGCATCCTCAGGGTGGTCAGGGAGCGCTTCCAGCTTTTGACTCAAGTTGGAGACTCCGAGGGTTAACCAGGAAGCTTCGCGTGGCGCAAGATCTCGCCAGGCAGAATAAAATCCGCTCTCACGTGCGGGCATGGACCAATCCGACAAGCCTTCATCAAGGAAAGCAGCACACCACTTGATCGTGTGTTCGTTGATATTCTGTATAAGATTGGAGCCGGTTAGGGTGTCGACAATTTCAGCTATAGTGCGGATGTTCTGCTGCGGATCATGCCCAGTGTACTCGGTACCCTCAGTCTTAGCCGTGGTGGGGGAATGTTTGTGGTTTCCAGCCGATCCATCTTCAGAAACGCCGAGTGCCTTCACGGCCTCGGACCACAGCGAATGGATGTAGACCGATTCCGCAGCGTTTGATCTCAAGCGATTTTTGATGGACTGGGGAACATCAGGACGGATACGGTGGGCGGCGTTTTCCTCCGTAAGTTGCCATTGCAATAACTTGGGGTCGAGAGGGTCAAGGCCATACACAAAGTGGAGCAAGAGGATCTCTTCAGGATGGAGATTGCGCTCACCGACACGGACCGAGCCCTGCGATGCAAGTTTTGGCTCCCGTGATCGCAAAGCACCCAAGAGTTCTTTTTCGGAAATCCGCCCCTTTGCATAGCACGCTCGGTACTCCGCGGTCGACAGATAACCCTCTCCCCCCAGCACGTTCTTCGCGTGTGCGACCGCGTCATGGAAAGGCAGATCCTCGAATCCCATCAAAGAGTTTCGATAGGCGAACGTCCGCATCGGCCAGTTCGGAGCAATAGCCTCGGTTGCCTCTGACACCAAAGCATGAAGGTTCACACGCTCTGCGTCGTTTAGCACGGGCTCTGAGGTATCTGTCACATCGATGTACTCATGTAAACTGGTAGGGGTTGCCTGAAGTTTGACATCCGGCCGAATCTTCTGAATATTCTCCGTGTTCATGTGTGTGGTGCCTTTTTTGTTTCACGCTGGGTAGCGTATTGGAATTTCGGATATTAAAGTCCAAAAACCAATTCCGTAAGCCCAAACTGTTGAGTAAGGGATTACAGGGTTTGTTGCTCGACTATTGGATTAGTGTACAGACAGCGTTTCCTGCGGCGATGCAATGTATGAAAATTGAAGCCTTTTGTCAATCGAAATAAACGCGTTGGTTGCAAAAAAATTCAGCGTGGGTTGCACCGCGATCGAAAGGGGGTCCATTGCGATTCCGGTTGGTGTTTTAATCGGATGACGGCGAGAAACAGCGTTGGGTCAAGAGTGAATCGGAGAGAGTACGCGATTAGGAACCGGGCGCTTGCGAACATTCTAGGCTTGAATTTTATACATCCCAGACATATATCGGTTGAAATCTGATCTATCTTTTGGCTTTTGAAAATACAACTTATTTAGTTCATGAGTACATTGGTATTTTTATGACAATCCCCATCGAATCGAAGGTGAACGGCCACGAACCCTTTGGTTTTCGACTCCGTGGTCATGACATTTCTTCTGGATTAGTGGTCTTTTTGGTCGCGGTTCCTCTGTGTCTCGGGATTGCGTTGGCATCCGGTGCGCCCATGCTTTCCGGCCTCGTTTCCGGCGTCGTCGGCGGTACGGTTGTGGCGATCTTGAGTGGGTCGACCGTAGGTATTAGCGGGCCCGCCGCGGGACTTGCGGTCGTGGTTTTTGAGGTGATTAACGAACTAGGGTTTGAAGCCTTTCTTCTTGCATTGGTTTTGGCGGGGTTTTTCCAGGTATTGATGGGGTTGTGTAGAGCTGGAATTATCGTTGACTACTTTCCGTCGGCGGTTATTAAAGGGATGGTATCGGGTATCGGTATGATCTTGTGTATCAAGCAAATCCCCCATGCGATCGGTTACGACGTCGACTACGAAGGCGATCTGTCTTTTCACGGTACATACATGACCCTATCCGATTTGGGCGATATGTTGAGTTTGTTTCAGCCGGGTGCAGTCATTATTTCAAGTGTTTCACTGATCGTGATGATTGTTTGGGACAGACCTAGCCTAAAACGACATTGGTTCCTACGGCATGTCCACGGAGCAATTGTTGCAATTCTCGTCGGTATCGGAATCAATCTGTTATTTTTCCATTTCGCGCCGAGTCTGGCTTTGCAGGTTGAACATTTGGTTTCGGTTCCGGATATAGAGAGTATTGGAAACTTGACCAGTCACTTGATGTCGCCAGATTTTTCCCAACTATTCAATTACAGGATCTGGCTGGCGGCTTTGACGCTGGCAATGATTGCCAGTCTGGAAACGCTACTGGCTGTAGAAGGTGTTCATGCACTGGATCCCCGGAAACGAATGGCTCCAGCAAATCGGGAGCTCTGGGCTCAAGGGATTGGAAATATTGTCTGTGGTCATCTAGGCGGCCTTCCGGTGGCTCAGGTAGTACTTCGAAGCTCGATCAATATTCAGGCGGGTGCACGTAGTAAAGCATCGGCAGTGATTCAAGGGTCTATGATTTTGGCCGCAGTATTATCCATACCGGCATGGCTCAATCTGATCCCGCTAGCCTCATTAGCGGCTGTTTTGCTGGTCATGGGGTATAAGCTGGTAGCGCCTGCTCAAGTCAAGCAGATGTACCAGACCGGTTATTACCATTTTGTACCCTTCGCGCTGACCATCATCGGCCTCCTTTTAACTGGCTTTCTGACCGGGATTGCGATTGGCATGGCTACGGCCCTCATTTTAATTTTGCGGGAGGATCATGAGTCGTCGTTTGTTATGCATACTGAACACGAGCTTAATAAAACGATTCTTCACTTAGGGGATAACCTGTCTTTCTTAAATAAATCAAGGCTTTCTAAGATCCTGAATTCTTTGCCGGAGGGGGGCAACGTAGTGATTGATGCTACTGAATGCCGGTTCATGGACTACGACGTACATGAAATGATTTTAAGCTTTGTAACGGAAGCTAACTTTAAAAAGTCCAGTGTTTACCTGGAGAATTTCCGCGGTTACGGGAAACTTGATCCAGTGGAGGTCGGCTTATCGCACTCCCAAGAATATCGACAATCTTTGAGCCCTGGCGATGTTTTGAACATCTTGAAAGAGGGTAACCGGCGCTTTGTCAATAATCTCAAAGCCAAACGAAATTCGCTGGAAATGGTGAATGTAACCCGGGACGGTCAGTTTCCGGTAGCCATTATTCTCAGTTGTATTGATTCACGTACATCAGCGGAACTGATTTTTGATCAGGGTCTGGGCGATGTCTTCAGTGTTCGAGTTGCCGGCAATGTCATTAATGACGATATTTTGGGTTGCATGGAATTTGCCTGCAATGTCTCCGGTTCAAAATTGATTGTAGTCCTGGGGCATTCCAATTGCGGGGCGATTAAGGGGGCATGTGCCGATGTCAGAATGGGAAATCTGACAGTTCTGCTGGACAAGATTAAGCCGGCGATAGATCTCGTCAGATCGGAACATCCAGGGCAAGAACCCGGTGAACCGGGCTTCGTACAACGGGTGGCTGATCACCATGTGTCGCTTAGTCTGCTACAGATTCGAAAACGCAGTCCGATTCTGAAAGACATG
>DBZZ01000053.1:20382-28002 GCA_002311315.1 Methylococcaceae bacterium UBA1147 | reverse complement strand
GGCTGGTTATTTCGGTGCGGTAAAACCCTCTGGGACTGAAACGCCTTCGCCAAAAAGGAATTTTTCCCGTTCCGCTGCGAGGAATTTCTTGGCTTCAGGTTCGAATGCTTTGAGTCGGTGTTCGTTGATCAGCATGGTTTGCAGGGTGATCCATTCCTTCCATGCCTGTCCGGAGATATTTTCGTAAATTCGAATCCCCTTTTCACCCGGGAACGGGGGAGATTCAAGGCCTTCTGCTTCGCGGCCCAGGTTTTTGCAATTTACGATTCGGGTCATGGTTGATTTTTTGAACGGGTTCCTCTGGAAACAACTGTTGCGCCATTCACCTGGACCTTGTCGATAAGGTGTTTGACAGGTTTCGGAAGACCGATATCCTGAGTGGACGACGGATCATACCACAGTGTAGGGGGCCCTTCCTCAACCCCAACGGCCTTCCCCTGGTATTGTGCTGTGACGGGGGTGTAGTCGAGGTGGTAGTGCGAAAACGTATGTCTTTCCGATGGCCACCAGTCTAGCTTTTCGGCTCCGATCTTACTGCACCATTTCAATGTGTCTGGTTTTGATCCGAATTCTGGAAATCCCCATAAACCACCCCAGATGCCTGTCGGCGGACGTTTTACCAGGTAGAACAACCCGGCCTTGTTTCTGAGCACCAGCATGCAACAGGTTTTGACCGGCAAAGGGTTTTTCTTCCTGGGGGTCGGAAGGTCGTTCGTGCGCTGGTAGAGAAAGGCAAAACAATCTTCTGCGAGAGGACAGCAATCGCAGCGTGGTTTCCTCGGGGTGCAGACGGTGGCGCCAAGGTCCATGATGGCCTGCGTGTACGCCCGGTTGCGTCTTTGGGGCGTGTATTGTGCGCTCAACTCCCAGAGCTGCCGGTTGACCTTTGATGCGCCCGGCCAGCCCTCGACCCCTCGATAGCGTGCGAGTACACGCTTGACGTTGCCATCCAGGATCGGCGCCGGCATGTCGAAGCCTATGCTCAGGATGGCTCCCGCGGTGGAACGCCCGATCCCGGGTAGATTGCAAAGTTCTTCCAGGGTGTCGGGAAGAGAACCCTGGGCGGCAACAATTGATGCAGCCTTGTGCAGGTTGCGGGCCCGTGCGTAATAGCCCAGTCCGGACCAGTGAAAAAGAATGGTGTCAATGGGTGCATCGGCAAGGTCCCTGATCTCGGGAAACCGCTGGATGAATTTCTCGAAGTAGGGAATGACTGTTTCGGCCCGCGTTTGTTGCAGCATGATCTCGGAAACCCACACTCGGTACGGGGTGATGGCAGTTTGCCACGGTAGATAGTCGCGCCCCGAAGAACTGGCCCATCGCAGGACACGTGACGAAAATACTGAATTCTGCATGACTGACAACCACGCTCCGGATCGTATCAGAACAGCTGGTCGAGGATTCCTTCCACATCGATTCCGAATTTCTCGTGGATTTTTTGTTCCAGCTTTCTGGTTGCTTCCCTGACTCTGGGGTCTTCCATCACGCTTCTGGCGTCAATCTGGTAGTTTAACGAGGACAGGGTTCCGGAGACCCTGATTGGAACACGCAGGCGGTTCAGCCTCGAAATGTCGACTCCTGTGGCTGTTAAGGTATTTTTTTTGACGGCGAGGTTGAGACGGAAACTGACCTCATTGTTTGGTAAGTCGATGGTCCCTTTACCATCGAGGTCAAAAAGAGGTGATGTTCCTCGGAGCAGAGTGCTGGTTACGATACCGTTGGTGGCTGATGCCCTGTAATCAAGTTTGTCGAAACGGGTGATGCTCGACAATCCTTTCGGTTTTGCTGCACCCTCTTCTGCAGTTGCTTTGCTTTTACTGACCAGGCCTAGCAGGTCGATACCGTGCACTTGCCCATTACTCAGAATGGCCTCGATATTGCCTTTAAGCGTTGAGGAAAATTCGTTCATATTGGTTGTTTGGGCGAATAGGCTGATCGTTGCCTGCAGGTTGCCATCGATCGGGGTTTGTCCTCCAAGGTCCTGCAGTAGTGGTCCAATCCGCACACCGGTCAATGCCTGGCTCAGGGATACAGATGGCCGTGGACCCCGAGTGATCACCACCGAACCGGTGAACTGGCCGTCATAAAATTTCTTGACTCGCTGGTTAATCCGTACTACATCTGGAGTTCCCTGGAAGGCAACCTGTATCTGCTCGGCCAACAGCCCGTTGAGGGTTAATGCGCTGAAATTGAGTGCGCCTTGGTATGTGGTCTGGGAACTTGCCGAGGCAAATTCTACAATGCTTTCGTGCGCTTCTCCGGGCTGGTCTCTGGTTCTTCCAGAGCCGAGCCCTGTCACTGTAAAGTGTCCTTTTGCTGGGTTTCCGTCGAGCAAGAGTGCCATGTCCCGGACGGTCAATTGTGATTCGCCGAATTCAAACTTCAACTTGCCTTCGAGAGATTCGAGTGAATTTCCATGACCGGTCGGGTATCTGATCTCGGCAATTTTCATTAGTTCACGCGGGCTGACCTTTTCGAGGGAAACGGTGCCGCTGATGGTGGGTTTGGCCGCGATCCACGAGACCGAGAGATCCGCTCCTAGTGAAATCGGGCCGCTATTTAGGCGTAGATCGGAGAGCGAAAGCAATTTATCATTCAGATTGAAATCAGCCGTGGTTTGCAGTTCTACCTGACTGAATTCCCTTGGGAACATTGCACCCTCGAAAAGGGAGCTCCATCGGAAGTTTTCGATCCTGACTTGATCGAGACTGTCGTTCAGGAAGAGCTTGAATCGAATGGTCGAGGTTTGCCGGAAACGGGGTCGCCTATTGTTCAGGGTTCCTTGGATGGTTGCAGAAAACCCTTTGTTAAAAAGGAAACTGTCGATGACAAAATCCAGGTCTCGGATTTCGACTCGGTTTCCCGACAGTTCATCCTCTAGGGTGATCTCGGTATTTAATACATCGACCTTGGTTGCCATGATGGAGGCGGTCAGAAACCGGTTGGAGGGTTTGATCGGTTCCGAGCCGGCACCATCATGGGTCAGTGGAATAGGCAGCTTTTGGCGTTGAACAGACTGCTCGACCCCGTTGTCCCAGTTTGTCTGCCCATCTTTACGTCTCTTGAGGTTGATTTTGAGACCGTTCAGGACAATTTTCTTGATCTCTAGACGACCGGATAAAAGTGGCAGGAACTTGATCTGAAAGTAGGCTTTATCGGCTGTTGCGAATGGGGTTAATCCGAACCCACTGCGGTTGTTCAGACGTATTCTTCCGGTAGACACCGCTATCTTGGGGAGAATATGGAGTTGCATGTCGCTTTCGATAACCAGTTCCCTGCCACTGTGCTTTCTGACTGCACCGAGTATTTCGGGTCGGTAGTCATCAGGGTCGAAAACAAGGGGCAGGACCAAAGCCGCCGCCAGTACGACGAAGACCAGTCCTAAGACCAGATAAAGTGGAATTTTCACAAATGTTTTAACCATGACTCCGCAAGTGGGTTTGTTCATGCCGTGACCGACAGACCGTGAAGATTCCGGTATTCTGACATGTACGGACTGACTCGGCCGAGAAATCTTAGATGCTAAAAACGGGCAGCGAGGTGATGGTTTTTGGGGCTATTCCCTGATGTCCACGCCATATTTGCAAGCCGAACCGGATACGCAGGGGGTCAATATAATCTGAAACGCCTGGATTCGTTGAGCCAGCTGACTTCATCCGATACCAAGCGAGAATCGAGATCTGGATACCCGCTGTCGGGGTTGTCGACCCACTCCCTTAGGTTCGTGCTGCCATTGATCACGTCAATGGCGAGCCGGTCAGTCACGTATTCGTACGGAAAATCCCGCCAGATCGGGTAACTGGGCGACAGTGTTCGCAGGGTTTTCAGAAACATGGCCATCAACCGGTAAGGCCTGAATGCTTCGGGTCGGTAAACGGAGCAGTCGGTATGAACCTGGAAGCCCTGGCATAAATTGCCGCTATGTTTGTTGAATGTCGGTTCAAACCAGCAGGGCCTGATTCTACAGGCCTCGAAAAGATCATCAGCATCGTCCTGCATTTTTTCCAGGATCGGCTGTATCAGGATGTCAGGTGCACCGATCGTTTCAAGCGATCTTGTTGTTCCGCGGCCTTCCGAAATGGTGGTGCCTTCCAGCAGTACGCTGCCGGGAAAAACCCGGGCTGCATTCAGGGTTGGGATGTTGGGGCTGGGGTTGACCCAAGGATGCTCATGTAGTGGCCAGCCATAGCCGGGACCTTGGTCGGGGTGATAGTCCTGCATCCTTATAGTGGTCAGATCCAGATCCAGACCGTGGCTCTGACAGTACCAGTCGGCGGCTTCTCCGAGGGTTAAACCGTGCCGCATGGGAATCGGAGCGGCACCGACAAAACTCTCCTGTCCTGGAACAAGCCGGGGGCCTTCTATCGGCCGGCCGATTGGGTTGGGTCGGTCCAAGATCCAGACCTGCTTGTTTGCGGCAGCGCAGTCATCAAGAAGATAGAACAGCGTACTGATGAAGGTGTAGATGCGGCAGCCTATATCCTGGATGTCGACAAGAAGAATATCGAACGCATCCAGCATCTCCGACGTCAAGTGACGCGTTTTACCGTACAGGCTGAACACCGGGATCCCGTGCGTCGGGTGTATGCTGTCAGCCGTTTCAACCATGTTGTCCTGTTTGTCCCCGAAGATGCCGTGTTGGGGTCCGAAAGCGGCCTCAATCCGGATCCCTGTTCCGATTGCAGCGTCCAGGCTGTGATGGAGCTCGGCGGTTAGCGAAGCCGGATGCCCGAGTAGTCCGATCCGGCTGTTTTTCAATCGGGCGAGTTGCTTCCGGTCTTCCAGCAGAACGTCGATCCCGAATTTCATTGGAGCGTTGTCCGGGTCATGTTCTGTTCACTCAGATGGAAACAGTGTAGTGCCGAAGAAATCGTATTCCGGAGACGGTGGGTATTTGCATCCAGATCGTCGAACATCATGTAAACGGACATCGGTTTGGGTGTAGAATCGGCCCCGGGTTAACCATGTCCTCTGCAGGTTGTGAGCCTTGAATTCAGATGGGCGGTCGGTTTGCCGGTCAATCATGCCTCATATCCTGATCTTGCGGCCAGATTCGGTTGGGGATGACGAAAGGACGGGCCCGTATGTCAATCAAAGTTTTTTCATCCGACATTCTACCCTGTAGACAGATCGATTTGCGCTTTGAAATAGCAACAGGACTTTGGAAGTATCCATGTACGATAAAAATCAGCTCAGAACACTGTTTGCATCTGGGGTGCAGCCCCTGATCCGGTGCCTCCGGACGCTTGGGGTCAAACCCACGCACATCACCCTGTTTGGTTTCATCCTTTGTATTTCTGCTTGTTATGCCTATTACCTCGGCAACACCATGGCACCCTTTGTACTGATGGTTGCCGGACGAATCTGTGACGCTCTGGACGGTGCATATGCCCGGGCAACGGATCAGGTCACCCGTTTTGGCGGGTTTATTGATTCAATGCTCGACCGTTATGGAGAGTTCTGTGTGGTGGGGACCATACTCTATGTCTATCGTGACGATAGTTACCTGTATTATTCCAGTTTCCTGGTCTTCCTCGGTATCGCGCTGATGTCGTATACCCGTTCTCTATACGGCAAATACGAAATGGAATGCCCGGGTAACCCCTTTGAATACTTTGAACGCGGGTTACTTCTGGCACCCTTCTTCCTACTGGATATGCTGAACGTCTGGGTGATCGTGGTTGGAGTGGGGACTAATTTTTTCGTGCTGCAGCGAATTTATCTGTTTTCCAGAGCAGAGGCCCGGCTGAATTGACGGTCGATACCCGGACAGGTCGCGGATCCAGGGTATTGCTGCCAGTTACTCACCGAGTCGACTTCAGGTTTCAGTTGGTGGCTGGTGGAAGTTGTGGTTTCCCGTGCAAAAGTGGCTACTGGCTACCGTGGTTCGAATGTGCACCTGATGACACGGATCAGCGGCGAAGGGGTATGATGGATCCAGTCCGGAACATGGTTTCGATGTCAGCTTTTCAGCGGGAGGGCAGGGCAAATGGGACATGCGGATAACCGGCTGCCCCTGGCAAGCGGGTCCGAAATCGGGGTATACCAAGTTCGAAGCCATGTCGGCGGTGACCTCATCAGCCTGAGCTACGAGGCTTGGAATTCTCACCTCAATTCCCAGGTGATACTCAGGGAATTCTTTCCTTCGGGCATTGCCAGTCGAGATGCCGGTGGCCAATCGATCGTTATCGATTCCGGTCGTGAAAGTGACCGGTTTGCTGCTGGTCTTACGGTCTTTTTAGACGAGGCTGACCGGCTTGCAGATATAGAACACGAGACGGTGCAACAGGTTCTCAATGGTCTTCGGTTTAACAACTCGGGTTACCAGGTGTTGACCATAGAAGCCGGATTCCTTCTTTCGAGGAGGCTGGCTGATAAGGCTCCGTTTTCAGCAACCGAATCGCAGATGATTTTCTTTCAGTTGCTGAGTGGGCTGCGAGAAATCCATGCTGCCGGTCTGGTGCATGGCCGGGTCTGTCCGGCCAACATCGTTCTTGAGTCTGACGGAAGACCGGTATTGATCAACTTTTCTTCTGGTTTACTCGAGTATGCCCGGACAAACGGTGACCTGGTCGACCTTATTCCAGCCGGGTATTCGAGGCCGGAACAAGATGCAATCAGTGACCTGACTGCCTCGACTGACGATTTGTACGGCGTCGGTGCAACCCTTTTCCATTGCCTGACTGGTCGGGTGCCGGAACCCGGATCGGAACGCCTGGAAGTGGACGGTGGTAGCCAGTCGCAGCATGACTGGATTCAGGCTGTGAACTGGATGCTGCGCAGCGAAGCAGCGGACCGGCCTCGGGATATTTCCGCAATCGAGACTTTTCTCGAAGCGGGCGCCGAACAGAAGCAAAAAGGTCGGCGCGAGTCTCTAGTGGGGATTTGGGGGGGCAGGGGCCTGCGCGGAATTTCTGCGATGACCTGGCTAGGTTCCGGAGGGCTGTTGGTTCTGGCTGTCCTGTTGATCGTTTGGATGGTGGGGTCTGTTCCAGACGCGGATCCCGAAAGTTTGACGGTCGCCAGCAATGCCGATGAGTCTTCCCTTCGTACGGGTGCCCTGGAATTGCATACCGGCGACGATCCGTTGCTGGATGCTCAAATTTCTTCCACTGTTGCGGAGGGATCAGAGATTCCATTGATTGTCGACCGCATGGTCACGGACTCCGTACAAGCATTATCGGGTTTGAATGGCAAGGGTACTGGTGATTCCGAAGATGACAGGTTGCTGAATACAGCGGTCGAACCGCAAGCTCTGCTTCCGGAAGTCATGCTGGAGGTGACGGTTGAAGTGGATGCTGTGGTTCTTGCCCGTCAGCCGGGCGGGGACGGCCGCAGCCAGTCTGTTCGGGTTGCAGGGTTGCTTGAACAGGGGGAACGTAACCTCCATTTGTTCAACCTGACCACACCCGAAAACGACAACGCCTATCTGAATTTTCAGGCGGTCCTGAAAATTGATCCTGAAAACGACCGGGCCCGGGCTGGTATTGAGGATGTCATCATCCGCTACGGCTGGTTGATCGAATGGGCAATCAGGGAAGGGGATCTGCAATACGCAAACCTCCTCAAGGTTCGGGCCGAAAGAATCTCGGGAGATCTGTCGATTCTGATCGATGTTCT
>DBZZ01000053.1:16265-20217 GCA_002311315.1 Methylococcaceae bacterium UBA1147 | reverse complement strand
GGTTTCGAAGGGAATGGACGGAAATACGATCGGTATCGAGGATGCCAGTGGTGGGTACAAGACAAGGCACCTTTTCCGGATGAACCTTCGGCGAAGTGGTTGGCCTCTGGAGCAGAGCTTAGCGATCCTGTTCTACCGCTTTCATGGGCAATGAGTGCTGGTTGGCCGCTACTGGGTTGGTTTGCAGGGCGGGGGCTGATGGTTCCTCCGCCGTTGAGAACGAAACGGACCGCAGGCATTTTCCCCTGCCTGAGGAGGCGACAGGCTGCCGTAGATGCTTTGATGTCCTGGTACAGGAAGCGGGCAAAAGCTGTTGGGTTCTAGTTCTTATCGCATGGTAGATACAGTATGATAATGAGTTCTGTTATTTCTTAGCGCGAATACCTGCTGAGGTGCTTGGCTGGCAGGAGGATTATGCGTATTCGTTCTCAATTCAAGCAATTTTTTTATTCAGGAGTTAACCATGTCAACAATAGCCGGAATGTCTTTGCTCTTTATTGTTTTTCTGGGAGGCTTGGCCGTAATGATCTGGGTGGATCGGAAAAAAGTATATATTCTGCCTTCGAAACTAAATCATGATGATGGCGGACAGGAATCCAGCGAAGGGAATACGTCGGCCGAGTACAAGGCCAATACCAAGAATGGAGACCTGATCGTCAATGTTTCTGCCGACGGAAACGGGACGGCGTCAGCCTGGGCGGCAGTTGGATACGAACAGGAAAACGTAACGATCGATGATGGCATGATGCTTGCGCATCTGACGTTTAAGTACCGGATCAAACTGAACACGGACAATGGAAGTTCTCCCGTCAATGCGAAAATCGAAGCTTTTCTGAATTCGGAGTCGGCTAGTTTCACAGAGAAAAGTCTAACGGCTCCTCCCGGTGCGGATGAAAAAAGCAGTGATGAATTCGTGACCGGCACTCAGACTGTCAAGACCAACCTGAACTTGGGAGAGAAATTCACTATCTACCTGAAGGTTTCTCTGGATGCAGAAGCTGGAAACGGCGGCAAATGCAGCGGCGAGATTGTGGCCACCGTTAGCGAGATCTTCTTCCGCCCTGAAATCAAACCATTCTAAGAAAACCTTGGAAACAAGGGGGCCGTGGGCTGAGTAGCCGAGCAGGATTCGGTTCTTTTCGAAATGTTCTGGAAGCCGCATTGTGCGGCTTCCGTCATTTAAGGGTGGCTTTCAGAATGATCCCGCATCGAGCGCAGCCAGTCTGAGATATTGGTGCTTCGAACTAGAGTCAGAAGCAAGAGCGTCCCTGCCATGCCAAACCATTGCCAGGCGTAAGAGATGCTGCGTTCAGCGTGGGTGTCGACGGTTGACCAGTTTGGTCGCAGTATTCCCTTAGAATCCCTGTCTAGTCGTACGGAAAAAGGGAACACAGGGGATTCTAGCCGGCTTGCCAGTTTCTCGATGCTCAGGTGGTGAAGACGCAACGGCCAGTTCATTCCGGCGATTTCCTGTTCAATGAAAAACGAGCGGGTTGCCGGCACATGGATTGTTCCCGTGATCGATACCGGTCCCTCGGGCGTATCGATGTTCGGCAGTTCATTTAAGCTTCTTCCAGCGGTGGTCCAGCCACGGCTGATGATGACCGTCCGGGCTGTGGATTTCAGCCTGAATGCCGTGAACACCTCGTAGCCTGGCTGGCCTTGGTAAAACTTGTTCACCAGGAACACGGAGCGGTTCGTCAGGTATTCTCCTTCTAGCAGTACCCGACTGAATTCTGGGGGGCTTTCCTCGGAGAGATCGAGTTCCTCGATGGGTGTGGGTTTGTCCGACAGCCGATCGTCGATGGTCTGTTGCTGGATCCGTTTTTGCTCGGCTCGATCGAGTTGCCAGAAGCCGAGACTGAGCAGGGCGTAGACAGCAATGCCAACCGTAACAGCGGCCTTCCAGTTGAAATGGAAGCTGAATTTCAGGGGAACGTTGCTGGGTTTGTTCATGCGGTTGTCGTTTGCCCACGAGGCGTTTCATCAAGCAATATTCCTGCGGGCGAATCAGCTGGAAGGTTGTGAGGTCGCGGCAATCATACCGTGGTTCTTCTGATTCAACCACTTCAGTCCGGTGGTGACCGAAGAGCCGGCGAATGCACGCGTGCCTGATGCGGTAGCCTGCTCCGACATGAACCCGGTTTGGTTTTCCGGAGAGGGATTGGAGCCGCAGCGCGCCGCGGTTAAACAGTGGATTCCCGGTGGAGATGAAGCCTTGGTCTTGCCTGTTTAGGTTTATACATCCAAGGTTTTGGGTTACGGATCGGGCGAGACCCGATGTACGCTCTACCCATCCATTTTGTAAAACATGAAGATACGGGCCGGAAACGTTTGGTTTCGATGAGGGGGCGTTGGGATGTTGGTTAGCGGCAGCGACTTAAGACCACGCGCATCTACTGGGTTGAGTAACCGCAGATCGAGACAGGTCTTAGCGCGATCAAAGGGTCTTGATGTATTCGATCAGGGCCGCCCGTTGCTGGTGATTAAAGCGGTCACCGTAGCGATGTCCGGTGTTTGAATATCCGTTGATGGTGGTGTCGTAGATGCGTTTTTTTTCACTGCGGTTGACGGCGCCTTTTTTGCCGTAGCCCGGTTCCGTGTAGTACCAGCCGAGAGTTTTCTGATTAAATCGGTCCGGGTTTTCAGGTAGGATCCAGTATTTGGGCCGCGCCGCGCTGTTCAGGACTCCTTCCATGCTGGGGACCGAGCCGTTATGAAAATACGGGGCCGTTGCCCAAACGCCGTCCAATGGCGGAGCAATGTACCCGGGTGCTGCCTCCCCGCTTGAATTCTCACCAAAGAACGATCGGTTGAACCACTGGATGAACCGTAGGTTTTCTTCCGATGTCAACAATCGGGCCAGTTCCGGGTCGGTGCCCACTTCGTCATGGTGAACAACCAGGTTGGGATAGCTGGCGTTGTTTCCGTAGGTGCCGTGGCAGAAACTACAGTCTTGCTCGAACAATGTTCGTCCTTTTGCCGCTCGCTTGCTATCAACAGGGTACGGATATTCGGGTGCTTCCAACGAGCCTAGGTAGGCGCGTATGTCAGTCGCCAGCCTATCGATCTTACGTGCCTCTTCAATGGAATCGGTGCACAATGTTGCTGCCAGCATCATGATTCTGGCATGGTCGCCTCGGCCTTCAGTGTTATAGAAAAGGGCGTTTTTTTTCTTCATCCGCCACCAGGGCGGTACGCTGACCGGCAGGGGTGCTTTGGGAGGCGGTTCGATCAGGGCTTTGTCTGACCACTTCAGCGATACGGGGTTCCTGTGTGCCATCAAGGCAAAGGTCAGGTTCACTGCCGGATTGACACCCAGGGTGTCGGTTCGCATGTAGGGTGCAATGGTGGCTATTCGGTCCGCCCATTTTTTCCATTCGAGAGCGTCTTTTTTAGAGGTGACGTAGGCACCAAGTTGCTCCGCACTAATCGAAGCATCGCGGGTAAAGTCCAGGAATTCATTGCCGAGGCCGATAATCAGTTCGTCGTCAAAATAGCCTGCGTGGCAGGAAAGACAGTTCGAGGTAACCAGGCGTACGCCGTCATCAGTGTCGCGGATGGTCAGCATGTAAGGCAGTTCCCGGTTTCTGGAGTTCCGGTTCGAAAGAAGCTGTCTGGGCGAGGGAGGGCTGGTGGCTTTGATGAAAGCCGAATAGGGCATCCCGCAACTGATATAGGGTTGATTGACCAGCGCATCGTAGCCGGCGGCCGGATTACCTTGGCGCTGGACGGTAGCGGGAACAGGACCCACTGCCAGGGGATGGGCCGCTGGGCCAGACGTCTCTTGGTTGCATCCGGCGACCAGAGCCGTCGTCAGTAACAGAACTCGAATGGTCTGGTGGTTTGATCGGGCAGTCATCGTGAAACCAATCATGTTGTTCCCGGTTTATGATCTCGTTGTCAGTTCCGGTCTAATAGCCTGTCAGTTGCATGTGTCCAAATCCTGTAA
>DBZZ01000053.1:15552-16150 GCA_002311315.1 Methylococcaceae bacterium UBA1147 | reverse complement strand
GGTTTCGAGCCGTTCGTCCCAGGGTTTGACTGTTAGCAGGATGGATTTGTCCGGAGTGCGGATTATCCATTCGACCGGATAGCGGATGCCTGATTCGTCGCTGGTCCAGGTTGCATCTGCCAGAATTTCGATGTCGTCGTGTTCCAGGGTTATTGTTTTGGAGTCCGGCTGGATGACAAAGCCGGAATTGACCGGCTGTCCGCTACCGTCCCGGCGCTGCGACTGGGAAAGGACTATTGCCGACCCATCTGACAACTGCAGAACAAAATTGTTCCGAACGAGTTGGCCTCCTGTAGCAGGCAGTAAACCCCAGGTATGATCAAAGTAGGCCTGGCCGGAAACGGAGAGCTTATGGCCCGCAATTTCCACCCAACCCCTGGCATCCATGCGGCTAAGGGCATAGTAGCGGATTGGTGCTGCAGAAGAGGGCGCAGCGACCGAACTGGATGTAAAGAACTTCAGGCTAAGCGGGTAAGTACCATCCGGAACGTCCAGTTTGATTGCAAATCGATCGGGATTCCCGTCTCCGAAACGCATTTCACGGGTGTAAACCCAGAGTTTTCGGTTCTGGCTGTCATAGCCGGCAAGGCCCAGGGCC
>DBZZ01000053.1:6594-15461 GCA_002311315.1 Methylococcaceae bacterium UBA1147 | reverse complement strand
GCCAGGAGAAGAGAAAAACCTGCTCTGCATTCCACGCTGATTGCCTTTCCGATTGCCCGGCGTCTAGTTTGAGGCGGACGAAGGTGGCTTCCAGTGCCAGGTGCTTGCCGGTGTCCGTTTTAAGCTTCCCAATCAGTCTCCAGATTTCGCTGCTGGATTCGGCATGAATGCCATGGTCGAGAGGAAACCGGAGTTTTTTTAGCGACAGGGTTGCTGGACGAAGATTTCGTTCGGACGCAAGAATGGAGTTGATCGAGATGCCCGGTGACTTTATCGGGTGCGGGGGTGCCTGAAGTAGGTAGTATCCAGTGCCGGCCAGGAAAACCAGCAGAAGCAAAAGTTTGGTGCTTCGGTTCATGGGTTCCCGCACTTGCTGTCATTCAAATCGAAATCTCCAGAAGAGGCCGATGGGTTGGTGTTAATCTTGCGTCTTCTATTAGAGTCGGGTTGGCAACCGGTTTCAACCACCCCGAATCCCGGTTGCGGCGGCATGCGAGGCAAGCCGGAACCGCTTCCCCAATCGCAGGGCCAAGGCGACACCGGGCGAGCCGGAAGCACAGTTCAAACGTTGGGTGATGTACGACTTAACGGGGATGCCTAAGGACAAGAAGGGCTCCCATAGGGGACAAACCCAGGCGTCTGACCGAAGGGGATGTAGGCCCAGTATAACCTCGGCTAGAGGTGCTGGGAGAGTATCGGAGTACCGCCGGACCTTGCCTGGCCTCTAGGTTTGTTGACGCTGAGACTTTGACCAGATTCGAGTAGGCCGCAGAAAGGAAGGAGGTGCCTGGCAAACTGATGACCTCGTCTCAGTTGCAAAAGGCTGCGGATTTTAGCCACGGCTAGCTGCATAGGTTCCAGTCGGAGTGGCGGATGTCTGTCGGTGTTAAGATTTCCGTGCAGTCTTCGAAACTTGATCTTTCGAGATGCCTGAAGATGGATCAAGCTGATATCAAACAAAAGGCCCGCTGAATGAGCGGGCCATCTATTATTATTATTTAGTTTGTTACCAACCGATTCTTCGACGAAGTTACGATCAGAACTTAACACAGTGCTATTGTTATTATTATTTTCCCTCCTTCTGAGGGGGATCCTCCTTTTAGACGATTCTGTGTTCGAGCCCCTTCCCTGAAGCTGGAACTGAGTCTAATGTAAAAGTCCCCGGGATCCAACTTTTTTTGGGATTTTTTTCAAAGTTTCTGTTTATCCGTGATTTGTGCGGTTTCTGGCAGGAGTAACGACTAAATCGAGACACAGACAAACGCCGGTAGGGAGCGGGCCGTTGTCGATCCAATGAAGATACGCACAATTCTATTTGGGCCATGCGTCGAGTACAATTTCCGATTCGTAGAGGCGGCAGGAATCGATGCCGGTCAGTAGAGCCGCTTCCCGTGACTCGTCAGTTCCCCGAATCTTTGGTATTGTCGTTTCCGCGATGGCAACCCGGTTGGGGTCAGGGCCGGTCTGTATTCCGGCAAAATTAACCGAGGTTTAGTTCGAAATGTTCGCCAGATTTTTTACCTTCAGACGGTTCCTGATCATGGCACCGGTCATGGCAGGGCTTTGCGTGTTTTCCATTAGCGGTGTCGCGGTTGCAGCCGAAACCAGCGATAACCAATTGGAAATTGTGTTTCTGGCGCTGGAGGACAAGGTTCCCCCGGCTTTATCCAATCTTGATCCATTTATTGCGAATGAGGGGATACCAGGAGCCGAGCTGGCAATCGATGACAACAATACCACCGGTCGGTTTACCGGCCAGAGTTTCATCCTGACAGTGGTTGAAGTCAGGGACAGAACGTCCGTAATTTCAGCCTATCAACGCAAGAGATCCGAGGGTCGGAGCTTTTTCGTTACGCGAGTCCCGGCGAACATTCTTCGCCAGATTGCAGCTCTGCCGGCATCGGCAGATAGCCTGGTGTTTGATATTTCAACCTCCGATGATTCACTGCGCACCGGTCGCTGCGATAGCCGGATTTTTCATATCCGGCCGAGCCGAGCCATGCGGACCGACGCCCTCGCGCAGTACATGCTGAAAAAACGATGGCGAAACTGGTTTCTGGTGATTGGTCCCACTGAAGCGGATCGGCTTTATGCCAAGGCTGTCCGCCGGGCCGCTAGGCGGTTTGGCATGAAGGTCGTGACCGAACGGGCCTGGGAAACAACGCATGATGCACGAAGAACGGCGCAATCCGAAGTTTCCGTGCTGACTCAGGGCGATGATTACGATGTGATCGTGGTGGCGGATGAACAGGGGCTTTTTGGTGAATACCTTTCCTACCGAACCTGGTTACCCAGACCGGTGATCGGGACCCAAGGTCTGATCGGAACTTCCTGGGACCGTAATCACGAGCAGTGGGGCGCGGTTCAGCTGCAAAACCGGTTCAGGGAAAAAGCCCATCGATGGATGACAGAACAAGATTATGCGGCCTGGCTAGCTATCCGTGTCATTGGCGAAGCGGCAACGCGTACAGCCAGGGTGGATGCGCAAGGCCTGGAAAGCTATATCCGTGGTGAAGACTTTTCGGTGGCCGGCTTCAAGGGCAAGAAATTGTCTTTCCGGCCCTGGAACGGTCAACTGCGGCAGCCGTTGTTGCTGGCATCGGCCAGGTCCCTAGTGGCTGTTGCTCCGCTGGAAGGTTTCCTCCACCCTGGGAATGAACTCGATACACTCGGGTACGATAGGATGGAGACCGGCTGTCCAAGGTAACCATCTTTGGAACCCAACAGGAAGAGCCGTTCATGATGCCGCCGGGACAAGTGGCGTTGGTCTGATCCTGTATTTCGCCGAAGCCAGTTAACCCGTGGCTCAGGGCTGATTCTGCTATGATGACCCGCTTTTCTGATTTAGGAGACGAAACGTGACAAAAGCATGGGTGCCGACGATGGTTTTGGCTTGCTTGCTTGCCGGATCGGTCGAGGCTGAAATGGTCTACGTGACGCTGGAAAAAGACAACGCGATCGCGGTTGTGGATGCTTCCAGCCAGAAACTGATTGCGACCCACGAAATCGGCCAGCGTCCTCGGGGGATCGCTTTGTCGAAGGAGGGTCGCCATCTGTTTGTGGCGGTCAGTGACGACGATACGATCCTGATGATTGACACCGAGGATTTTTCGGTAGTTGGCCGCTTGCCCTCCGGTGAAGATCCTGAAACCTTCGTGCTCGGGGCGGAAGGAAAAAGGCTGTACGTTTCCAACGAAGACGATAATCTTGTCACGGTCATTGATATTGTTTCAGGCAAGGCCATCAAGACCATTCCCGTTGGTGTCGAACCGGAAGGCATTGCAAGCAGTCCCGATGGCCAATGGATCGTCAGCACCTCGGAAACGACCAACATGGTGCACTGGATCGACCCAGCTACCCTGGAGATTATCGACAATACTCTGGTTGATCCGCGGCCCAGAGCGGCCGCCTTTACGGCAGATTCCAAACAATTGTGGGTTACCTCGGAAATCGGCGGTTCTCTGCAGGTAATTGATGTTGAATCCAGGCAACAGGTGAAACGGGTTACCTTCGAGATTCCCGGAGTCCGCCCGGAAAAGATTCAGCCGGTCGGTGTGGTCATCGACCGTGAAAGAAAATTTGGCTACGTAGCGATCGGTCCCGCCAATCGGGTGGCGGTGGTGGATGCTGCAACGCTTGAAGTCAAAGATTATCTTCTGGTGGGGCAACGGGTCTGGAACCTGGCCTTTTCACCGGATCAGAAGCGCCTTTACACCACCAATGGTGTGAGCAATGACATTTCGATCATCGATCTGGGTGAACACCGGGTCCTCAAATCACTGGTTGTAGGCCGCTATCCGTGGGGCGTTGTGGCAAAACCATGAGCCACAAACCAGCCCTTGACATCAGTCAACTGAGTTATTCTTTCGGTTCGAAGACGGTGTTGGACAGGATCGGTTTTCGAGTGGAACGCGGGGAATGCAGAATGCTGTTGGGGCCGAACGGGGCAGGCAAGACAACGCTCTTCTCGCTGGTCACCCGTCTTTACGACAGTGGCCAGGGTCGGATCGAGATTGCCGGATTCGATCTGGCCAGAGACGGGTCGAAGGCGCTTTCCCGTCTCGGGGTGGTGTTCCAGCAGACCACCCTGGATCTTGACCTTAGCATTCTGCAGAACCTCAGGTACCATGCATCGCTGCACGGTATGAGCCGGAAAGACGCAACCCGGAGAATCGAGGATGAACTCGAGCGCCAGGAGATGTTTGACCGGCGCAACGAGAAGGTAAGATACCTCAACGGTGGCCACCGCAGGCGAGTGGAAATTGCCCGTGCCCTTCTGCATGAACCGTCGATTCTGCTTCTGGATGAACCCACCGTGGGGCTCGACATACCGAGCCGGGAAGGAATCGTGCGCTACATGCATAACCTCTGTTCGGAAAAGGGAATCGCCATTCTCTGGGCGACTCACCTCATTGACGAAGTAGCCCAAGACGACCGCATTACGATTCTGCACGAGGGTCGGTTGGTTGCGCAGGGCGATATGGCCGGTGTGTTGCAGGCGGCAGATGCAGCAGATATTGAATCCGCGTTCAGAAACCTCACGGGTCACGGAATGGCACATTAGGATGCAGTTACTGCATTACCTTCGAGCCCTGAACGGCATTAGCGAACGAGAACTTCTGCGTTTCATTCGCCAGCGCGAGCGCTTTGTCGCTGCCCTGGTCCGGCCGCTGGTCTGGCTGTTTGTTTTTGCAGCGGGTTTTCGCTCAGCACTGGGAGTCGCCATCATCCCGCCCTACGAGACCTATATACTGTACGAGGTTTACATTACCCCGGGGCTGATCGGAATGATTCAGCTGTTTAACGGCATGCAGAGCTCCCTGTCTATGGTTTACGATCGAGAGATGGGCAGTATGAAAACACTGCTGGTCAGCCCGTTGCCCCGTTGGTTCCTGCTGACTAGTAAGCTGCTGGCCGGCAATGCGGTATCAATTCTGCAGGTCTACACCTTTCTGCTGGTTGCCTGGTTCTACGGGGTCAGAATCCCGCTTGAGGGTTATTTATGGTTGTTGCCGGCACTGGTTGTTTCCGGGCTGATGCTCGGTTCACTGGGGATGTTGCTTTCGTCCTTCATCAAGCAGCTAGAGAATTTTGCGGGAGTGATGAATTTCGTGATTTTTCCGATGTTTTTCATGTCAACGGCCCTGTATCCGCTGTGGAAGATGCGCGAATCCAGCCAGTTGCTGTATCAACTGGCCGAGTACAATCCATTTTCCCAGGCGGTGGAACTGGTTCGGTTCGCGCTTTACGGTCAGTTCAACCAGTTCGCTCTGTGGTATACATTGGCCACATTAGCAGTGTTTCTGTCGTTGGCGATCATTGGGTACAACCCCTCCAGGGGTATGATGAAACGTAAAGGCGGTGGCTGAATGACATCGGGCGAGACAGTACTGTTCACCGGTGGTGCAGGGTTCATTGGCAGTAACTATGTCCGCTTTCTGCTACAGGAGAAGGGGTGCTGTGTCGTCAATCTGGACGCACTCACTTACGCGGGACATCTTGAAACGCTGGGGAGAATCGGCGATCGGTCGGAACACCATTTTGTTCTCGGTTTGGTCGTCGACCGCAGCCTGGTCGATTACCTGATGAGCCGTTACCAGCCTGTTGCCGTTGTCTATTTTGCGGCAGAGACCCAGGTCGACAGATCGATTGATTCGCCCGATGTTTTCATGCGGGCCAACGTCAGGGGCACCTCCGAATTGCTTGAATCAACCCGGATATACTGGAACCGTCTTTCGACGGAAAAGCAACGGACCTTCCGATTCGTTCATATTCCATCCGACAAGGTCTACGGCAGCCTGACCCACGATAATGATCCGAGCGACGAGAACAGTGCCTATCGTCCATGTTCGCCCTACTCGGCGTCCAAGGCTGCATCGAATCACCTGATTCAGTCTTATGTCCAGACCTAGGATCTGCCGTTGCTAACAGTCAACGGCTCAAAAATCTTTGGCGCCTATCAGTATCCGGAAGCACTGATCCAACGGGTGATTCGGAACGCGGTTTTAGGCCAGGTTCTTTCGGTTTCACGCAGTGGTGATAATGTTCGAGACTGGCTGTTTGTGGAAGACTTTTGCCGCGCAATTTATCGAGTGCTCGAGGCCGGCTGTTCGGGTGAGGTATACAATGTGGGTGGCGGCAACGAAATGAAGAACGAGGATGTCGTGAACACCCTTTGTGGAATTCTTGTTGAGGCGAGCGAAGACTTTCCCTTCTCGCGGCAATCCTGTCTTTCCGAATTTTCGAACAATTCGCCCGGGCCCAACCTTCGTTACGCGATGGATTGTACAAAAATTGAGGAGGAGCTTGGCTGGGCCCCGCAGGAGTCCTTTGCATCCGGGCTGGCGAAAACGGTTGGCTGGTATCTTGAGCAGCAGAACGGGTGCCGGAAAGTCATGGAATCCCGGTGACTGATTTCCCGGCCAAATCATGCGGCCCAAGCCCAACCCGTGACCAATTGCCGGTGAGAGAAGTTTTATCAGATGGGCATTCTCCCCTGTAACGCCTCTCTGATGACGAATGAAACCGTTTAGCACAATTGATTGTCGATGAAAATCCTTGCGGTGAGCGTGTCGAAGCCGGTTGAAATCCAATACAACGGGAAATTGATCAGAACCGGGATCTTCAAGAAGCCGGTTGCCTCGCGTCTGAAGGCAACTGTTTCCGGACTGGACGGCGACGGGCAGGCTGATCTTGAGGTCCACGGAGGGGCAGACAAGGCCATTTACCTCTATTCGAGCGATAATTATCTATTTTGGCAGCAGGAACTGGGTGTCGATGAGTTTCCGTGGGGGCAGTTCGGGGAAAACCTGACCGTCGAAGGATTGCTGGACGAGAGTGTCCATATTGGCGATCGCTACCGAATGGGCGATGTATTGGTCGAAGTCACGCAGCCTCGTATCCCCTGTTTCAAGTTGGGCATCCGGATGGGTTCCTCGCGGTTTCCCAAGCGGTTTCTCCAGTCCGGTCGGGTGGGGTTCTACGTGCGGGTGTTGCAACCGGCAGAACTGGGTGTCGGTGACCTGATTGAAAAAGTCTCCGAGGACAGGCACAAGTTGAGCATAAGGCGAAGTCTTGTTGCCCTGTCGGGCGGTCCAGAGCAACTCGATGTCATCAAACAGGCACTCCGGATCGAAGCCTTGTCGGATGCCTGGCGTAAAGACTTGAGCAAACGGCTGCAAAAATCATCTCCCGTCTGATCGCCCCGATCCGGACACCCGTTCTGGTTCTGAAGATCCAATCGTGTTGGGTCTCACGAAGGCTTTGTCGACTTGTCGAGTGCACAATGCCCTGCCGCTGGCAACCGGATGGAGTCTACGCTCTGTTGGTTCTCTCCATTCTGTGACAGGATGCAGTTAATCGGTCGCCACTGGAAGAGCGGTCGATCGTTTCCTTCCGGTAGTCCCGGACCAAGCCGACATGCTCGGTGTTAACGAATCGATTCGTAACCGCCTTCGACCCCGTTGTTCGAGTAAACCACCTGCCACAGGTGAACCCGTCGAGCACGGAAGGAACCGGCAGCAGTCATCAGGAAAAATCGCCACATGCGGTAGAAACGGTCGTCATAACCAAGTTCCTTGATGGCCCCCCAGTTTTCATCAAAGCGTTTCATCCATGCCATCAGCGTTTTCGCATAACTGACGTTAAGATTGTGCCAGTCCTCGATATGGAACAACTCTTCGCTGGCACGGGTCAATTGGGCCGGTGTGGGTAGTATGCCGTTTGGGAAAATGTACTTATCCGCCCACGGATCAACCGCGTTTGCCTTCTTCGTGCAGCCAATGGTTTGTAGTAAAAACATCCCGTTGGGGCGAAGGCACTGATCGACCACTTTCATGAAAGTTCGGTAGTTCTTCACACCGACGTGTTCGAACATGCCCAGTGATACGATACGATCGAAATCGCCATTCAAGTCACGGTAATCCTGGTATTTTAGCTGTACAGGAAGACCTTCACACATCTGTCGACCAAGTTCGATTTGCTCCCTGGAAACGGTGATACCCACAACCTCTGTCTGATACTTCTCCGCGGCAAATTTTGCAAAACTCCCCCAGCCGCATCCTATGTCGAGTACCTTCATGCCGGGGGCCAGGCCAATCTTTCGGCATACCAGGTCCAGCTTCGCCTCCTGGGCCGTGTTTAGCTCCGTTGCGTCCTTCCAATAGGCACAGGTATAGACCATGCGCTCGTCCAGCATCAGTTTGAACATGTCGTTGCCCATGTCATAGTGATGCTCGCCCACTTGATAGGCTCGCGACATTTTCTGCCGATTGAACAGTTTCGCGGCTATCACCGGACCCAGTAGCTTCAGTGGCTTGATCTTTTCCTCTAGCCCTGCGCGCAGTAGCTTGTGGATCAGGTTGTCGAGCTGGTCACAATCCCACCAGCCATCCATATAGGATTCTCCGAATCCAATATGAGCATTAGCCAGAACACGTTGGTAAAACCGTTCGTCGTTAATTTGAATATCCCACGGACGGGAGCCGTTGATCTCGATCTCAGCCAGATCGAGAAGGGATCGTATGGTGGATTCGTAGCGCGTCATAAGAGTCGGCCCCCGTGCTGAACATTTTTCTCGCTGGAAGCCCCTGCATTGAGCCCTACAGTCGGTACCTCAAACAGCGGATTTGAGGCCAGTGATCGAGGGATGGATGGACTTCGCCGATCGGCCACGGATCGGGTCAGGGGTCCAATAGTTTGTTTTCTAGCGATAACGCTCATGGAGAGGTGCGGGGGCCTTGCTTCAGGGCAAGCCGGGCCGCTGACGGTTCGGTACCGGAACCTGAAACGCTGCGGCTGATCCACTGAACCGTTCCCTTTTTATCGTCTTTATCGCCCATCGCCTTGCACGCTCCCAAAAGTTACCC
>DBZZ01000053.1:2552-6479 GCA_002311315.1 Methylococcaceae bacterium UBA1147 | reverse complement strand
CACGATGATTGATAACCTGAGGTTGAGATTAACGTGCTATCCGGACCGTCCTGGTTAGGTCATAAGAGACCGGGAAATCGCCTTCCCAGGGCCTACTTTGAATAACGGGTTGGCGGTGTAGATCTCAGTCTAGAGTTGGATGGACAAAGCCTTTATAGAATTCCAACGATTGCCGTGTCAAAGATTACCGTTTTCCATCGATGAACCTCGTGATACACTCCATTTTGGTCTTAAATATTCCAATTCGACAAAAAAGGCCTTTATTTTTCCTAATTCACGGGAGGTACAGCATGGACTACATGTTATTTTTTGCAGTTTGGATCTTTGGTGGACTCGCTTGTTTTGCGTTAAACAGGGTCCAGCCAGGAGCCTCGGTAGCAGCGCCTGTTGAGGAACCAGAAGAAGAACCAGAGGCTGAAGGAGAATCAGAGGAAGAAGAGGAAGAAAAGGAATAAGAGCCGCTTAGGTCGGCATGCCGACCGTTTTTGAATCATCCATCATTGAGGAACTCTCGAGCAATATTGCATTTGTATTGCATCGTTGCCGGCGAACCAGTTCAAAACTTACGCTTCGGGGTTTTATGGACGAGGAGCGTAAAGAACGCGCTGCATGAAGCGTTGTTGCCGGTTGAATCGTTCGTTTGAAGTCTGCAGAGAAAATTTAGTTCGAACCGGCGGGAGTGGTTTTCACTCCGGGATTCGGTGGCTGGACCGGCATCGCTGGTTCAGCCCCTGAACCGGGGAGTTGACGGGTATGCAAGTCTCGAGAGCACCACAGAACATTTTCATAGCCCGATGCGTGGAAATTCGTCAACGATCGGTTGAAGTGCCTCAGTCTCGTTGTTGGCACGTTGTATGATGGTTGCCGGGAATCGGTACGCGACCGACAGGACGACACCGTGACAATTAGCGGAGACTCCAGGCTATGTTTGTGGATCACGGACCAGATTGCTCACGGTTCCTGGACAGTCCCAAAGCTTTTTTACTGAGATTGTTTGTTGCACGGCGATGGGGGACCTGTATCTATTCATTTGATTCGGACCAACTCTGCTTTTAGTGTTTTGATCTTTTTAGATCGGAGATGTGTATTCCTCCGGGTCTGGCCTTTCCATTATAGACTGTTGCATTTGGGATGCCCGGCCGACGGAAAATCCAGATCATCCTCTGTACCAACCTCCGCCTGCTTCAGAGTCGAAACAATCCGCCATTTGGTAAATCGTGATTTGTTCATGGGCATCCCTTCCGCCTGGATTGCGAGACACAGTCAATTTCAATTCTATACGCCAGGAGGGTGTATTTCCCCGGTTTCCGGCCGCCTCGCTTATCTCGTTTGGACTTTTGAAAATAGAGAACTCCAACTATCGTTGTCGGTAGCAACGATTGAACCGGCCTAAGGAATGCCATGTTAAGCCACAAAGCCGGTTTTCTTCCTGCGATCTGGAAAATGGGCGGCTAGGGTAACTTGCAGAGCACTGCAAGCACCAATGCCATCATGGATCATTGAACAATGTGGCGTCAGCAGAGCCGTTCTACGGAACGGATCGTGAACCGCCTTCAGAAAAGGGAAGGCTTCATATTGCCGGTTTTTTCAATGATGTCTGTCCGTACTGGCCTCACAGCGTGTCGGTCTTCCGCAGCCTATATACAGTAACCGACGAGCAGTTTCAGGTCCTATTTCAATGGGGTCATAAAGTGCATTGTGAATCTTTGAGTCGGCCAAGATGGCATCCTCGGCGAGGTGGGACCGGCCCAGGTTGTCGAAAATATGTTGGAGGCAATCTTCCTTGTTTTGCAGCGGGTGATCAGTACCAACGGAATCGCACCGGACCGCACACAAAACCGACCCGAGCTGCGATTGTCTCGATGGAGTCTCAGCATGTTAAACCAGATGGTGCCTTTATGCTGGAAATCATTGAAGTAGATGCCTGATGAAAAAGCGCCGCTCAAAACGGACGAGCACATGATTAAAACCTTCCTTTTCGATCTCGGCGATGTGCTGCTCTTCTTTTCGCACGAGAAGATGTGCCGACAGATGGGTGCGTTGTGTGGCAGGAGCGGGGAAGAAGTCCGTCAGTTATTCATCGAAACAAAAAGGCATTTGGCTTTTGAACGTGGTGAAATGAGCGAATCAGAATTTCACACCTGGTTTCTGCAGGAAAGCGGTGCGGAAGTGCCGTTGGACAAATTGAGACGGGCGGCCGCCGACATTTTCACGCTGAACAGTACGATGGGCGCCGTGCTGAAGGAACTGAAGGAACGCGGCCATCGGTTGGTCCTGTTCTCGAACACGAATATCACGCATATCCAATATGTGCGTGAGCAATACCATGTCCTCGACCGGTTCGATGAACTTGTTTTATCGTACGAAGTGGGGGTTCTCAAGCCTGAAGACGGAATGTTTGAGTCGGCGCTGGAGCGAATCGAGTGTGCACCGGAAGAGTGTTTTTACACGGACGATGTTGCCGACTATGTAACTCGTGGACGATTCCATGGACTGCAAGCGGATGTCTTTACGACGACAGAATCGTTTTTGCAACAGATGTCCGAGCGGGGTATCTCGCTGTCGACTCCTGTTTTTCACCGATCATCTTGGTAAGCGACCAATCAGAGAACCTTCAAGAGCTGTCGGTTTGACAACGCGGCCGTTCACGGCTGAATGCGACTAAATCAAAGGGCCTTGGTATCCAATTAGATGGAGCCATCTAAAAGATCGAAAGCCCTGTGGTTACACGGCTGTGGTCTTATTTGGGAGGTGTGGAAAAGTGGGGTGGTACCCGGGGCCGGGATCGAACCGGCACGGTATTTCTACCACCAGATTTTGAGTCTGGCGCGTCTACCAGTTTCGCCACCCGGGCACAGGCCGCGAGTATATAAAAACAGGGCGCATAAGGCCAGAGTTTCCTGTCTCTAAGATAGGGGGGAAGTGACTGGGCCGATTTGTCACGATAGTCCCGGAACGGCGACACTGAAACTGGTAAACTCCTGGCCCATGCTCTATAAAAGCGATTACCACTACAAGCTGCCGGAACACCTGATTGCGCAGGTTCCGTTGGGATCTAGAACGGCCAGTCGGATGCTGACACTGGATGGTTGCACGGGTGAGCTCCGAGATTGCTATTTTGTCGACTTGGTAGACCTATTACGTTCTGGGGACCTGCTAGTACTGAACAATACCCGGGTGATTCTTGCCCGCCTCTACGGTCAGAAACCGACAGGGGGCAGGGTTGAACTGCTGGTGGAACGGTTACTAGACGAGCGACGGATCCTGGCTCATACGCGTTCCAGCAAAGCGGTCAAGCCCGGTACGGTGATCGAGGTTGCAGGAGGTGGAACCTTCGAGTGTATTGAACGGCAGGCAGCACTTGCGGTGTTCGAGTTTCTGGGGACGGAACCGTTGTCCGATCTGCTGGAACGAGTGGGTCACATACCCCTACCACCTTATATCCAGCGTCCTGATGGAGGTGAAGACCGGCTGCGTTACCAGACTGTCTACGCGGCCCGACCAGGCGCGGTTGCAGCGCCGACTGCCGGCTTGCATTTCGACGAAAAGATGATCAGTCAACTCGGTAGTCGCGGTATTTCTACCGCTCACGTCACCCTGCACGTGGGCAGCGGTACCTTTCAACCGGTCCGGGTCGAGAAACTGAGCGAGCACAGGATGCACTCCGAGTTCTGTGAAATTGACCAGTCGGTGGTGGAGATGGTCAACCAAACCAGATCGGAAGGAGGCCGGGTGATCGCGGTGGGAACGACTACGACCCGGGTGCTCGAAGCGGCTTCTCTCGAGGGTCGGTTAAAGCCCTTCAGGGGGGAAACCAACCTGTTCATCACACCTGGTTTCCGGTTTTCTTGCGTTGACGGCCTGCTGACCAATTTCCACTTGCCCGAATCAACATTGTTAACCCTGGTCTGCGCTTTTGCAGGTTAC
>DBZZ01000053.1:0-2443 GCA_002311315.1 Methylococcaceae bacterium UBA1147 | reverse complement strand
TGACTAATGAGGCTTGATCTAATTTGCAACCGTCCGAATCGATCGTGTAAAGGGATGCCACGGAACGCAAGGTTTTTCATGCCGGGGGAACCCGATGGATTTGCGGATGCCGGGTGTTCGGATCAAGGTCCATTGACGAGAATCTGGGTTAGGCTTCGCTAGGTTTCAGGCTATGGCGGCCGGCCTGATCCCGTGCGAAGTGCCACGCTGTGCGACCACTACGGGATCCGCGCTTGAGCGCCCAGCGTAGGGCTTCCTCGCGAAGGACTTTCCACGGTTCGAGAGGGGCGCCAAGGTAATGCAGCCAGTAACGAACGACGTCCAGATACTGTTCCTGGCCGAACGGATGAAAGGAGAGCCAGAGTCCGAAACGATCGGAGAGCGAAATTTTCTCCTCGACTGATTCCGCGAAATGAATTTCTCCGTCTAGGTGACGTGTTTCCTGGTTTTCCCGTTCGAACTCGGGTAGAAGGTGCCTGCGATTTGATGTTGCGTAGATTAGAACGTTATCGGGAAGCCCATAGAGCGAACCGTCCAGTGCCGCTTTCAGGGCCTTGTAGCCCGGGTCGCTGGCTTCGAATGAAAGGTCGTCGCAGAACAGGATGAATTTCTCGGGGCGCTTCCTCAGGTTTTCGACGATATTCGGGAGACCCTCCAGATGGAGTTTATCGACCTGAATCTGGCGCAATCCCTCTGCAGCGTACTCATTCAGTAGTGCCTTGATCAGTGAGGATTTGCCTGTTCCTCTGGAGCCCCACAATAGAGCGTTGTTGGCTGGCAGACCGCGCACAAACTGGCGCGTATTCAAATCAATGGCAGCTTTCTGGGGATCGATACAGCGGAGATCCTCCAGGTTAAGCAAGTCAGGGTGTTCGATTGCGACCAGGTGGCCGGTATCCGCGTTTCCGGTCCAGCGGCATGCCCATGTGGTTGTCCAGTCAGGGTCACTGGCCGCGGGAGCTAGCAGGGTCTCGATTCGACCGAGCAGTGCGACTGCGGATTTCAGCAGATTGTCAGTATCACTCATGCAAACTTCTTGAACCTGATCCGGTGCGGGTTTTCGGCATCATTGCCCAACCGCCGACGTCTGTCCGCTTCGTAATCGGCGTAGTTTCCCTCGAACCAGACAACACGACTATTGCCCTCGAAAGCAAGCACATGGGTCGCAATTCGGTCGAGGAACCAGCGGTCATGCGAAATGATCACTGCGCATCCCGGGAAATTGAGCAAGGCATCTTCCAAGGCACGAAGTGTTTCCACATCGAGGTCGTTGGTCGGTTCGTCCAATAGGAGTAGGTTGCCGCCGGTTTTGATCAGTTTTGCCAGGTGAACCCGGTTTCTTTCGCCGCCGGAGAGGGCACCGATTCTTTTCTGCTGTTCGGACCCCTTGAAGTTGAATCGGCCGACGTATGCCCTTGAAGGGGTTTGGTAATGACCAATCGTAATGGTGTCAAGGCCGTCCGATATTTCCTCCCAGACCGTCTTGTAGGATTCTAGTTGATCCCGGGTTTGGTCGACATGGGCCAGGCTCACGGTCTCCCCGATCTTGATGACGCCCGAGTCGGGTTTCTCGGTTCCAGCAATCATCCGGAAAAGGGTCGTCTTTCCGGCACCGTTGGAGCCGATAATTCCCACAATTCCACCCGGTGGAAGGCGGAAATTGAGATTATCGATCAACAGGCGGTCGCCAAAACCCTTACACAGGTTTTCAACCTCGACCACCATATTACCCAGCCTGGGGCCGGACGGAATATAAATTTCCCGGGTTTCGTTGCGTTTCTGGGCGTCCTGTGAAGATAGTTCATTGAAATGTGCCAGGCGGGCCTTGCTCTTGGCCTGACGTCCCTTGGGATTGCTTCGAACCCATTCGAGTTCGGCTTTCATCGCTCGTGCTTTTGCACTGACCTGCTTTCCCTCGATCTCCAGTCGTTTTTCCTTTTGTTCCAGCCAGGTTGAGTAATTGCCTTTCCAGGGAATCCCATGACCACGGTCAAGTTCCAGGATCCAGCCGGCAACATTATCGAGAAAATAACGATCGTGTGTTACGGCAATCACCGTGCCCTTGTATTCGGCAAGGAAGCGTTCGAGCCAGGCCACCGATTCGGCATCGAGATGGTTGGTTGGCTCGTCCAGCAGCAGCATGTCCGGTTCCGAGAGAAGCAGGCGGCACAGCGCCACCCGGCGGCGCTCACCGCCGGACAGGTTGGCTACATTGGCGTCCCAGGGCGGGCAGCGCAACGCATCCATCGCGATTTCAATCCGGCGGTCGAGATCCCAAGCGTCGGCGGCATCGATCCTTTCCTGGAGCTCGGCCTGCTCGGCGATCACCGCGTCCATCTCGTCGGCGTCCAGCTCCTCTGCAAAGCGCATGTTGACGTCCTCGAAGCGCCGCAGCAGGTCGCGCAGCTCGGCCACGCCTTCGGCCACGTTGCCGGCGACATCC
>DBZZ01000048.1:2780-6136 GCA_002311315.1 Methylococcaceae bacterium UBA1147 | reverse complement strand
AAAAGCCAGACGAACCGCCCGACTGGATGCGTCTCCGGCTGCCCAACTCTTCCTTGAACCGGTATTGGCTCCCTGGCGATATATTCTCAACGGAGCACCATCGACCCACGCATTCGATATCGCATTGATAATTTCCTTGCGTCCACCGCCGAGCAAGCTGGTGACTACCGCAGTGCTGGCCACCCGCACCAGCAGAACATGATCCAAACCAACCCGGTTAAATGCATTTCCCAGCGCAATGACCCCCTGAATCTCGTAAGCTTTGATCATGCCAGACAAGAGGCAGCCAATGCTAACAACAGGCCGGTTCAAGGCAATGGCGTTGCGGCTGACATAATCGGATACCGCAAGTATTGCAGCAAGGTTATCGGATGGGTGCCCCCATTCTGCCGCCAGCCAGGTATCGTTAAAATCAAGCCACCGGACCATTGTCCCAATATTAAATGCTGCCTGAACGGGATCCAGTTGGTACGACGTTCCGGGCACTCGGACACCATTGTCCAGTTCTGCTCCTGCTACCACTGGGCCAAGCAACCGGCAACAGTCGGGCTCTCCCAGTGCCAGTAGTCCACAACCAAGAGCATCCATCAGGCAAAAGCATGCAGTACGCCTCACCTCGCCGTCAGATGGGTTGCCCAGTACGTAGTCTGCCATCTCCTCAAACAGCTTTTCGGGTACCGGTTCCTCGCTCATGATCTCGGCTCTTCCTGGATCTCAGCTTCTTCTTTCTAATGGTACATATCGGCGTTTTACCGGGCCTGTATAAACTGCTCCAGGCCGGATTAACATGTTGTCACTGCGTTGCTCGACAATATGAGCCCCCCATCCGGCGACCCTCGAACAAACAAACAACGGAGTAAAAAGACGTGTTGGGATGCCAAGAACGTGATAAAAAGAAGCGCTGTAAAAATCGAGGTTTGGGAATAGATTTTTTCGCTCGCGCATCAGCTTTTCGATCGCCTCCGATATGTGGAACAGATGACCTTGATCAGAATTTTCTGCCAGCTTCCGGGCCCAGTGCTTAATCAGCGCACTACGGGGATCCGATTTTTTATAGACTGCGTGACCGAACCCCATGATTTTGGCATGCTGATCAAGCAAGCAATTGACTTCATTGACAGCCGCTTCGGGGGATTTGAAACGGCCGATCAGACTCATTGCAGCTTCGTTCGCCCCCCCATGCAGAGGACCTTTTAACGTGCCAATGGCACTGGTGATCGCCGAATAGGTATCGGACAAGGTCGCAGCACAGGCCCTGGCATTGAAAGTCGATGCGTTGAATTCATGCTCGGCATAAAGGATTAACGATACGTCCATCCCTCTCCGCCGCGTTTCACTCGGATTTTTGCCCAGTAGCTGTTGCAGAATATAGGCTGCGGTGCTTCGCTCGTCGCTCTGTGTACCGATCCTTTTACCCGTTGTTGCAAAGTGAAACCAGTAGGCCAGCATCGCCGGAAAAACGGAAAGCAGACGGTCTGTGATTCCCTGGGCATTTGTTTCTGAGGGAGATCTTTCGGGCTCCAGTGTACCCAGCATCGAACAGCTCGTTCGCATTACGTCCATTGGAGATGTCGACTCTGGAATGCGTTCCAGAACATCCTTAAGGCTGTTCGGAATAGTCCGCATCGAAACCAGCCGGTCGACATAATCCGACAACTGTTTGGATGTCGGAAGAGTTCCGTACACTAAAAGATAGGCAACTTCTTCGAAAACCGAGTGGTGAGCGAGATCAACGATGTCGTAACCCCGGTAGGACAGACTAGTACCTTCTCTTCCTACGGTTGCGATCGCTGTCTTACCAACTGAAACGCCGCGAAGCCCGGCGTGAATTTGACTGCCCATCGATTTTCCACCTGTTCAGTCCTCGTTAAATATTGTATGCCGGTGAAAACTTACCTGAACTCTCCTGATGATAATTCGGTCAACCATTTTACCAGTCCGCTCCTGTTCAGGAGCTAGGCTGGTTTTAGACTGGACTGGGATGCTTGGAGTTCAACACGATGGTACGACTGCCCTGCGCTAAACCACGGCTCCTAATAAAGAAGACGGATGAAAAATCACTGTATCTACCGACCAACAAGCCTCTATTATCTTAAAGCGGGCTACAACTTTGGACCCAGGAACGGCTTATGAAAAAGAATGATCAACCTCTTTATTATTTCGATTACCTGTGTCTGGGTTCAATTCTCAACGCCCAGCACCCGGAAAGTGCGAAGCGTGGCCGATTGGCCCATGAAGAAGTTCTTTTTATCATCACACACCAGACCTTCGAACTTTGGTTTAAACAGATTCTGTTCGAACTGGCATCGATTCAGGAACTGTTTGCGAAGTCCCCCCTGACTGAAAAAGACCTGTATACAGTTGTCAGCCGTTTGCGAAGGATCGTGGGTATCCAAAAGCTCATCAACCAACAATTCAATATCCTTGAATCGATGACGCCGCTAGACTTTCTAGACTTTCGCGATGCCCTAACCCCGGCCTCGGGGTTTCAAAGTGTTCAGTTTCGGGAAATCGAACTACGCCTAGGTCTGTCACACGACCTGAAGCCTGTCAATTTCGGCAGATTCAGTGAATCCGACCGTTGTCATCTGCATCAGATCGCCGAACAAAAATCGCTGTTTGAATTAATCGACGCATGGTTTCAGAGGATGCCTTTTCTGAAATTCGGGGATTTTGACTTCTGGCGTACATACCGTAAGGCCGTTGGCAACATGCTTCTCCAGGACGAACGCACGATCCGTAACAATTCATTGCTGGACGAAAGTGAGAAAATTCACCAGCTTCACGAATTGAAAAACACCCGACGTGCTTTTGATTGCCTGTTCGACACGAAGCTTTACCTAGAGCAACAGCAAAAGGGGCAGTTCCGGTTAAGCCAGACCTCGACACTTGCCGCATTATTTGTCCACCTGTACCGTGACGAAACCATGTTACAGCTTCCCTTTGATTTATTAACCAGTCTCATGGACATCGACGAGCAACTTACAGTATGGCGAAACGGGCATGCATTGATGGTTCATCGCATGGTGGGAACAAAAATTGGTACTGGCGGTTCCAGCGGGCATGAATACCTGAAGTCGACAATTGGCCGTCAACGGATATTTTCTGACATTTTTAATCTGTCCACGTTCCTGATCCCGCGCTCTTTATTGCCCCGCCTGCCCGAAGCCATCACCGGAACCCTGAGGTTCCAGGCACCTGGGAGCCTCGGACAATGATGCATGCAGGGATCTGTGAGCAGCATCTGGAACCCTGTCAATGTTCGGCGATTTTAACCACGGTACGGCCGGTAACCTTACCGTGCAGATAATCCTGGAAAAAATCAGTAATCCGCTCCAAAGGAATCTCATTATGGA
>DBZZ01000048.1:0-2661 GCA_002311315.1 Methylococcaceae bacterium UBA1147 | reverse complement strand
CCACGAAGAATAAAGGGCATGACTGTCGTTTTCAGGTTGGCCCCGCCAGCCAGTCCGACCGACGCAATATTACCCCGGGGTTTTACGGTTCGGGTCAACCAGGCTAGCAGTTCACCACCGACGCTGTCGATCGCACCACCCCAGAGCCCCTTCTCCAATGGACGGCTGCCCATTTTAATATCCTGACGAAACAGGACTTTGCTGGCACCGAGAGATTCAAGATAATCACGGGACTGTGGTTTTCCCGTGACAGCAACCACCTGGTAGCCCTGACCCGATAACAAATCGACCGAGTAGCTTCCAACCCCACCGCTGGCGCCGGTGACAAGAATAGGACCCAGCTCTGGGGTCTGACCATTGTTCTGCATGGTGTCCAAAGCCAGCGCTGCGGAAAAGCCAGCGGAACCAATTGCCATGGCCTCAAATAGGCTTAACCCGAACGGAAGAGAAACGACGCAATCTGACGGGACGCGAACATAGCCTGCATAGCCCCCATCCAGAGTTTCTGATAATCCGCTGCCGCATACAAGCACCGGAGAACCCGCGCTAAATTTTGAAACATCGGAGTGATCAACAATGCCGCCAACATCAATGCCACCTACAAGCGGAAACTTACGCACGATATTCCCACTGCCGGTTGCGGCAAGCGCATCTTTGTAATTAATACTGGAATACAGTGCCCTGATCACCACGTCACCATCACTCAACTCATCCAGAGTGATTCTCTCGAATCCTGCCTGATGTCGGCCGTTCTTACGGTCAATGCGAAACGCCAGAAATTTTTTCATGGTTTCTCCCGTTGCAGCTTTATCTTTACCCGTATCCTTAGACATTCGTTTCACATGCTTGTCTCAGAAAGAAGAGGAAAGCCGATGCACTTCGTGCTTTAGCCAGTATACGGTCAGATCGCTCAAAGCAAGAGGCCCGTGCCTTAACGACTAGCCCTTCAGCATCTATATATGCGGTCATCTTCCCCCCTAATTGAGAGATATCCCGACAAACCCCATTCTAGAACGCGGAAATTTACACAAATGGGTTACATGGCTCTATTCTTGTCTGAGAGGCTTTGCCGAAAAGTAAAGTGACTTCCAATGGTGACTTCTACCTAATTGATTTATCACCATAAAGAAAGGCTGTACAAAAAATACACAAGCTGATACGAAAACAATAAAGATAAGCCTTTGTGCATCCTTTACAGGGATGGATCCACAAGGTTATCCGCAGGAATTGTGAATAAGCCTTTTTCTCCACAAACAATATAGGCTTACTAGATCTTTCTTAGAATCCGTGTAATTCAATCAGGATTTTAGTGAGCAACTCCGTCCTGCGTGAGGGGTTTAACAGTCATGAAAACCAATTGACTCATGGGTAGGGTGGCATCTCCTGAAAACCATGCGCTGATTTGATCTCAGCTTGCAGGGCGCTATACAAATACTGACTAAAGAGGGGCGAAGGTATCCGTAACCCGCTTTAGCATACGCCGAGCGGGTTTTTTTGTGCCCGTAACAAACCGCCGATTTACTGACAACTTGTGGGGGCAATCCCTAAATACCCTCTAAAACGTAAAGGAAATTGATGATGTCTGAGAGAACCTACAAAGCAGTAGATTGCGGGCCAAATGACTGGGATATTTCCAGATTTGTTGATGGACGTTTTAGCCAAACGCTATCCGATTTTATGGAAGCGGAGGCTAAAGGGATGGTTTCGTGAGACAACAACCTGGAAAAAGATGGTCTGAATCCCTCAGAATATCCGCAATCCCTGCATCAAATCTATTTCGGCAATCCCATGGGGTAAAAACCAGTATTGCTCGAAGGGTCGCTGTATTTTTCGGGGCCCTGAAATGGATAGCAAAAACCCCGTCAGATTCAAATCTGGCGGGGTTTTTCATCAAGATTGAATCTCAATGGTGGCATATTGATCAACTTGCGTCGGTGCGGTTCATGAACTGCCGGTATTTCACCAGCGCCGGCCAGGCATAGGATTCGCACCGGTTGGAAATATGCGGCCAGATCACGATCCTTTTCCTCAGCCACAGAGACACCACCCCCGGAGGCTTTCTCCGTAAACTCTTTTTCAATTCCGGCGGCTGTATCTACGGTAGCTGATGGGCGACATAGGATTCGAAATCTGCCACAGAGTGTTGGCCACCAGCCAATGCCAGTCCTGAAAGGAAAACACAGGCATCCAGAAACAACAGGGCCAGGAAAAATTTCTTAGCTTTCATAAATAAAATCCACTGGGGTATATTCGTTAAGGTGGTTAGCAGACCGCTAAAACACCGTGTGTGAGCAGATAACTACTCGCCACACTAGGTTTTCATCCAACCGTTCTTACCGCTGACTGCAAGGCGGAAGGTCAACCGCAATCAGGTCGAAGCTATACCGGGCAGGGTGGTCTGTATGAGAAGCGTTGGGTGTTAATGGCGGGCTGGTCGGCTTATTGTTCTCTTTAGAACTGGCCGTGCTGTTCACACTGGAGACCGGCACTAACTATGGGTAGCGGCGCTTTGTACCATCTACGGTAGAATATTGCAACAATTCGAGTATATTTCCTTGCTTAGCAGAAAAGGATCTCACGTTTCAGCTTACCTTGAGACCACGTCTTAATGTCCAAGTACAGCTTAGTTTTCTTGAAGTAAGCACTCTCAAAGAGATTGTC
>DBZZ01000083.1:5500-5712 GCA_002311315.1 Methylococcaceae bacterium UBA1147 | reverse complement strand
CACCTCGTCGATCAGGCCGCCGTAATACCCGGCGATCAGGCCGAGTGCCGTACCGAAAATGGCCCCCGTTACCAGGGAAATGCCAGCGACCATGACCGATACTCGCGCACCGTGTATCAGCCGCGACAGGATATCTCTACCCACGACGTCGCCGCCCAGAATGCGCTCGCTGCCGCCGTCCTCCATCCAGATAGGTGGCCTGTTTCGCTGCC
>DBZZ01000083.1:4042-5417 GCA_002311315.1 Methylococcaceae bacterium UBA1147 | reverse complement strand
CGGAAACTGTGCGGCGCGATCTGGCTGGCGAAAATGGTCAGGATGATAAGTGTGCCCAGTACGACAACGGGCAGCACTGGCCACCGGCGAAGGAAGTCCCAGCCCGCCTTCAAACATCGGAGCGGTGAATACGCACGCCGTTCGTCGAGTATCCCGAGTCGCAAATGGGAATCGTCCAACGTCTACTCCGAATACCTGATACGTGGATCGACCAGCATGTAAAGCACGTCCGCCACGAATGCCATGGTTGCGAACAGGGCTGCAAAGAAGAGCACCGAGGTGCTCAGCGTGTTGAAGTCGTTCTGGAACACGGCTTCAGTTGCTAAACGGCCGAGCCCTGGCCAACCAAACACTACTTCGACGATGACCTGACCGTTCAGGAAGAAGGCTAGCAGCAGGGCCGAGAACGTAAGGGGGGGAATCATGGCGTTGCGAAAAGCGTGTTTCCAGATCACGGCGCGAGACGAAACGCCTTTTGCACGGGCCAGTTTGATGTACTCAGAATCCAGCACTTCAAGCATTGAGGATCGGGTCAGACGCAGATAGCCTGCAGCACCTCCCCAGCCGAGTACCATCGCAGGCAGGACGAAGTGTTTGACTTGTTGTCCGAAATCGGCATCCAGGGCGCCCTTTGACCCGGCAGGCAACCAGTTCAACTGAACAGAAAAGATCAGGATCGCCATGATCCCGAGCCAGAAGACCGGGATTGCCTGGCCGAACAAAGCGATTCCTCGTCCGACGTAATCGGATACTCCACCCCGGTTGATGGCCGACATCACTCCCAGCGGCACGCCGACCAGGGTCGCAATAATCCAGCTTACGGCCGCCAACTGGAGAGTCGCCGGTGCCTTTTCCAAGAACAAATCGATAACAGGTCTCTCAGTCAGCAACGTTTTGCCGAAATCACCCTGTGTGACCCTTGAAATCCAAATAAAGTACTGAACGACAAGCGGACGGTCCAGTCCCAGCTTTTTGCCTATTGCTTCGTAAGCCTCCGGAGAGATTCCGTACCCTTCCGGCCTGATCAGGAAGTCGCGCGGATCGCCAACCAGTCTCGACATGGTGAAAACGATAAAAGTTGCGGCAAGAACCGTGATAACGGCGAAAATAAACCGGCGTACGATGAACTTTGCCACGCCACTCCCCGAGGGTACTGAACCTCTCGGTTCCAAGCCCCGCTAGTTGTCAACTTTGGGATCCCGAACCCGCAACTGCTCAGAACCCGCGGAATCATCACACACAAATGCCACTTTGTGAAGGGTTTCCGCGTATCCGTTCTGATGCCGCAGACGAAGTTGCGCAGGCCAAACCGCGTTGATCACCCACAGCCCGACCGTCGGCAATTCGAAGGGCGATCGTCCAAAGTCAATACCTG
>DBZZ01000083.1:0-3909 GCA_002311315.1 Methylococcaceae bacterium UBA1147 | reverse complement strand
ATATACGCCGGGACACACCAGCGTGCGCAGTCCAACAATTTTTGACTAACCACTTTCATACGAGCACCCTATGTGCTCAACCGACCTGACCGACGGCGGCAAGTTCTACAAATATGGAGCGTTGATGATGAGACTGATCCGACTTGAGCACATGGACCTGATGGTTAGCGATATCACCCGGTCTGTCGAGTTTTACAGAAAGCTTGGATTTTTTCCAGACGGGACAAACGACTCTGGGGACGGGGTCTACATGTCTACCCATCACGGGGGAGTGCCTCTCGGCGTGGAGTTGCATCAGGCCGAGCCCGGAAAACCGGTCGGGATCGACCACATATCTCTTGAGGTCGAGGATGTTGAGGTCGCTTTTCGCGAGGCCAACTACCTGGGCATCGAATTCCATGTAACCCCGCAGGAAGGGACCCGGTCTGGCCGGACGATTGCCAGCTTCTACGACCCCGATGGAGTCCATCTCCAGTTCTCAAGGAAAACGCGCAAGGCAGACTACGAAGACTGGCAGTAGAGCTCCTGGCGCTCCAAACCCTCCCAATCGTTCAGTGAGGAACAAATCAATGGCGCACGTTAATTCCGGGCGGGCTGGCGCCTGCACCATGAACATCACTCCCGATGCCACCGCGAGCTGGGGCGGCACTGCGCTTCGCCGGGATGAGGCTGAGGATAGCGATCTGCTCGCTCACGCCGCGGTGTTTACCGATGGCAATGAAATCGGGGCGATTGTTTCCACCGACCTAACGATGATCGCCCGTCGTTACTTCCTTGAGATACGGGAACTGGCCGCTGTGCGGAGCGGCGTACCGGCCGAAAACATCACGATAGCCGCGAATCACGTTCACGTTGCTCCTTCGGTAGCCCCCGGGTGGCGTTATCTGCAAAACGACGGTCCAGACCCGATATACGTCGAGATGCTGGCAGATTGCGTTGCCACGGCGGTATCGAAAGCCAAAGAGCAGATGGTACCGGCACTTGTGGCGACTGGGCAGGCACCAACGTCGGGAATTACGTTCAACAGGCGTTATCTTCGGCCGGACGGCACCGTAGAAATGGTTTTTTCAAATTCACGGGATCCGTCTTTTCCCGCGGCCGGGCCCACAGACAACGAACTGGGATACATCCTGTTCGAAAGCCCCGATAATGCGCCGATTGCGCTGATCACTAGTTTTTCAGCTCACAACCATGTTGTGGGCGGCAGCCCTGTTCCGGGCAGACCGGAATCTTCGGTATTTCACCGTGATTTTGGCGGTCGCTTCGGGGACGTTTTGCGGGACAGGCTGGGCGTACCCGTGCCAACGGTGTACCTCGCCGGGGCCGGCGGCAACACCGCATGGCAGGACCCCGACAAGCCCGCTCCGATTGATGGTCCAGCAGCAGCCTGGAGCATAGGCTCTGAGCTGGCGTCAGCATTGCTCGACCATCTCCCAACTGCTCCCAGAAAAGAAATTACGGGCCTTCAATTCGCGACTGAGTTGATCGAGATTCCCGACCGACCAATGTCTGAATCCCATTTCTGTGATGACATGTGCCGCGGTGACGCCGTGGAAATCCAGGATGTGGACCGCGCTAGGTGGACGGCAGAGCGCAATGCGGTTGCCAGCAGGGGCGACCAAACGTCTTGCATGGTCGAAGTAGGGGCGATCGCGTTCTCGAATGTTGCCATCTCCACCAACCCGGCCGAACTTTTCGTGGAGTTCGGGCTAGAAATAAAAGAACGATCTCCGTTCGAGGTAACACTCGTTTCAGAGTTGAGCAACGGGTACTGCGGATACGTGCCGACAGAACACGCGTTCGATGAAGGCGGTTACGAAACCCACCGCTCCGTCTTTTCGAGTCGACTTGCGAAGAACGCGGGATTACTTATCACAGAAAAATCTGTCGAAATGCTGAACCAATGCGCGAACGCCTGAATCGGACCATTGATGTGGGGCTGCTGCCAAAAGCCCGTTTTAGGTCAGTCTGAACCTGGTTCCCACTCCCAGTAACGTGCGCCTCCGGGATTCCAGCACGGCGCAATCTCGCATAATGAACAGAGAGAGGCATCCCGACTTTGGTCGACGCAGCAACAACCAGAGCGGTACAAACAGGTCGGTGAATCGGCCTAATTAACCAACAGTCTGTCTCCGATGATTTGCTGAAGTCGAGCAGTTGGAAATAGTGCTGTCGAAATTGCCGGGGTACCTGGGTCTGGACTGCCCGTCAAACGCTCGGCAGCGGCGCAGAATCGCCGGTTTCGTTCTGCCAGAGGCGAAGTTTGACGGCCATGTGCCTGATACGGTCCTGATGCGAGGGATTTGCGAAGAGATTGTCGAACTCGTTGGGATCGGCGTTCAGGTCGAAAAGCTCACCCTCATCTGCCACGCTCAGGTTCAATTTCCAGCGATCCGCAGTGACTATTGATCTGCGCGGCAGTGTATTCAGGTGATTGATGAGTTCCCGCTGCCGACGGGCGGCGCCGGAGCTATTCGCGGCCCTCATCATGTCGCGATAGGGAAGGCCATTAAGTTGGATAACGACATCGGAGTCCTCAAGAGTCGCATCCCCCTGCAGGACCTCGGCGCGGCTAACGCCCTGGAGGTGGTCCGGGACCGGTTCGCCCAAGATTCCGAGGAGCGTTGGCACAAGGTCGATCTGTGAGAAATTGCCGGGAATCATCGTCCCATTGGCCATTAGCCACGGCACGCGGATCAAGAGCGGGATGCGAGAGGCCGCCTCATAGAAATTGCGCATGTTGAGCATTGCGTGGCTACCCATCATGTCCCCATGCTCGCTCGTGAACACGATGGCCGTGTCGTCGGCAATACCGGTGCGTCCGAGTGCGCCGACGATGTTCCCTACAGCATTGTCGATGGGAGTGACGTTGCCGAAGTAGTTTGCGCGCAGACGCCGCCACCCTGTCTCAGTCGTCAGATCATAGCCCTCGCTCTCTGTAATCGCGTCTTCGCCCAGACTACTCATACTCATGTAGTAATCAGATCGAACTCGGTTGAACAGCGACGCCCCTTTGGGTTTCTTCAGGAACGTCGGATCGACGGGGAGTGTCGCGGGGTCGTAGACGTCCTTGTGCGGCCGCGCAAACGGGGGATGGGGCTCAAGCAAACTGACATACAAAATGAAAGGCCGGCCGCTGTTGCGTTCAATGAAATCGACTGCCTTACTGGTCACGAAAGAGGCCATCTGCAGATTGACCGGTAGGTTCCCGCGCAGGGTGTCCGAAAAGATCTTGCCGCCTGGCGCGTCTAGATCCGGTTCCAATCCTTTCTGCAACAAGAATTCGTGGTAATCGGAGAAGAGACCCAGATGCTCCGTTCTTGGATGATCGCGCCACAGTGTGTCGATGAAGCTGACCCACTCGTTGAAGCCGTGTTGCCTGATTATTTCGTTGCCCAGGTGCCACTTACCAACGTGGCCACAGTAGTACTCGTCCGAAACCATCTCGGCCAGCGTTTGTACGTGGTCGGGCATAACTAATTGGTTTCTTGGCACACCGGACGCGTGTGGGTACAGTCCGGTCATGATCGACGAGCGGGCCGGTGCGCAAACCGGCTGTGTCACGTAAGCGTGCTCGAAGACAACACTCTGCTCGGCTAAAGCATTCAGGTGGGGAGTTTGAATCCAATCATTTCCGTAGCAGCGCATCGTGTCGAATCGCTGCCGGTCGGTCAAGATGAATACGAGATTCCGTCGCTCAGCCAACGCTTTCCCCCTCGCCAAGGCGATACTACCCGGCCTGTTGGAATTCAGCAATACCGGACAGATCCGGGAGGCTTCCGAACGCTTGGTTCCGCCAGCTGTCTGGAAACGGCCGGTTAGGCTACTGTTGGACTTCAGCAAAATGGGACGGTTTTGGTTGTCGGACGTCAGCAAAAATGGGACAGTTTTCGGGCCTGAAATAAGAGA
>DBZZ01000066.1:6803-7081 GCA_002311315.1 Methylococcaceae bacterium UBA1147 | reverse complement strand
GATGTCGCCGGGTTCCAGCCTTGCGCGTTCGGCCGGTGATTCGGGCTGCACGCGGCTGATCACGGCACCCGCACGGTTTTCGAGGTTAAAGGCCCGGGCCAGTTCCGCAGTCAGATCCTGCACCGTAACACCCAGAAGGCCGCGGCGAACTTCACCGTACTCGATCAGCGATTTCATCAAATGAAGCGCCATATTGGTCGGTATGGCAAACCCAATGCCCACATTCCCGCCAGAGGGGGCGAGGATCGCTGTATTGATGCCAATCAGTTCACCCTTCA